>JABFRX010000097.1 GCA_013140995.1 Alphaproteobacteria bacterium | reverse complement strand
CCATTGATCGCGCGCTTCTTGGGCGAAAATCCCGGTGTCGAAATCGATCTCACGCTAAACGACCGCGCCGTCGACTTGGTGGAGGAGGGCTACGACATCGTCATCCGCGTTGGCGTGCCGGCCGACTCGAGCTTGATCGCCCGCCGCCTCGCGCCCGCGCGTCTCATGATCGTGGGCTCGCCCGAGTATCTTCGCCGCAACGGCATGCCGAAGACCCCGGCTGACCTGAAGCGCCACAATTGCCTGGGCTACGCTTACTGGTCGCTGCGCGACGAATGGCACGTCACGGCCCCGCGCGGCAAACTCGAACGCGTGAAGGTGAAGGGCTCGCTTGTCGCTAACAACGGCGATGCGTTGCGCGTCGCCGCGCTCGAAGGTGTCGGCCTCATCCAGCAGCCGACGTTCAGCATCTGCGACGATCTCCGCGCCGGCCGTTTGGTGCAAGTCCTTGGTGACCACACGATCCGCGAACTGACGGTGCATGCGCTCTACGCACCCGGCGCCGCGCCGAACGCCAAGGTGCGCGCACTCATCGACATGCTGGCAAAAGCGTGGGCAGGCGAACCGCCGTGGGAGCGCGCAGCTAAAACCGCCGCAAAAGCCGGTCGATATACTCGAGCTCGTTGATCGGCCGTCCGCGTTCGGCGGCGCGGCGCTGCAGCTCTTCGAGGATTTCGCGCGCCTTCTGAATGTCGAGCTTGTCCGGCACCTTCACCGACCCGCCGAGCGATTGCCCGTAAGATGCCTGCGGCCGCCCGAACGGGTCTTCGTTTTCGCCTTGGCCGATGCCTTGGCCCGGCCCGACGGCGCCTTGCGCCTGCATTTGTTGCAGCAATTGCTTCGCTACCGCCTCGCCGCCCTTGCGCAACTCGTCGATCGCTTTTTGTTGGTTCTCGCCCGCGCTACCGAGTTCGCCGTTCGCGAGCTTGTCGGCAGCGTCGTCCATCGCGTCTTGCGCGCGGCGCATTGCTTGCGCCATCTCGCCGGGTCCCGCCTTCTTCATCATGGCGCTGAGTTCGTCGCTCAGCTTCTCCTGCTCGCCCTTCAAGCCTGACGGCTTCTTCACACCCGACTCAAGCGCCTGCTGCTGCTCGCGAAACGTCTTGTCCATCAGCGCCCGCTGGCGTGCGATCATCTGCCCGAGCTTTTCGAGCGCCTCGGTCGCAGACTTCTGCTCGCCGGTCATCTGCCCGCCACCGGCCATCTGCATGTTCTCAAGCATGTCCTGCAGCTGCGACAGCAACTGCTGCGCTGCCGCGCGCGACCCCTGCTTCGCCAAGTTTTGAATCTGATCGAGCATCGTTTGCAGATCCTGCGCCCGCACGACTTGCCCGCCCGCGCCTGCCATCGGGCTCTGGCCTTTGGCTTTCTCAGCCATCGCTTTGAGCGCACGTTCCATCGCCGCCCGAAGCTGCGCCATCAATGCCTCGATCTCGGCCTCCGGCGCACCACGCGCGAGCGCGTCCATCAGCTTCTTTTGCACGGTGCGCAGCTCTTCCTGCGCGAGCGGCGCGTCGCCCTCCTCGACCGTCAGCGCCATGTCCCACAGCAGCTGCTGCACCGGCGCGAGGTCTTCGGCGCCGCGTGCGCGCGACACCATGTAATAGGCCGTGCGCAGACCCAGATAGATGCGCTGATCCGGCGTAAACCGCTCCGGCGCGATCGACAGCGCATCGAGCCCTTTCGCCACGTAAGGCGCGGTCGACGGCGCCCGCGCGAGGCTACGCCGCTGCTCGATCAACGCGCGCGCCAGCGGTTCGTTGAACCGTCGCTCCGGCAGCACGATCGTCATCGGCCTCGACTTCGCGACGTGACCGGCCTCGTCGCGCGCGATCAGCGTCACCGTCACCGGCAACCCCGCCCACACATGCGCGGTCAGGTCCTTGAAGATCATGGCATCGCCCTCGCGCGCCGGCGCAGGCGGCAGCGGAAGTTCGAACGACAGCGGTTTCGGCGGCGTGCGATCCGACGGCGAAGACTTATGGTCGAGCGCGATCTCGGCAGAGGCAGCCGTCACGCCATAATCGTCCTTCACGACATAATTGAACTTCAGCGACTGCGCGTTCGTCACCTGCAGCGGCGTCTTGAACGCGATCGTGGGCGGCGTGTCGGCCTTCACCGAAAGCCGCCAGATCCCGGTCTGCGACGCGTTCACCGAAAGGCGCACCGTCATGTTCCGCTCGAGCGAAAGCTTCGCGTCGCGCGCGTCGCCGCCGGCCGGCATAAACTCCGGCCGCGTCTGCGGTGGCAGCGAGTTGCCCAGCGACCCGACACGCAGCAACGCCGACGCGTCGCCATGCGTGCGCACGGTGAGGATGGAACCCTTTGGCACCGTCACCGCCACGCCCTCCGACTGCGTGTTCGCGGTCAGATGCTGCGGCGCTTCGCCGGTGTACGGCGGCGGCGTGACCCACGCCTCGAACGTGGCAGGCCCGTTCCCCTGCGCCCAACCGGGCGACAAAGCGGCGGCAAGCCGCGACGGAACCTCAGACCAATTGGCCACGACGAGCGCCAAAATCGCGAGCGAAATCAAAACGCGCAGCGCCTGAGGATCGCGCGTCGCCAGCGACAGCCGCGGCCACCCGACCTTCAGCCGGTTGATGTGATGCAGCACCCACTGCCGGTGCGCATGCCAAAGCCGCTTCGTATCGTCGTCGGTTCCGGTCGCTGGCTTGTCTTCCAACGCGCTCAGCGGCCGGTGATCGAGCCCGCTCGATTGCTCCAAATGGCGCACGACCTGCGAACGCGACGGCACCGACGTCTGCCGCAGCGAGTGCATCACCGCCCAACCGATCGCGGCGACGAACCCAACGAGGCTCAGAAGATGCAGCCACTCCGGCAGATAAACGAACGCATTGGCGAGCGCCAAAATGACGAATACGCCAACGATCCCGCCAGCAGGCCACAACAGCGGCCAGAACCGCTCCGCCGACAGAGACGCCCACGCGAGCGCGATGTGGCGCTGCACGATTTTCGGCAGACCGCGCGCTTGGGCTTCGTTCTCGAGATGGAGGTCTTCGCTCAAACGCTTGCACCTGACGGAGCTAGAGCCAATCCGGCCACTGCTCCTGGCTAATCATGTCGTCGACAGTCTGCCGCGGCCGTGTGACCGCAAATTGGCGGCCCTTAACAAGCACTTCCGGGGCCAAACCGCGGGCATTGTAGCTGGACGCCTGCACTGCGCCATAGGCACCCGCCGAAAGTATGGCAACCAAATCCCCGGCGGAAACGGCCGGTAATTCACGATCCCGTGCGAAAAGGTCGGTGCTTTCGCACACAGGCCCAACCACGTCGTAAACCTTGGCGTGTGCTGAGCTGTGCCGCACCGGCACGATGTCGTGCCAGGCGTCGTAAAGGGCAGGGCGGATGAGGTCGTTCATCCCGGCATCCAGGATGAGGAACTCCCTAGCCTCGCCCCGCTTCACATAAAGCACCTGCGCGACGAGCACGCCCGCATTCGCCGTGATCAGCCGCCCCGGTTCCACGATGAGCTGCGCGTCGAGCCCCGCCACCGCCTCGCGCACCACGGCGCCGTAACTCTCCGGCAAGGGCGGCGCCATCTTGTCGTTGTAGGGAACGCCCAAGCCTCCGCCGAGGTCGATCCGCGAAATCTGATAGCCGTCCGCACGCAAATTTTTGACAAGCGCAACCGCTTTCGCAAACGCTTCGCGGTAAGGCCCAAGCTCAGTAATCTGGCTGCCGATATGCAAAGCCACGCCGGCCACGTTAATGCCCGGTAGCTTCGCCGCGTGAGCAAACGCAGCCTTCACGCGCGACCAAGCGATCCCGAACTTGTTCTCGGCCTTCCCCGTTGAAATCTTCGCCAGTGTCTTCGCATCGACGTCGGGATTGACCCGCAGCGCGACCGAAGCCGTCGCCCCCTTCGACGAAGCGACCTCGCTCAAAACGTCGAGCTCTTCCTCCCCCTCGACGTTGAACTGATAGATCTGCGCGTCGAGCCCGGCCGCCATCTCGGCCCGCGTCTTACCGACACCCGAAAAAACGATCTTCGAAGCAGGCACGCCCGCCGCGAGCGCCTTCTTAAGTTCCCCACCCGAAACAATGTCCGCCCCCGCCCCCAATTTCGCGAGCGTCTTGATGACGGCCAAGCTCCCGTTCGCCTTCACCGCATATGCAACCAGCGCCCCCTTGGGCATCGCTTCCGAAAACACCCGGAAATGCCGCTCGAGCGTCGCCGTCGAATAGCAATAAAACGGCGTCCCGACGGCGGCCGCGATCTCCGAAAGCGGCACGTCCTCGGCGCACAATTGCCCGTCGCGATAATCGAAATGGTTCATGCGTGGTTGATAACAGCGCAGCCGCTAACGTTCAAACCACCCGCCACCCGCCCAGAAGCGGCACAGTCGCGCAACACGGCCCGCCGTCTCGGCCGACCCCGTCGATCTCCGTTTCGAGCACAGCCTCTTTCGCGGCGCAGGCGCGCAACTGCTTCGGGCCGATGTCGGTCAGGAACACCTTCGCCCGCCGATCCCAAAACGTCTCTTTCTGCCCCGCGCGCTGGCCGGAGTTGATGTAGACGAAACGCTTATCGCCCGAACCCTTAACAATCGGCCCGCTTAGCCGAAGCGAACCGTCCGCTGCCGCGCGCAATGTGGCTGTAGCTTCGAACGTCAGCTTGGTCTTCGTGGCCGACACAGGCGCGATCAATGCATCGCTTCCTGACTGCATGGCGAATGCGACCCCCGGCGGCGGCTTACGCACGATCACGCGGAGCGTAATGTCCGCCGCCATCTAGCGAACCGATGCCGCACTCGGCTTCGGCGGCTCCAGCGGCCCCTTCTTCCCGCAGGCCGACACGCCCAATCCGGCGACCAGCGCCGCGACGACCAACACACGCACGATCATTTGAGCTGCTCCTGCCAATAACGAACCTGTTCGCGGACGCGATCCGGCGCCGTACCGCCGAAGCTAGTGCGGCTGGCGACCGATGCGTCCAAACTCAACACGGATTGTATATCGGCGATGATGCCGGGCTCAACCGATTGCAGCTCCTTCAGCGTCAAATCGGCAAGCCCGCAACCGCGCGCCTCCGCCATTGCGACGATGCGCCCGGTGATGTGGTGCGCCTCGCGGAATGGCTTCTTCAGGACCCTGACGATCCAATCGGCGATATCGGTCGCGGTCGAATACCCCTCGCCCGCGACCCGGCGCATCGCGATCTCGTTGACCTTAAGGTCGCCGATCATCCCCGTCATCGCGGCCAGCGCCAGCGCGACCGAATCGGCTGCGTCGAACACGGCCTCTTTGTCCTCTTGCATGTCTTTCGCATAAGCGAGCGGCAGCGCCTTCATCACGCCGAGCAAAGTGACGAGCGACCCCGTCACCCGCGCGCACTTCGCCCGCACGAGCTCCGCCGCATCCGGATTGCGCTTCTGCGGCATGATCGAAGAGCCGGTCGAGAACGCGTCGGAGAGCGTGATGAACTTAAACGCAGGCGAACTCCATAGCACGATCTCCTCCGCAAGCCGCGACAGGTGCGTGGCCATGATCGCGCAGGCGCTCAAGAACTCGAGCGCGAAGTCCCGCGCCGAAACGCCGTCGAGCGAATTGCGCATCGGCCGCATGAAGCCCAAGCCCCGCGCTGTCGCATCCCGGTCGAGCGGAAACGACGTTCCGGCCAGCGCCGCCGACCCCAGCGGCGAGTCGTTCGTGCACGCCCGCGTCGAGGCGAACCGTGCCCGGTCCCGCGCTGCCATCTCCACATAGGCGAGCAAATGGTGCCCGAACGTGATCGGCTGTGCCGTCTGCAGGTGCGTGAACCCCGGCATCACGGTCGCCGCATGTGTCGCCGCTTTCGCGACCAGCGCCCGCTGAAACGCCACCAGCCGCGCGTCCAGACTGTCGATAGCGTCACGTACCCACAGGCGAAAGTCCGTCGCCAGCTGATCGTTGCGCGAGCGGGCGGTGTGCAGCCGCCCGGCCGCGTCCCCGATCAACTCCTTAAGCCGCGCCTCGACGTTCATGTGGATGTCTTCGAGCTTGCGCGAAAACGTGAATTTCCCTTGATCGATCTCGGCCTTGATCGTGTCGAGCCCGCCCGAAATGGCGGCAGCGTCGGCCTGTGAGATAATGCCGCGTTCCGCCAGCATCGCCGCATGGACTTTCGAGGCGGCAATATCTTGGGCATAAAGGCGCCGGTCGAAGTCGATGGAAGCGTTGATCTCCTCCATGATTGCGGCCGGTCCTTGGGCAAACCGCCCGCCCCACATTTCGTTCGTCGTCATCGTCTCTCGCGAAAGTCCTTGAATGCCTGCCTGGCGAATTCTTGTGATTGTGATCGTCGGCGCCATTGTGGCGGCCGTAGCCTTCGCCGTCTATCTGCTTTCCGGTCTTAACGATCCCCCGCCTTCGAAGCTGGGTGGAATCGAAAACTTCATCCCCGCCCGCGAGATCCTCCCGGCGCCCACGAGCCAGTTCCTGGACGAGAACGGTGCCCGCCTTAACCTCGAGCGCTTTCGCGGCAAGGTCGTCGTGCTGAACCTCTGGGCGACCTGGTGCACGCCCTGCGTCGCCGAAATGCCGATGCTCGACCGCTTGCAGCAGCAGCTCGAGAGCGTCGGTGTCGTGGTCTTGGCGCTGTCGCTCGACGGCGGCGGCCCGAACGCTGTGCGCGCGTTCTACAAGGAGCATGACATCAAGCATCTCGGCGTCTACGTCGATCCGACAATGCGCGCGCAAAACGACTTCAAGGTCATAGGCCTGCCGACGACGATATTGATCGACCGTGAAGGCCGCGACCGCGGCCGCATCGTCGGCCCCGCCGAATGGGACGACGCGAAGGCGGCCGATCTCGTACTAAGCGCAAGCGGCCCGCGCTGATCGATGGCAACAGACGTCACCCAATCCATCTTCGACGTGACCAGCGCCGCCGGTACGCAGTTCCTAGCCATGATCATCGGCGCGTTCTTGGCCAGCACCGGCGGCTTTCTGGTGGCCTGGCTCTTGGACCGCATGGAACGCAAGCGTCAGGAGCGATCGATCGCGCTCGTTTGCCTCGACTTGCTGACCTCCCTTAGCGTTCTCACGAACCTCGCCAAAGACGCCCGCGCCCGCGGAACGCCCTACGGCCCCTACACGATAAGACTTGTGCGCAGTTGCATGCGCGATCTCGACGTCTACGAGCGGAACCGCGAACGTATCGCCGACATCGGTGATCCGAACGTGCGCGCCGAGATCTACCAGTGCATGGCCCGCATGACGCTCGCCGTCGACGGCGTTCTGGGCGAAACCGGCATCCTGGCGCAAACCGACGGCGAGATCGAAGCCGCGCGTATCAATGGCGATACGGCGAAAGTGGAAGTGTTGGCAAAAGACCGCCGCGAGCGCGAAGGCCGCCGCGACACTTCCTTCGACTTCATGGTGGACACGACACAGGAATTCTGCGCGCCGCTCTCGGCAAAATTGCGCGCGATCGCCAAGTCTGACCCGCAAAACCTTGCGGCTATCGTCGCCGCCAACACCGGCGCCTCGGTGGTCCCGCCAAAACTCGACGATTGACTGGACATCAAGCGCGAGCGCGGCTGGCCGGGCTGCCGTACGCGCGAAGAAACACATCGACCGCCTCTTTCACTGCGCGGTCGAGCGCAGCCGCAGGGGGCGTGTCGATCAGGCCACACAATTGATGCAGGTGAAACGGCGCCTTCACGATCGACATGAACAGGAATGCAGCTCCTACCGGGTCGTCGACCTTCAGCTTTCGCTCGACCGTTGCTCGGCGAAGGTAATCGGCAAGCTTCGTGATATGCCGCTGCGGGCCGTTCTGAAAGAAGATGCGGCCGACCTCGGGTAACCGGTCCACTTCGCGAAAGATTACGCGCTGCATCGCGACCGCGCGCGGCGAGGTGATCATGCGCACAAACACGCGCCCGAACTCGGTCAGCACTTTTTTCGGATCATGACCCGCAACGTGTTCCGGCAGGGCGATGCCGCCCATACTGTCGCAATGCGCGTTCAGAATCGCGACGAAAAGCTCGGTCTTACTTTCGAAGTAGGAATAGACCGTCCGCTTAGAAACGTCGGCCTTCAATGCGATGGCATCCATGCTGACGGGCTCATAGCCCTGATCGAGGAAAAGCTCCGCCGCCGCCATCAGAACAGCGTTGCGCTTTGGATTTTCGCTGTCCAACGGCTCGGCGAAAAGGTCGTTCCGCGAATGCGAGCTTTGTTTGGCTTGACTCGCCACCCTGTCCCTTTACACTACACTGTGTAGTTTACCTGGGAAAGTGCCGCTTTGTAAAGCGGTAAGGGGCATCTCATGGACCAGCCAGTCGCGATGAGCGCGACCGACCGCATCGCCGTCGTGATCGCCAAAATTCTCGTCTTCTTTCGCTGGCCGGTCGTCATCTTAGGGCTCGCCTCCGTCGCCGCCGCAGGCTATGGCGCCCAAAACCTCGGGTTCTCGAACAACTACCGATATTTCTTCGCGCCCGAGAATCCGCAGTTCCAGGCGTTCACCGAACTCCAAAACGTCTACTCGAAACGCGACAACCTCGCCTTCGTGTTGAAGCCGAAGAACGGCACGGTCTTCACGCGGGAGACGTTAACGGCGGTCCGCTGGCTGACGGACGAAGGGTGGAAACTGCCGTTCGTACTGCGCGCGGACTCGATCGCAAACTACCAGCACACCGAGGCGCAGGGCGACGACCTGATCGTCGCCGACCTGGTCAAGGACCCGGCTAGCCTTGACCAAACGGGCCTCGACCGCGTCAAGCAGATCGCGACGAACGAACCGCTGCTGAAGGACCGCATCATCGCCCCTAACGGCCTCGCGACGGGGGTCGTGCTGACGATGGTGATGCCAGACAAGAGTCCGACCGAGGCGACGACGGCGATGGCTGCCGCTCGCAAGCTGGTGAGCGAGTTCCGCACACGATACCCTGACGTTCAGATAAGGTTGTCGGGCACCGTCGCACTGTCGAACGCATTCAGCGAGGCGACACAGGCCGACATCACGACGCTCGTGCCGTTGATGTACCTGGTCGTAGCGTTGACCTCTCTGGTTCTGCTGCGATCGTTCGGCGCGATGTTCTGCGTGATGATCGTGCTCTCGATGGCGACGGTTGCGGCGATGGGCCTGGCCGGTTGGCTGCACATGACGCTGACGCCGCCGTCCGCGCTCGCGCCCGTCATCATCTTGACGCTCGCGATCGCTGAAAGCGTCCACGTCATCCATAACTTTCTCCACGAACTGGGCCACGGCCGCACCCGTTTCGAAGCTGTGATCGAATCGACCCGCGTCAACTTCGGCGCGATCACCTTGACCAGTGTGACGAACGCCGTCGGCTTCCTGTCGCTGAACGCCGCCGACGCGCCGCCGTTCCGCGACCTCGGCAACATCGTTTCGCTGGGCGTGTTAACGACCTGGGTCTACGCGCTGCTCTTCCTGCCGGCCTTGCTCGCGATTTTGCCGATCGGCAAACAGGGCAAGTTGATCGGCGACGAAGGTGGCGGCTTCATGCGCTTTCTCGCGAACTTCGTGATCAAGTTGCGCATCCCGCTTGCCGTGTCGCTGACGGCGGTTACGATCTGGCTCGGCATGCAGGTCCCGAAGATCGAACTGAACGACCAGTTCGTGAATTGGTTCGACCGCTCAATAGAGTTCCGCCGCAACACCGACTTCATGATCGAGCACCTGACCGGCATCTACACGGTCGACTATTCGATCAAATCGGGCGAATCGAACGGCATCACAAACCCGCAGTTCCTGAACAAGGTCGAAGATTTCGCGAACTGGGCACGCGCGCAAGAGCACGTGCTACACGTCTTCACGATCACCGACATCATGAAGCGCCTAAACAAGAACCTGAACGCCGACAATCCGGCATTCTACAAAGTGCCGGACGACCGCCAACTCGCCGCGCAATACCTGCTGCTTTACGAACTATCGCTGCCGTTGGGCCTTGACCTCAACGACACGATCAACGTCGACAAGTCGGCGACGCGCGTCATCGTCACGCTGAAAGGTGTGGTCTCAGCCGTGGACACCCGCGCCTTCAAGGCAAAAGCCGACGCCTGGATTGCGGCGAATGTTCCAACCAGCAAAGGCTCCGAAGGCGCCAGCCCTGCGGTCATGTTCTCCTTCATCGCTCAGCGCAACATCGACGCCAACCTCTTCGGCACCGGATGGGCCATGGTCGCGATCTCATTCCTGCTGATCGTGCCGTTCCGCTCGATCCGTTTGGGCTTGATCAGCCTGATCCCGAACATCGTGCCAATCGTCATGACGTTCGGCGTCTGGTACTTTCTCGTCGGCCGCTTGGGCATGGCCTCCTCGGTGGTGACCGCGACCAGCCTCGGCATCGTCGTAGATTCGACGATACATCTGCTGTCGAAATACATCCGTGGCCGGCGCGAGCTAAACTTGAGTCCCGAGGACTCTGTGCGCTACTCGTTTTCGACGGTCGGCCCCGCACTTTGGATCCTGACCGCCGCATTGATACTAGGCTTCCTCGTACTATCGCTCTCGCCGTTCGAGGTGAACCGCGCGATGGGCCTATTGACCGCGATCTGCATTGCCTTCGCGATCGTCGCCGACTTCTTCCTGTTGCCGCCGCTGTTGATGCTTGTCGACCGCCGCCGCAAAGACCGTGCCGCCGCCGCGGCCGCCGCTCCAGCCGAATGAGGACAAACCCCATGAAAAAGACATTCGCCGCCGCTCTCTTAGCGTTCGCCTTACCCGTGCTTGCACACGCCGAAACGCCGGAACAAAAAGGCTTGGGCATCGCCGTCGAGTCGCAAAAGCGCAACGAGGGCTGGGTCGACTCCAAGGTCGACGCGAAAATGATCCTTGAAAACAAACAAGGCGAGAAAAGCGAACGCAATATGCGCCTGCGCTCGCTCGAGGTCCTCTCCGACGTCGATGGCGACAAGTCGCTGACCTACTTCCAATCGCCTGCCGACGTTCAAGGAACGGCGCTGCTCTCGTTCACGCACTTCAAGACGCCGGACGACCAGTGGCTCTATCTGCCCGCATTAAAGCGCGTGAAGCGTATCGCCTCAGCGAACAAGTCCGGCTCCTTCGTCGGCAGCGAATTCGCGTTCGAAGACCTGCTCGCCCAAGAAGTGCCGCGCTTCACCTACAAGTACCTCCGCGAAGAGCCGTGCCCCACCACTGAGGCCAAGGGCCTCGTCTGTTTCGTAAGCGAACGTTTCCCGGCCTACGAAAACTCAGGCTACACACGCCAAGTTAGCTGGGTGGACAAGAAGGACTACCAAGTCCGCAAGCTCGAATTCTACGATCGCAAGGCGGAGCATTCGAAGACGCTGATGTTTACGGGTTACAAGCAATACCTGGGCAAGTACTGGCGGTCGCACGTGCTGGCGATGCAGAACCATCAGACTGGCAAGAAAACAACGCTTTCCCTCGGCGCGTTCGAGCTTAACGCCAAAGTCGACCAAACCGAGTTCGACCCTGACGCGCTCGGCCGCCTGCGCTAAACTGGTGACGGGGTAGGGCGGTATGCGGCGTTCGGCGATCATCGGCATTTTCTTGGCGTGCGCGGTCGTCGCGCGCGCAGAGCCGATCGAATTCTCCGGCTTCGTCGCGGGCGAGGTTCGCATCTTCCCTGCCGAGCCCAAATTCCCCGCCCAACACGACAACACGTTTAGCCCCTCGCTCGCGCTGCAGCCGGAACTCCGCTGGAAGCTCGACGAAGACAACACGCTGACGCTGATCCCGTTCGGCCGTATCGATGCGGACGACGACGAGCGCACGCACTGGGACGTCCGCGAAGCGAACTGGCTCTACAACGCCGGCGATTGGGATTTGCGTGTGGGCTTAGGCAAGGTCTTCTGGGGCGTCGCCGAATCCCGCCACCTGGTGGATATCATCAACCAGACCGACCTCGTCGAGTCGTTGGACGAGGAGGATAAGCTCGGCCAGCCTATGGTGAACCTAAACGTCATCACCGGCTTCGGCACCTGGAGCGCATTCGTGCTCCCCAATTTCCGTGAGCGCACGTTTGCAGGCCCGAAGGGCCGACCCGGCCTGCCGCTGCGCGTCGCCGAAGACCTCGCCGTGTTCGAATCGGGCGACGAAGAGCGCCACGTCGATTTCGCGCTGCGCTGGCAGGAGCGAGTGGGCAACTTCGACATCGGTCTGTCGCACTTCCACGGCACGGGCCGCGAGCCGCGTCTCGTGGCGACTCTCGTCCCCGGCGGTCCAGTCTTCGTGCCGCACTACGACCAGATCGACCAAACTGGTCTCGACGTGCAGGCGACGTTCGACGCGTGGCTCTTGAAGCTGGAGGCGATCGCGCGCTCCGGCCAAGGCGACACGTTCTTCGCCGCAACCGCGGGCTTCGAGTACACGCTCTACCAACTCTTCGAGAGCAGCGCCGATCTGGGCCTGATCGCCGAGTACCACCACGACGGTCGTGACGGCATCGCACCGTTCACGATCTACAACAACGACGTGATGGTGGGGGCCAGGCTCGCCCTCAACGACCAAGACGATACCAGCTTCCTGGGCGGCGCGATCATCGACGTCGAAACGCAAACGACGTTTACAACCGTCGAATTCGCGACCCGCATTGCGGACGGATGGAAGCTCGAAATCGAAGGCCGTTTCCTGCCCTACGTCGCGAACGGAACGACCGAGTCGAACTTGGAGCGCGATCACGCGCTGGAAATCCGCGTGCTTCGCTATTTCTGAGACCTCAGGCCACCTTCATCGCGGTGTCGAGCGTGTCCCAAATCGCTGTACAATCGACCACCTGGCCCATCGCTTGCGCCTTGTCGATGGCCATGACGGTCAGCCCCGCTTCGATCGCCTGAAACGGCGTTACGGGAAACGCACTCTCGTCCTTCAACGCGGCAACGAGGTCGCGCGCCATCGCGACGTCCCCGCCGTTGTGATCGTGATCGGAGATCGGAAACTGCCGCCGGTAGGGCGCCGTACGTTCAAGGTGCCGCCGCCACATCAGCGTATTGCGGTCGATGTCGGCGATCAGCGTGCCCTCCGTCCCGGCCACATACCAGCGCCGTTCGCGCAACGCGCTGCATGTATTCGCGTGAAAAGCGAGCTGCACGCCGTTCACGTATTCGATAAGCGCCGTTTGGTGATCGGTCACGTCCATGTCACTGGCGAACGCGTCGGCCGCGGCCTCCCAGCCGCCGGGCCACGTCTCGAACGCCGTCGATCCGTCGGAATAGGCGCGCGCCGCAGGCTCGCGATCCGGCCGGAAAATTCCGCGTCCGCCGAAACTCACGATCCGCTGCGGCCGCCCGCCCGCGATTTCGCTTAAGATGTCAAAGTCGTGGCACACCTTGTCGAGCAAGAACGAACCGCCCCACTCGCGCTTGCGCCGCCAATTGCGCGCAAGATAGGCGCCGTGTTCCGGTGGCAGATGCTCCGTCGCGTCGATCGACACGATCTGCCCCAAATGCCCTTCGCGTACGATCGACAGAATCTCGCGCGCGATCGGCGCCGACCTGAGCACCAGGCCCACAAACAACGGCGGCGTCTCCTCGCTCGAAAGCCGCTGCGCCAGCGCGTAGGACTCGTTCTCCGTACGCACGACCGGCTTCTCGGCAAACACGGGCTTGGCGCCATAGAGCGCGAGCATCAGATGCTCGGCGTGCAGATGGTTCGGTGACCCGATCATGACGAGGTCGTGCTCGCCCGCGGTGAGCAACTCTTCAGCGCTCTTGTAGGCCTCCCCGACCGGAATGCCTTCCTCTTTCAACCGGTCGAGCCCGACGGGTGCCGGATCGGCATAGCCGCTGACCTCGACATCCGCGCCGGCCGCTTTCAACGCCGAAACCACGGCGGCGATACGCTGGCCCAAACCGATGACGCCGACCTTCATGAGTACGGGTTACATTTCAAGGCGCGGGCATCCCACGCGCAGCATGTTGCCGTTGATATCGACGAGCACGAACTCAGGCACGCCCCACGGCTTCATTTCGATCGGCATCAACTTGCCGACCTTTGCCGCGGCGAACGCCTTGTAGGTCGCGTCGAGATCATCGACATAGACGTAGCAGGTGTGGTCGCGGATCGACCCATCAATCCCCGGTGCCTCGAAAAACTGAATCTGCACGCCGTTGCGGATCATGAACAAAAACGAATCCGGCGGTTCCTGCTGATGCGCGCAAATGAAGCCGAGCTTCTCGTAAAACACACGCGTCTCGGCGGCGTCGTGCATCGGTAAAGTGGGAACGGCGAAGTCGCCCATGAAAGCCCTCGAGGAGTCGCTTGGGAAAAGAATTTGCCCCTCCCGCGGGTCCGAGGGAAGGGCAAAAACGGCTTGAATTTTCTGCGCTAACGGCTACCGCGTCGGAACCGGCTTCTCGCCGCGATAGTCGTAGAAGCCGCGCTTCGTCTTCTGCCCCAGCCAACCGGCTTCCACGTACTTCACAAGAAGCGGGCAGGGGCGGTACTTCGAGTCGGCAAGACCCTCGTACAGCACCTGCATCACCGACAAGCACGTGTCGAGCCCGATGAAGTCGGCAAGCTGCAACGGCCCCATTGGGTGGTTCGCGCCGAGCCGCATGGCGGTGTCGATCGCCTCGACGGTGCCGACGCCCTCATAGAGCGTATAGACCGCCTCGTTGATCATCGGCAGCAGGATGCGGTTCACGATAAAGGCCGGAAAGTCTTCCGAGTTCGCAGACGTTTTGCCCAGCCGTTTCACGAGCCCGTGCACCGTGGTGAACGTCTCTTCCTCGGTTGCGATCCCGCGGATCAGCTCGACCAGTTGCATCAACGGCACGGGGTTCATGAAGTGGAGGCCGATAAAGCGCTCCGGCCGGTCCGTGACGGCGGCGAGCCGCGTAATCGAAATCGAAGACGTATTCGTCGCAATCATCGCGTTCTTCGAAAGCTTCGGACAAAGGTCGCGAAAGATTTGCTTCTTGAGCTTCTCGTCTTCCGTCGCGGCTTCGATGGCCAGGTCCACCCGCTCGAAATCGTCCAGCGAGGGTGCAGCGTGAATTTTCTTCAGCGCCTTGTCTTTCTCGGCATCCGAAATCTTGCCGCGCGCGACTTGCCGCGACAGATTTCCGGAGATGATCTCGAACGCGGCGTCGATGCGCTCGCGCTTGACGTCGTTGATCAGGACGTCGTAGCCCGCAAGCGCGCACACATGGGCAATGCCGTTGCCCATTTGGCCCGCACCGATGATGCCGATACGTTCAATATTCATGACACCTGCTCAAAAAGTTGCTTGGGTGGCCATAGGCCCTTTGGCCCTAGTAGCCCTGTTTCTTCAGCTCTTCGTCCAACTCCGGCACCGCCTTGAACAAGTCGGCGACGAGGCCGTAGTCGGCCACTTGGAAGATCGGAGCCTCTTCGTCTTTGTTGATCGCGACGATGACCTTGGAATCTTTCATGCCCGCCAAATGCTGGATCGCACCCGAAATGCCGACGGCGATATAGAGCTCCGGCGCCACGACTTTTCCGGTCTGCCCGACCTGGTAGTCGTTCGGCACGAAGCCGGCATCGACCGCCGCGCGGCTCGCGCCGACAGCAGCCTTCAGCCTGTCGGCGACCTTTTCCAGCAAATGGAAGTTATCGCCCGACTGCATACCACGCCCGCCCGACACGACAACGCGCGCAGCCGCCAGCTCCGGCCTCTCTGATTTCGACAGCTCGTCCTTCACGAATTCGGAAATGCCAGGGTTTTGTCCAGCACCGATCGTCTCGACCGGCGCCGACCCTGTCGCTTCCGCTGCTTTGAAAGTGGTGGAGCGAACGGTGATCACCTTCTTCGCACCGGCAGGCGCTTGCACTTGCTGCATCGCGTTGCCGGCATCGATCGGCCGCGTGAATGTGTCCGGTCCATCGACCGAAACGATCTCCGAAATCTGCGCAACATCGAGCGCCGCCGCGACACGCGGCATGAAGTTCTTGCCGCTGGTCGATGCCGGCGACAGCACGGCGTCATACTTGCCCGCGAGTTCGACGATCAACGAAGCCATGTTCTCGGCCAGCTGGTTCGCATATTGCGCATCGTCGGCCAGGATCACCTTCGACACGCCGTTGAGCTTGGCGGCGGCGTCCGCAACGCCCTTCGCACCCTGACCGGCTACCAAAATGT
Source organism: Alphaproteobacteria bacterium (assembly GCA_013140995.1). Lineage (GTDB taxonomy): Bacteria > Pseudomonadota > Alphaproteobacteria > Micropepsales > Micropepsaceae > SZUA-430. The sequence goes on along the minus strand of JABFRX010000097.1, from coordinate 63,679 downwards.
CCACCGGTCCGCCCAATGCCACGGCGGCGCTCAGCGCCTTTCCTGTCGCGTCTTTCAGCGACTTGTTGTCGTGTTCGGCTACGAGAAGAACGGCCATATCAGATGACCCCCGCTTCGTTCTTCAGCTTGTCGACGAGTTCCTGCACGGTCTTTACCTTCACGCCGCCTTTGCGCTTCGGCGGCTCGCTGACTTTGAGAACTTTCAAGCGCGGCGTGACGTCGACGCCATAATCGGAAGCCTGCTTGTCTTCGATCGGCTTCTTCTTCGCCTTCATGATGTTCGGCAGCGACGCATAACGCGGCTCGTTTAAACGCAAATCCGTCGTCACGATCGCGGGCAGGTTCAGTTTCACTGTCTGCAAACCGCCGTCGACTTCGCGCGTCACTTCTGCCTTGCCGCCTTCAATCGCGACCTTCGAAGCAAACGTACCCTGCGGCCAGCCGAGCAGCTGCGCCAGCATCTGGCCCGTCTGATTGCAGTCGTCGTCGATCGCCTGCTTGCCCAGGATGATCAGTTGCGGCGCTTCAGCCTTCGCGATAGCCGCGATGATTTTCGCAACAGCAATCGGTTCCACCTCATGCGGCACCTTCACCAGGATACCGCGGTCGGCACCCATGGCGAGCGCCGTGCGGATGGTCTCTTGGCATTCCTGCGGACCCACGGACACCGCAATGATTTCGGTCGCGATGCCCTTTTCTTTGAGCCGGATCGCCTCTTCGACCCCAATCTCGTCGAACGGGTTCATCGACATTTTGACGTTGGCGAGGTCGACGCCCGTTTGGTCCGCTTTCACGCGGATTTTCACGTTGTAGTCGACCACGCGCTTGATGGGCACAAGCACCTTCATCAGGCTTTATCTCTCCGCTGGATCGGGCCAGTGGGGCGGCTTAGGAGCGCGCCCGGCGGCCTACATGGAATTCTCGTAATTGTGCGGTGCACAAATTACGTGCAACCGCCAAACGTGTCAACGAAACCTAGCTTGTTAGGGTTTTAGCCCTGGAAACCCTGCCGGGCGAGCCAGGGCCTTGGACCTAGCGGTCCGGCGCCCCGGCAAAGAGCGGCGTGCCGGGCCGCCTGAACCCAATGATGAAGACAACACCGGCGGCAAGCCCGCCCAGATGCGCCCACCAGGCGGTGTTGTCTTCGATGCCTGAGAAAATGAAGAACACCTGCGTGGCGATGAACGCACCGATCACCAAGTAGGCGGGAACCTTCAGCGGGATGCGCATGAAAGCCAACGCCCACATCCGCACCCGCGGATAGAGCATCAGGTAGGCGCCCACAATCCCCGACGTCGCGCCTGAAGCCCCGATCAGCGGCGCGTCCGATCCGATGTTGGCATAGGCGTGGGCGAGACCCGCCGCGATCCCGCAAAACAGATAGAAGAACAGGAAGCGCAGCGACCCCATCGCGTCTTCGATGTTGTCGCCGAAAACCCAAAGAAACAGCATATTCCCGATCAGGTGCCACCAGTCGCCGTGCAAAAACATGTAGGTGACGAGCGTCGCTTCCGGCGGCAGAAAGCCAAAGCCGGGAGGAATCTTCGAAACGCCAAACAGAGACGTCGGGATCACGCCCGCACTCATCGCAACATCGACAAGCCCCTTCTGTCCGACGGAGTCCTGCCACATAAACACGATCACATTGATCACGATCAGCGTGACGGTCATGTACTGAAACGGAATGATGCGAAGCGGATTGTCGTCCTTGAGCGGCAGGAAGACCATGGAGTGCAGATCCCAAAGTGTTGTGACCGGGCGACTCTAGCCGACCCGGCCGCAACACGCGATGGACTTTGAGGAACCCCTAGACTTTGAGCTGCGCCCGAACGTCGTCCAGCACGCGAAGCCAATTGTCCACGTGCCGCTTCAGGTTGCCGGCTGTGACCCCGTCCTTGATGCTGATCGAGTAGTCGAACATGAACCGCGAGCCGTCCTTGTTCAGGTAGGCGCGGCCGAAAACGAACTTTTGGTTATAAATGTTCGCGGAGTCGACGTTCGCGTTCTTCGTGAGCTCCCACTGCGCCAGGAACTGCAGATTGTTGCAGCGCCTCCCGTCCGCGCCGTCACCCGCGCAGTCATACATGTTGATGTAGAACTCGGTTCCCTTCGGCGTCTTGGCGAGCAGCCAAGGGTCGGAATCCTTCGTCGTCGAATCGCTAACGGTTAGCCCATGCGACGACAAAACGGCTGCAAGTTCGACGCGCGAAATCCCCGTCTGAAAGACGGCAACCGGTGCAGCGGGTGCTGCAACGGCCGCCGTCGCTGCGATCGAAAGAAGAGCGGCGCCAAAAAGGCTGCGCATCGTTCGTCTCCTTGAAATGAAAAGTTGGCGGACTGTATCCACCCGAAGCGCGAACACAACTGACGGAAAGTTTAGCCCCGGTTTGCGCCGGGGACCCACAAAACGTCGCCCGTGCTCGAATTCGCAAACCGCGCTGCGACAAACAGGAAATCCGATAGCCTATTCGTGTACTTGATCGCCGAAGCACTGATCGTTTCGCTCTCGCCGAGCTTCACGATCAATCGCTCCGCGCGGCGGCAAACCGTGCGCGCGACGTGAAGATTTGCCGCAGCCGGCGTGCCGCCCGGCAGCACAAACGAACGCAACGGCTGCAACTTCTCGTTCATCGCATCGATTTCGCGTTCCAGCCGCTCGACTTGGGCCTCGGCAATGCGCAGCGCCTTCTTCGCGATCTCGCTGCCGTCTTCCGGCACACAAAGATCGGCGCCGAGATCGAAGAGATCATTTTGCACGCGCGCGAGCATCTCATCGAGGTCGCCGGTCGTGGCTAACCGCGCAACGCCCACGCACGCGTTCGTCTCATCGACAGTGCCGTAAGCCTCGATCCGAAGATCGTATTTCGGCAGGCGTTTGCCGGAACCCAGCGCCGTGTCGCCCTTGTCGCCCGTGCGCGTATAGATACGGTTCAAAACGACCATGGTCTCAAGGCCCGCCTGGGCTGCGGCCCCAGAAATAAAGCACGCCCATGATTACGACGATCGCGACGAACTGCGCGGCGATACGAAGACGCATCAGTTTGTTCGAATAACTGCGCGCGAAGTCGCCGCCGCGATAGAGGCTGTAGAGTCCGACGGCAAGCACCAGTGCGACGGCGCCGGTCGCAACAAGGACTAAGATTTTCCCAGTGAGCATGGGCGGACTTTAGCCCGCCCTGGCGCCCGCATCAATCGACGTTAATGCCACGCGTGGTCAACCGCGACGCAAAGTCCTTCGTATCTTTCGCCAGCAACGGCACCACATCGGCCCGCATGCGCTTCACGTCTTTGCGCAGTTCCTCCGCCGCAGAGCGGGAGGCGCCCGTCCGGCTCACCATGTCGCGCACACGTAGGTTCGTCATGCGATAGAAGCGCCTGATCCCCGTCAGCACCTTTGGCGGCAGCTGCAGCGTCGCGTCGTTTACCTTCATCGCATCCCAGACATAGGTTTGCAGTGGGTAATCTTCGACCCGGCCCTCGAACCGCCAGGCGTCGCCTTCGATGAAATAGCCCGTCCACTTCTCCGCTTCTTTCAGGTTGTCGGCGAGTTCGTCGGCGAGCGCGCGGCGCATGTAGAAGCCTTGCTTGTCGCTTTGAAGCTTTTCGAATGCGACCGCAGTATCGAAGCCCGCACTTGCCGCCAGATAGACGCCGACCACGGTCGACGCGAGCACGATGAAGTGCGAAACCCAGAATTCCAGATTGTCCCTTTCACGCACCCGGAACAACTGCCAGAAGCCGCCGTCGGCCATGGAACCCTCCGCGAATCAAGGTGCTGGAAACACGTCATCGCTTTTGCCGGAGAGATAATACGAGAGCAAGCCGGCCCACTCCTTCGCCGCGATGTCGGTGCGCCGGAGTCCTTCGCCCACAAATCCGAACGGTCGCATCAGCGCCACGTCACCCGCGGTGCGATAGTCGACGGGGTAGGGCACGACGGCAAATCCCGCCTTGCGAAACACGCCCATCGTGCGCGGCATGTGAAACGCCGATGTCACGACGAGCCAGCGCTCGCCCGCCTGCGGCCGCGCGATCTTCTTCGCATAGACCGCGTTCTGATACGTGTTCAGAGATTGCCGGTCATAGGCGATGCGCGAAGGATCGACGCCCGCCGCCGCAATCGTGTTCTGCACCAGCGTCGCCTCCGGGGTCGTATCCGGTGTGAACTCGCTACCGCCACCGGCGTAGATGATCCGCGCCGCCGGATAGCGCCGCGCCAGATCGCCGAGCGCCACGATCCGCTCGCCCGTTTCGTTCAGCGCCATCTGCCCGCGCTCGTTAGTGACTTCGGTGTCATACGTTCCGCCAAGTACGATGAAGCCCGCCACCGGTACCCCTTCGTCGTGGTGCGCCGCAAACCGCTCCTCCAGCGGCAGGACCAAAGCATTGCCAAGCGGCGAAATCCCCGCAACTAGCAGCCCGACCGCACCGACCGCGGCAAGCCGTCCGCCCAACACATCGCGCTTGGTTCGCATGAGCAAAAGCCCGAGCAGCGTTACCGTCACAAGCGCATTCGACGGCGTGACGAAGAACCAAACAATCTTCGAGATGAAATAGAACATGGCCGAGAGCGTTGCTGGGCCGCACGCCAAGCTCAAGCGTCAGCCGTCACAGAGTTTCGCGCAACCGGTTAGTTCGCGTCTTCTAACAGCCGCCGCGCGATCACCTGCGCCTGAATCTCCGCAGCGCCTTCGAAGATATTGAGGATACGGGCGTCGCAGAGCACGCGGCTGATCGGGTACTCAAGCGCAAAGCCGTTGCCGCCGTGGATCTGCACGGCGTTGTCGGCAGCAGACCAAGCGACGCGTGCGGCAAGCAGCTTCGCCATCCCGGCTTCGAGATCGCAGCGCCGCCCCGCATCCTTTTCGCGCGCGGCAAAATAGGTGAGCTGGCGCGCGATCATGATCTCGACCGCCATCATCGCGATCTTGTTGGCGACCCGGGGGAAGCCGTAGATCGCCTTCCCGAATTGCTGCCGGTCAAGCGCATAGCGTAACCCCAAATCCATCGCGGACTGCGCGACGCCGATCGCGCGCGCCGCGGTCTGTATGCGCGCGGACTCGAACGTGACCATCAGCTGCTTGAAGCCTTGCCCCTCTTCGCCGCCCAGCAGGTTCGCGTGCGGAACCTCGAAGCCGTCGAAGCCGATCTCGTACTCTTTCATGCCGCGGTAGCCGAGCACCTCGATCTCGCCGCCGGTCATGCCCTTCGCGGGGAAGGGATTGCCGTCGGTCCCGCGCGGCTTCGGTGCAAGCAGCATGGAGAGCCCCTTGTACCCCGGCGCACTCGGATTCGTGCGAACGAGCAAAGTCATCAAATCCGCGCGGGCCGCGTGCGTGATCCACGTTTTGTTGCCGGTGACCTTCCAGACATCACCCTCGCGCACCGCTCGCGTCCGCAGCGACCCGAGGTCGGAGCCCGTATTCGGCTCCGTGAATACCGCCGTCGGCAATATCTCACCCGACGCAATCTTCGGCAGCCAGTACTTCTTTTGCGCGTCTGTACCGCCGCCCAGGATTAGCTCCGCCGCAATCTCCGACCGTGTGCCAAGCGAGCCCACGCCGATATACCCGCGCGAAAGCTCTTCCGAGACGACGCACATTGCGGTTTTCCCCAAGCCCGCACCGCCGAACGCCTCCGGTATAGTAAGGCCGAACACGCCAAGCGCGCTCATCTCCTCGACGACCGGCAGTGGGATAAGTTGATCCTCTAAGTGCCACGCGTGCGCATTCGGTGCCACGCGATCAACGACGAACTTCCGGAACTGATCGCGCACGAGCGTCATCTCGCCGTCGAGTCCGATCTCGCCGAACGTCACCGCGTTAGCATTCTCGCCGATCAGCGCCGCGATCCGCGCCTTCACCCGCGCATCAAGCCCGCCCATCAACGGTCCAACCGATCTGATGTATTCGACGACACCTTCGCCGGAGACGCCGAAGTCTACGGGCCGAACGATCTCGCTTTGGCTCATTGGAATGCCGAACACGATCTGGTTAGCGTATTCGCTCACACCCGCGCGCAAGAGAAGCTGCTCAAGCTCGCCGAACTTACTCTCAGCCTGAAGCCGTTCCGCCCAGCCAAGCATCTGGCGTTGCGCTTCGACATAGGTCCAAAGCCACGCCAGGCCGTGCGCCTCGTGCTGCGCGCTATCGACGCCGCCGGCATCCTTCACGACCGACCGCACGCCGATCTTGGCTTTCAGATACAGCGTATCGGCGGCGGCAACAGCGCTGCGAACGGCGGCGAGCAAGTCTGAGGTCTGCATGGCGTCCTTGGCAATGTTGTGCGCCGCAACAAGAGCGCAAACACCGGGGCTCTGCAACGCCTATCGCGCGTTCATCCTGCGACGGATTTCCAAAGCTCCTGCGTGGGTTCCCAGACCCACGGCAGCACTTCCGTGATCACAAGATGCAAGCCCAAGTAACCGAGATAGAGCGCAAACGCGGAGACGAGCATCCCGATAAGCACCATCAACCCGTCGCGCTCGATGATCGCAATCGCCATGAACGCAATCGCAACGCCCGGCATGAAATTGGTGCCGGGTCCCGGCAACGCGATCACCGCCGCAAGAACGAACACCAGAATCCCAAGCAGCCGCTCGGCGAACCGCCCAGTCAAAAACAACAAGCGCGGCTTGCATATCTTTTCAACCCAGCGCATCGCCGGTACGGCACGCTTGACCGTGGCCAAGAGATCGGCTTTCGCGAAGCTGCGCTCCGAGATGAATTTCGGCAGCCACGGTGTGCGATAGCCCGCGAACATCTGCAGTCCGAAGAACAATAACGGTATAGCGGTGACCGTCGCCAACCCCGGCACGATGGCAATCGCACTCAACACACCGAAGAGCAGCAACACGAAGCCGAAGCTGCGCTCGCCTAAGCCCTCCATCAGATCCTGCAGCGTCATCTCCTCAGCTGGAAATGCCTCCACGATCTCGATTAAGGCTTCCGATGTCGAACGATGATTGGGCGAAACCATGGGGGCCTAGAGTGTCAGACGCAACAACGGGCGCTTCGCATCGTCGCGTACAATCGCAAAGCCGAGTTGAGCGTATGTCGATTCCGGCCCGTTCCACAACTCGCTCGCATCGCCGGCGCCGCGCTTCGGAAACGCGTCGATCGAGCGCGCACCGCGCAACCTCAGATCGTCGACGACAAGCGCGAGCGCTTGGCCCGCCACGCCGCGTCCGCGAAGCGCTGGCAGGATCAGCACGCACCCGATCATCCAGGCGTCATCGTCGGATGTCACGCCAAACTGCGCCGAAAGCTTCGCGAACGCATCGCGCTTCCATGCCTGTACCCACCCGGCGAGCGCACCGTCCGCATGAACGAAATAGCCGTCATGAACCCCGTCACGAAAGAGCTTCTGCCGTAGTTCGATATTTTGTGCGGCTGTCCGATCGCCCCAGCAGTCCCAAGTGGGCACCCACCAAGCGACGCACTGACACCAGCCATTGCCGGTCGCATCGCAATGAATGCGCACGAACTCGCTTTCCGTATCGCGGGAAAGCCGTTTGATTGTGACACCGAGGGTAGGGCTCATCGCCCCGCATGTTTAGCGCTTACCAGCCTCGACCGCATCCTCGAACGTCCGCATGCCCGTTTTCACCGCGTTCACCAGCACGGCCATGTTGCCGGGCAAATGCTCGTTCTTCCACATCTTCGTGTGCGCCTTCGGAATGTCGTTCCAGGCGAACACCTCCGACATGCACGGATCGATGCGCCGCTCGACGACAAGGCGGTTCGCCTGAGACGCCTGCTGCAAATTCGCGAAATGCGACCCCTGAATGCGCTTCTGGCGCATCCACACATAGCGCGCGTCGAACGTGATGTTGTAGCCGCTGGTTCCCGCGCAGAACACGACCATGCCGCCGCGCTTCACGACCAGACACGAGACCGGGAACGTCGCCTCGCCCGGATGCTCGAACACGAAGTCGACGTCGTTACCCTTGCCGGTGATGTCCCAAATCGCCTTGCCGAACTTGCGCGCTTCCTTGGTCCACTCGTCATAAGCAGGCGTGCCCACTTGCGGCATCGCCCCCCAGCACTTGAAATTCTTGCGGTTGATGACGCCCTTCGCGCCCAAGCTCATCACGAAGTCGCGCTTCGTGTCGTCCGAGATAATGCCGATTGCATTCGCACCCGACACCGCGCAAAGCTGCACCGCGAACGAACCCAACCCGCCCGACGCGCCCCACACGAGCACATTGTGCCCGGGGCGCAAGATGTGCGGGCGATGCCCGAAGAACATGCGGTACGTCGTGGCCAGCGTCAGCGTGTAACAAGCCGATTCTTCCCACGTCAGATGCTTCGGCCGCTCCATCAGCTGGCGGTCCTGCACGCGGCAGAACTGCGCGAACGAACCGTCCGGCGTCTCGTAGCCCCAGATACGCTGCGACGGGGAGAACATCGGATCGCCGCCGTTGCACTCTTCGTCGTCGCCGTCGTCTTGATTGCAGTGGATGACGACTTCATCGCCGACCTTCCACCGCTTCACCTTTGAGCCAACGGCCCACACGATGCCCGACGCGTCGGAGCCCGCGATGTGATACGGATTCTTGTGCCCGTCGATCGGCGAGATCGGCGTACCGAGACCGGCCCAAACGCCGTTGTAGTTCACGCCCGCCGCCATCACGAGAACGAGCACGTCGTGGCTATCGAGTTCCCATGTGGGCACGACCTCGATCTGCATCGACTTCTCGGGCTCGCCGTGCCGTTCCTTGCGGATCGCCCACGCGTACATCTTTGAGGGCACGTAGCCGAGCGGCGGAATCTCGCCGATCTCGTACAAATCCTTGTAGGCGGGCTTATCTTTCACGACCGTGGCCACCGCTGCTGACATTGGTTCAAGGCTCCGCCTTTTGGGGGATTTCTGAGGGCCGAATATCACGCCCCCGTTGTGCACCGCAATATGGCGGATTCGCAAGTATCCCCAACGAAATCAGGTTAATGGCGCAGAATATTACCAAACGACGTGCAAGTTACGAAAGATTTCGCCGAAACGTGCTGCGCCGCAACACTTAGTGTTTCGGCGGAATCTTCTCACCCGCGCTGAGCGCGACCGGCAGCTTCTCAGTTGCGTAGGGGCAGTTGTAGTGCGGCGAACGTGCGCAATTCGGATTGTACGCGCGGTTGAAGTCGATGGTGAACCGCGCGGGCAAGCCGTTGACGTCGATGTCGAGATAGCGGCCGACGCCATAGGTCTCCTTCCCCGACAATTCGTCGAGAAAGAAGGCCGAGAGCTGCTTCACCTGTTTCGGATCGGTCTCGTCGCTGTACATGCCAAGCTTTACAGGTTTGCCCATCAGCGTGAACGAGGCGTAGCCAACGCGATTGATCCGCTTCAGCCAACCGCGCGATGTCTGAAAGTCGACGCCTTCTGCACTCGACGAAGGCTCAAACGTCGCCTCGACGACCGCGTCCGGATTGTAAGGAAAATGCTCCAGCCCAGCGAAGTTCTTCGCGAGCGGATGCCCCTGGTTATAGACCATAACGCGTAAGCCGTTCACGCCCGGATTCACTTGCGTCAGTGCAAAGCGCACGTCCGTCCCCGGCGCCAGATTTATGCGTTGCATCTTCTCAAGCGGGAACGTCTCGCTCTTGCCGTTGTTCAGCACGGTGGCTTTGCCGTCTTTGTACGTGATCACAAAGTGGCGGCCGCGCGGTGTACCCAGTGTCCACTTGTACTCCAGCATCTTCTGCTTGCGCGCCTCGAGCCACGCGCTCTGCCCCTCGTTCAGATAAATCGCATCGTCGATCTTCAGAATCGCAAACTCGTTCGTCGCCCACGCCGCGTTCTCATCGGCCTTCCACGCCTCCCAAGCGGTCTGCGCATCCGCCCGCGGCGCGGCACCAGAAACAACAGGTCCGGTTTCGGTCGTCGCACACGCCGACAGGGCAACGGCAGAAACGAGGGCAAAGACGGTACGATAAACCATGAGCGATCCTGGATGGTTGATTGCCGCGAATGAAGCGGCAGCCCGCACCGCAGTCAACGCCCCGAGCGGTGTATTCTGTCGAAACCGTAATGCCCGGTGCCAGAAATCGCCGCAGCGCCGCCTCAATCCCGCCCAACGCCTGGCGTCTGTTGAAGGTCGGACCTTAGAGGAAAGCCCATGAAACGCATCGTCGTTCTTTCTCTCGCCTTGCTGAGCGCAGGTTTCATGACCTTCGCGATCGCAGCCCCGAAACCCACAGCCACCACCGGCGGCCAAATCGACTTCGTAGGCTTCCAGAATCTGTCGCAAGAAGTACGCATCTACCGCGCGAACCGCCTGGTCACCCTAGCGCAATTCCAAACGATGGCGCGCGAACCGAACACGATCATCCTGGACGCACGGTCGGCGGAGGCTTACCGCCAAGGTCACATCGCAGGCGCGATCAACGTGAGCCTCACCGATTTCACCGCACCCGCCCTCGCCGCCGCGATCAAGAACCCGAACACGCGTATCCTGATCTACTGCAACAACAACTTCGAAAACAACGCGCCGCCCGTCATGATGAAAAGTGTGCAGCTCGCACTGAACATCCAAACGTTCATCAACCTCTACGGTTACGGCTACAAAAACGTCTACGAACTCGGCGACGTGGTGAACTTCAACGACCCCAATGTCCGCTGGATCCGCGGCACCTGATTTGCAGGCCGCCCGTGTCTCCTGCTAGATCGCCCTTGCTGCACCGCAGCGAGGGCGATGAGCATGCGCGACAAACCTTGGATTTTCCGCACCTACGCGGGTCATTCGACCGCGATGGCGTCGAACGCGCTCTATCGCCAGAACCTCTCGCGCGGCCAAACCGGCCTCTCCGTCGCCTTCGACCTGCCGACGCAGACCGGATACGACAGCGACGATCCCAAAGCCAAAGGTGAAGTCGGAAAGGTCGGCGTGCCTGTCGCGCACCTGGGCGACATGCGAACGCTGTTCGACGGCATCCCGCTCCAGACGATGAACACGTCGATGACGATCAACGCGACAGCACCTTGGCTGCTCGCGCTCTACATCGCCGTCGCTGACGAACAGGGCGTCGCCCGCAAAGATTTGCAGGGCACGACGCAGAACGACATCATCAAAGAGTACCTAGCGCGCGGCACCTACATCTTCCCGCCGAAGCCGTCGCTGAACCTCACCGCCGACACGATCGCGTTCACCTACCGCGAACTGCCGAAGTGGAACCCCGTCAACGTTTGCTCCTATCATCTGCAGGAAGCGGGCGCGACGCCGGTACAGGAACTCGCCTACGCACTCGCCGCCGCAACCGCGATCCTCGACGAGGTGAAGAAAAGCGGCCAAGTCCCCGATGCCGATCTAGGCCGCGTCTTCGGCCGCATCTCCTTCTTCGTCAACGCCGGCATCCGCTTCGTGACAGAGGTGTGCAAGATGCGCGCCTTCACCGAACTCTGGGACGAGGTCGGCCGCAAGCGTTACGGCGTAACGAACGAGAAGGACCTGCTGTTTCGCTATGGCGTGCAGGTGAACTCGCTAGGCCTCACCGAACAGCAGCCGGAGAACAACGTCTACCGCATCCTGCTCGAAATGCTGGCGGTGACGCTGTCCAAGAACGCCCGTGCCCGCTCAGTGCAACTCCCCGCCTGGAACGAAGCGCTAGGGCTGCCGCGTCCGTGGGACCAGCAATGGTCGCTCCGCGCGCAACAAATCTTGGCGCTCGAAACCGATCTCCTCGAATACGGCGACCTGTTCGACGGTTCGCCCGTGATCGAAGCGAAGGTCAAGGAGTTGAAACGCGAGGCGCTCGCCGAACTCGCGCACATCGACCAACTCGGTGGCGCAATCAAGGCAGTCGAAACCGGCTACATCAAAGAACGCCTCGTCGAATCGAACGCCGCCCGCGTCGCCGCGATCGAGTCAGGCGACCAAACCGTGGTCGGCGTGAACGCCTACAAGGACTCGGCCGAACCCGGTCTCATGGGTGGCTCATCCGCTGTCGTCACTGTCGACGCTTCCGCCGAACGCGACCAGATCGAACGCCTGAACGCGTGGCGCAAGCAGCGCGACGCAAAGGCCGTCGCCGCAACGCTCGAATCCCTCCGCGGAGCAGCCACCAGCGGCCGCAACATCATGGAACCCTCGATCGCCTGCGCCAAAGCCGGTGTCACGACCGGCGAATGGGCCGGCACGCTGCGCCAGGCGTTCGGCGAGTTCCGCGCGCCCACCGGCGTCGCCGCAAGCCCGCGCCTCTCGAACGATGAGGCGATCGGTGCATTGCGCGAAAAGGCGAAAGCTGCCGCGTTAAAGCTCGGCCGTGCGCCGTCGCTCTTGATGGCAAAACCCGGACTCGACGGCCACTCGAACGGCGCCGAACAAATCGCCTACCGCGCCCGCGATTGCGGCTTCACCGTCGTCTACGACGGCATCCGCCTGACGCCCGCCGAGATCGCCAAGGCCGCGAAAGAAAAGAAACCCCACGTCATCGGCCTCTCGATCCTCTCGGGCAGCCACAAAGAACTCGTCGCCGAAGTCATGCGCGAACTGAAAGCGGCAGGCATCACGAAAACGCCGGTGATCGTCGGCGGCATCGTCCCCCCCGAAGACGAAGCCGACTTGAAGGCGCTCGGCGTCGCCCGCATCTACACGCCCAAGGACTTCGACCTGAACGCCATCATGGGCGATATGCTCACGATGAGCGTCGCGTCAGCGTCATAGCGACTTGCCCGGCACGTACACGCTCTCCACGCCCGGCCCGAACGGCAGGCCGAGCAGGTACCACCCGACGAAGAACGCGCCTGAACCTAAGAAGAACGCGACCGTATAGGGCAGCATCAGCGCCACCATCGACCCGATCCCGTAGTCCGGCATGTACTTGCGTGCCATCACCAGGATGAGCGGGAAATAGCTCATGAACGGCGTGATCATGTTCGTCGTGGAATCGCCCACGCGATAGGCCGCCTGTGTCGCCTCCGGCGCGATGCCGAGCAGCATGAACATCGGCACCAAAATCGGCGACAGGATCGCCCACTTCGCTGACGCGCTGCCGATCAGCATGTCGCACGCCATCGCAAGCAGGATCACGCTGAAGAGAAGCAGCACCGGCGCGCCGTCGAGCCCCGCGCCTTTCAGCGTCTGCGCCCCGCCAATCGCAAGCAGCGTCCCCATGTTCGACCACGTGAACAAAGCGACGAAAATCGACGCAAAGAACACGAGCACGAGATACGAACTGATCTCGCCGACGCCCTTACTGGCGAGCGACACCGCGTCCTTATCCGATTTGACGGTTCCCGACCCGACGCCGTACCCGAGCCCGCAGGCGAGGAACACCAGGAACATGATCGCGACCATAGACTTGAACAATGGCTCGAACGCGCCGTCGTCGCCGCGCAAAGGCGCACCCGGGCTCCACGCGAGCCACGCGATCAACGCTACGACGAGCAGAAACCCGATCCCCGCATAACGCAACCCGCGCGTTTCTCGCGCGTCTTGATCTTTATCGGGCGGCGGAGGCGCTACATGCGTCCACGGAACGCCCGCGTTCAACCGCGGCTCGACGATCCGTTCGCAAACGAGCGTGCCGACGATCGTGTACATCGGCACCAGCGCCGACAAGAAGTACCAGTTCGCCGTGATCTCGACCTTGTAGTCCTTGTCGATCAGGGCGGCCGCCGCTTGCGTCATGCCGGAGAGAATCCCGTCGCCCGGCGTGATCGCGAAATTGGCCGCAAACCCGCCCGCAACGCCCGCAAAAGCCGCGGAAAGTCCGGCCACCGGATGCCGCCCCGCCGATGCAAACACCACAGCGGCCAACGGAATGAGCACCACATACCCCGCGTCTGACGCAATGTTCGCCTGCACGCCCGCAAACACAATGGTGAGCGTCATCAACGGCTTCGGCACCGCCCGCACGAGGCCTTTCAGCGCCGCTGCAAAGAACCCAGAGCGCTCGGCGAGCCCCGACCCGATGATCACCACCAGCACGATGCCGAGCGGCGGAAAGCTGGTCAGCGTCTGCGGCAGCTCGACGAACAGCTTCCGGATCTGCGCCGCGTCCAGCAGGCTAACGGCAGTCACCTCGGCGCCGGTTGCGGGGTTGACGGCGATCATGCCCTCGATCAGCGCCGACAACACCATCACGATCAGAATGGAAATTATGAACAGCGACACCGGATCGGGCAGCTTATTGCCGACCCGTTCGATCGTGTTCAACGCACGCAACAATCGGCTCGGCTTTTCCTGCGCAACCCCAGATTCCGCCATCGATCACCTTCAAGAGAGTAGGCTTCGACCCTAGCGATCCGGGGGCACGGTCGTCAAAGTGTGGCAAAATTCTGGCGACGCCCCCCTTTGAGGGTTGAGCGTCGTCGCCACAATTGAGAAGGTTCCGATATTTTTTCCGCCAGCATCTCGCCGCAATTTGATCACAATCGTAGCGTCGGAAACGAGCCGCGTTCATCGCGTGCGGTTCGCACTCTATGCAGTATGAATCAATGAAATCGCTATCGACACGCGCAAATACGCGAATTCGGTCTCTGAGTTCGCCGGGCCTTCCGCCGTCATCAGCTCTGCAACAATTGGTGGATCACGCGCAAACCTCGCGCAGACGCCAGCGCATCGCGACGGGGTCGCGGCAGCGCTGCCCAAGTTTGAGCACAATCCGATGTTCATCAGTAACCTTGAAACAAGTTGCCCGCATGGCTGATCACTAGGGGAAGCTCAATGGCAAAGCTCGGCACGTCGAAGCACGATCTCAACCAGAGTCCGACGGGCCGCGCGTACAATTGGGGCCACAAGGGCGTCGAGGTGACGACGACACTGGTGCGCACCTGGCTTGGCGCGCACACAAAGAACGGCCTCCAGCTCCGTTATGAAAATCTGAAGCGCCGTGTTTCGGGCTCAGGTGCAACCCTACACCATGGCCTAGGTGTGCTCTTGGGGCTTGGCGTCTTTCTGACCGCGCTGTTCGTCGACTACAACATCATCCATGAGTTTTGGACGCGCGCGCTTTCCAACGAATTCGGCGAAGTCCCACCGGCCATGGCGAACACCGTGGCCGCGAAATCATTGCAGGTGATGTTCGCGACGCTGGCCATACACTACCTGATCACCAATATCGGCCACGGCGGCCGGATCGTCTATTCGCTGTTCATATTTGCGGTGACGGCGTTCATGATCATGGGCATTGGCCTTTTGTGGGCGAACAACAGCCTGCCCGAAGGCGCGAAAGTCTTCGGCTTTGACGTCAACAGCTCCGCGCAATCGGTCGACAATTTCTTGAAGGGCCTCGGCGTAAAGCCGCCACGTGCCGCCTCTTTGCCAGCCGAAGTCAAAATCCTGAAGAAATACGAAGTATTCGTCTGGCTGTTCTCACTGGGCGCGATCTTTCTGGTCGTCGCCTCGATCGGTGCCATGGCCTTGCATTCGGCGATGCGCGGCTTCACGGGTATCACGGGAGGCGCGCTCTACGACAACCATTCAGAAGCCGTGCGTGGCAACCGGGTCCGTGACGACCTGCGCCAAGCCCAACTCGACCTGAAGCACCTAGAAGCTGACGCCGAAGGCTTCAAGGAGGCAAAACTCGCCGAATTCATCACACACTACACCGAAGGCGTGGTCGCCGGACGCTATGGCAGCTCGCGCCGCGGCTATCTGCTTCGAAAGGCGAACGCCGCGGCGGACGAAGTGAGCGTTAGTTTCTCGTTCGGCGGCTCCAGCGATAACGTCGAAGACTTGAGCGCACATCGCCCGCGCAAAGTCGCGTCGGCTTGAGGGACAAAAACATGGCCATCTTCCGCACCTTGTTGTTGCTGCCCGCCTTCGCATTCGTCGGTGGCATAGCCCTCCTCGCATGGAACGGCAGCGCCTCTGCCAGCTACGCGCCGCCGGCGAACCCGCCGCAAACGATCGTCATCGGCATCGATTTGTCGTCGTCGAATCCGTTGATCCGGGACGACGGCTTCGCGGGCCGCGTCGCCGCGCGCATCGCGCCGATGATCACAAACCTGCCGCCGCGCTCGCGCGTCCTGCTGCGATCGTTCGGCGCCTACAACGCCGCGGCAAACAACAAGCTCTCGCTCGATATCGTGATCGCGCCAAAGACAGCCCGCGCGGAGGACATTGCCCGTCTTGTCGGCGGCGTCATCGGCGGTCTGCCGAAGATGGTCCGCGACGGCCGTGTCCAAGTCCAGAACTCGACGAACATCGTCCCGTTCCTGATGAATATCTCGCGCAGTGTCGACTGCCGCGCCATGCCGGTGCACGTCATCCTGGCAAGCGATGGCGTCGAAGACTCGCAAGTCGCCAGACTCTCGCGCCGCACGGCGACGCTGCCGGCGCCACTATCGGCACCGTTCCCTGGCTGCGAGGAACTGATGATCCTCGGCATCGGCCGCGGCCTGAACTCGCCGGGCGATACCGAGCGACTCTTCGGCGAATGGCAGTTCTGGTCGCAGTCGGCCGGCTTCCGCCGCTTCGTCGGCCTCAACGACTGGTAAGCCCCAAGGCTTCGCGAACCCGCGCGGACGTCCAACCGTCCGCGCGCAAGTGTTTCAGCGTCGTCGCCTGATCGCGCTTCGCGAGCCGCTTGCCGCTCGCGTCCAAAATCAACCGGTGATGCGAATAAGCAGGCACCGGCAGCTTCAACAACTCTTGCAACAATCGATGCACATGCACCGCGGCGAACAAATCGTTCCCTCGCGTCACCAACGTCACCCCCTGCAATGCATCGTCGACAACGACGGCTAGGTGATAACTCGAAGGTGCATCCTTGCGCGCCAATACGAAGTCGCCGAACAAATCCGTATTCACGGCAATTGTTCCGCGTTCGCCGTTCGCGCCGTTGCCCAACTCTTCAAACGAGAGCCGCGCACCGACCATAACAACAGCCTTCGCCACATCAAGCCGCCACGCATGCTTATCGCCGTGTGCCAAACGCTGCTCACGCTCGGCCTTTGACAACGCGCGGCACGTTCCCGGATAGATCGGACCGTCCGGCCCATGCGGCGCGTTCACGCTCGCGGCAAACTCCGCCTCGATTTCCTTGCGCGTACAGAAACACGGATAGGCGCAGCCCAAAGCCTTCAACGCGTCGAGCGCCTTCGCATAGTCGCCGAAGTGTTCCGACTGCCGCCGGACGGGTGCCTCCCAGGTAAGGCCCAGCCACCCCAAATCCTCGAAGATCGCCGCTTCGTACTCAGGCCGTGCCCGCGTGCGATCCGTATCCTCGATCCGCACGAGGAACCGCCCGCCCGACTCGAACGCCAAATCCGCTGCGTATAGCGCCGCAAACGCATGTCCCAAATGCAAGTACCCGGTGGGCGAGGGCGCAAATCGCGTGACGGTCGTGACCATCCGCCACCTCTAGCTCAACCGCATCGACCCCGCATAGAGTACGTCGATGACACAACAACTCACCGGCCCTCGCATTCCGGCCGCGAACGGCAAGGCCGACCGCCTGATCGTCTTCTGTCACGGCTACGGCGCCGACGGGAACGATCTGGTAAGTCTCGGCCAACACTGGCAGCGCGCACTCCCGACCGCGGCGTTCTCATGCCCGCATGCGCCAGAACGCTGCACCATGTCGCCGATGGGCTATCAGTGGTTCCCGATCACCCGCATGCAGCCCGAAGAAATGCTGCGCGGCGTCGAACGCGCCGCCCCTATCCTCAATGCGTTCATCGACAGCGAACTCGCGCGCCTCAACCTCGACGCCTCGCGCCTCGCCCTCGTCGGCTTCAGCCAAGGCACGATGATGTCGCTGCACGTCGGCTTGCGCCGTGCGACGCCGCCCGCAGCCATCGTGGGCTTCTCAGGCACGCTGCCTGGTCCCGAAAAACTCCTGGCCGAAATCGTGGGCCGCCCGCCAGTACTGCTGACGCACGGCGACGCCGACGAGATGATCCCCGTCCAAGCCATGTTTCTCGCGGCGAACGGCTTGGGCAAAGCCGGCGTCACCGCGCGCTGGCACGTGTCGCGCGGCATCGGCCACGGCATCGGCCCCGACTCGCTCGACCTGGCGGGTCAATTCTTGAGCGACGCCTTCGCCGGAAAGCTTGCAACCAAGCCCGAAAATGCGCCGTGCGCATGGCCGGAGCTTGCCGCCACAAGCTGAATTTCTGCGGATTTCGCGCCTCTTGTTGCACCGTGGTCCGCGCTTACATTAGGCTGACGCAACTCTGGCGCACACTTACGTACGCCGAATCTAGCGGAAAGGACCCAAGTCTTCAGGCACCGCGCAAGGAGGAGGACAGTATCGTGCTAGCCGCCTCGGAGCGCGCACCGGAGGCTTTTCCCGCGTTGGTGTTGAACGCGGACTACCGGCCGCTTTCCTATTTTCCGCTGTCGCTCTGGTCGTGGCAGGACACGATCAAGGCCGTGTTCCTCGATCGCGTGCACATCGTCGAAGAGTACGACCGCGTTGTGCACTCGCCGACGCTTCAGATGCGCCTGCCGTCGGTCGTTTCGCTGAAGACTTATGTGAAGCCCGCGCGCCACCCGGCGTTCACGCGCTTCAACGTGTTCCTGCGCGACCGCTTCGCGTGCCAGTATTGCGGCGTCAATCATGTCGCGAATGATCTAACGTTCGACCACGTCGTCCCCCGCTCGCGCGGCGGCCGCACGACGTGGGAAAACGTCGTGACCGCGTGCGCGCCGTGCAACCTATTCAAGGGCGGCAAGCTGCCCCATCAGTGCGGCATGCATCCGCACCACAAGCCGCATCGCCCGACGGTGACGCAGCTCCACACAAACGGCCGCCTGTTCCCACCGAACTACCTGCACGAGTCGTGGCAGGACTACCTCTACTGGGACAGCGAACTGGAACCGTAGGCTTCAGCGCGCCTTCGCCGCGCGCCACATGCCCCAGAGCGGCGGCCCGTCCGGCGCTGGTCGAAACTCTTTTGTCACCTCGAACCCATGCCGCCGGTACAGCGGTACGTTCTTCGGGCTCGACGATTCGAGATAGCTCGGCAACCCGCGCGCATCGATCTTGGCGAGCGTCGCCTCAAGCAGCGCCGAACCCAACCCCTGCCCCTGAAACTTCGGATCGACGCCGATCGTCATCAGATAGAAATGCGGCTTGTCCTTTGGGTGATGCGCATCGGTTACCTTACGAAACGCATCCACGCGCGAAAGCCCGCTAAAGCTCGTGAACGTCACGATGGTGGGAAGCATAGCTAGCTCGCGCCACCACGGCTGCTTCATGTCCGCGCGTTCGGGCGGAATCCAAAGCGCCGCCGCGGAATAGTCGCCAGCCGTCCAAAGCTCGTTGCCAGGAATGCCGAGCGTGCCCACGAGAAACGTGAACATCGCCCGCCGCCCGGCGTCGCGCTTCGCATCGCGCCGCCCGATCCAACACATCACCGGATCGTCGGCAAATGCCGCGCTCAAGCAATCGATCACGCGATCGCGGTCCGTCTCCGTCGCGCGCTTCGGATTGGCGGCCAGCCGCCGCCGCTCGAACGCAGCGTCAGCCGGCGCCGCCACTAAATCCGTTCCGAAAGCTTGATAGCAACCCGGCATCCAGCCTTGATGGTCTCGCTCAAGATGCGATAACCGGGCGCTTGCTCCGCACCGTGCTCGATCGCCGTCTCGCGATGCTGAATCTCGTCGGCACGAAACTGCTCGATCGTCTCTTTCAGTTCGGCGTTTGCCGCACCGTCTTTTTCAAGCGACGCCGCCTGCCGCGCGTAGTGCTCGTCGATCACTTCCTCGACCGCGGCCGTGCACGCCATCGCAGCCTTCTCGCCCATTAACGCCGTCACCGCCCCAAGCGCATAGCCGGCCACACTCCACACCGGCGCCAAGACCGTGGGCCGGACCCCGTGCTCAGCGATCAGTTGATCGAACCGCTGAAGATGCGCCTGCTCCTGATCGTACATGTGCTTGATCGTATCGCCCGTGGCCGTGTGGCCGAGCACGGCCATCTGCCCGCGATAGATCTGCACCGCGCCGTGCTCGCCCGCATGATCCACGCGGATCATCCGCTCGAGGTCTTTGTCCGTCGCGTTGAACCCGGGCAACCGCGGCGAAGCTTTGATCGTGATCATCGCTTCTCCGTCAGCGCTGTGCGAAACCCAAGTCCGCCAAGCGCACCCGCAATGAGTGACAACAAGAAATTGAATCCGGCGAGCGAAATGCCAAACATCGCCCAAGGGACTTGATCGCACCACACAATATCCGACTGCGAGATAGGCCCGATCAGCCCGCCGTCCAGTGGGAGGCCGCCGCCGGTGCACGACTGAGGCCCCGGCCACCACTTGTATTCGACGCCGGCGTGAAAGCCGCCCAGGTAAGCGCTCCACAGCGCGATCACGATCGCCCCCGCATAAAGCGCCATCACGATGTTGCGCGGCGCCTTCGCCATACCGGCGCTATAGATCGCTCCGCCGATTGCGATCAGCACGAACCACGGGCCCCGCTGCTCAAGACAAAGCGGGCAGGGCTTCAGCGCACCCAAATACTCGAACGCATAAGCCCCCGCGAGCACCGCGAAAGCGAGCCCCGCGATCGCCAATCCTGGGATCAGCGGATGGGCGGCCCCGCGCTGCAACTGCGTGGAAAGCGTGGCGATGTTCATGGGTGCAAACCTAGCGCGGCCCGGCCTCCCGTACACCCCGCACAAATGCGGCAAAGCGCACAAGATTCCGTGGGCAAACCCGCGGTTGACGCGGAGCCTGCCAACCCTAATATGCGCCCCCTTGGCGAACGGGGCGGACACTACCAGACCGCAACATGCACCGGCCGCAAAGTGCCCCTGTGGCGGAACTGGTAGACGCGGCAGACTCAAAATCTGTTGTTGGTGACAACGTGCTGGTTCGATTCCGGCCAGGGGCACCAGCCTACGCTGCTTGCGCAGCTACGGCTCGGCAGGCCAATTGCGCTTAGAGACTCTTCGTCCACTCATACGGCACGCCTGTCTCGCCCAGGATGAACCGTACCAGTCCTGGGAACGCCGCTTCCGCGCGCACGTCGTTGGACAACAGCACCACGCAGCTCCGGCGCGCTTCGATGCAAATCCAGCTGTTACCGGTGGTGTCGTTGTGCCCGCCTTTTTCGAATGCGCGCCCTTGCGGGCCGGTGAACGTGATGACGCCAAGGCCCGCGGCGAGGTCCGCGCGCCGCTCGGCCACGGGTAGCTCGGGCTGCAAAGTCGGGAACTGCGTGCGCGTGGTGATCGGAAGCTGCGGGCGGACGATCTCGGCCCGCGCCGCCGCCGACAAACCTTCGCCTCGCGCGAAGGCGGCCGCGAACCGCGCGAAGTCTTCGATGGTGGTGTCCATGGAACCCGCGGCGCGCACCCTGCTGCGCTCGTCATGCGGCTCGATCTTGCCCTTCATGTCCCAACCGTCGGCGAGGTTCGCGCGGAATTCGTCACGCCAGATCATGCTCGTGTTGCGCATGCCGAAACGGTCGAACACGCGGGCCTGCATCTCGCGGCCGAGGTCCAGGCCAAGGCCGCGCTCCAGCACGAATTGAAGCAGGATGAAGCCGTCGCCCGAATAGGCGTAGCGAGCGCCCGGCTCGAAGTGAAAGCGCAGCTTTCCGTCCGGCTCCAAGAAACCGAAATTGGCAAAGCCCGGACTGTGCGTGAGCAGAATCCGCGGCGTCAGCTTGCGCCAGCGCTCGTCGCCGGCGAGGTCGCTCCAACGCGCATAGCGGTCCTCAACCTCCGGCTCGGCGTAAGCGGGCAGGGGTTTGGGCAGATAGCGTTCGATCGGTACGTCGAGCTTAAGAACACCCTCATCCACCAGCTGCATGACCGTAGTGGCGAACACCGCCTTGGTGAGCGACGCGCCGTACATGATGGTGTTGGCCTGCAGCGGATCTCCCGCAGCGTTGCGCACGCCGTAGCTCTTCACATGCACGACCCGCCCGTTCTCGACCACGGCCACCGCCAGCCCCTTGGCGCCGGTAGCGGCCATGGCGCGCTCAACTTCCGCATCGATCGCGGCGGCGCTGGGCACGGCCGGCGCAGCGGCTAGGGGCGGGGCGTCGGCGGACAGAACAAGCAATCCGGCTAGAACAAAGACCTGGGACAGCAGCATCACGGGCATCCTCCTGACGCCAACGATGTCTCGCACAAACGGGCCTGTTTGCGCACCAAATCTCGCATTGACGACGGCGCCAAGCCGTCGTTCGTGTCGTGGTAGCTGGATTGCTTTCGCGCCAGTCGCGCGAAACCGCGACCTATGCGGCGTGCGAAACCCGAGCCAACGCGCATTGTGACCAAATCTCGGACAATGCCGTGGCGAGCTTGTCGATGTCGGCATCTGAATGCAGCGGCGAAGGCGTGAAGCGCAGGCGCTCCGTCCCCTTCGGCACGGTCGGATAGTTGATCGGCTGCACGTAGATGCCGTGGTTGTCGAGCAACCAGTCGCTGATGAACTTGCACTTCTTCGCGTTGCCGACCATCACCGGAATGATGTGGCTGGGATTGTCGAGCATCGGGATGCCCATCGCTCGTAGGCGGTGGCGCACCTTCGCGACACGTTCTTGGTGGCGTTTGCGTTCGACCTGGCTCGACTTCAGGTGCTTCACGCTGGCGCAAGCGCCGGCCGCAATCGCGGGCGGGAGAGCCGTCGTGAAGATGAAGCCTGACGAGAAGCTGCGAATGAAATCGCAAAGTGCCCCGGACGCCGCAATGTAGCCACCGACGACGCCGAACGCCTTGCCGAGCGTGCCTTCGATCACGGTCAATCGATGCATCAATCCTTCGCGCTCGGCGATCCCGCCGCCGCGCGGGCCATAGAGGCCGACAGCGTGCACTTCGTCGAGATAGGTCATCGCGCCGTATTTGTCGGCGACATCGCAAATTGCCTTGATCGGCGAGATGTCGCCGTCCATCGAATAAACGGATTCGAACGCGACCAGCTTCGGGCGGTCGGGTGCGATGGCGGCCAGCTTGCGCTCGAGGTCCTCGGGGTCGTTGTGTTTGAAGACGACGCATTCGGCGCGGCTGTGACGAATGCCTTCAATCATCGAAGCGTGGTTGCCGGCGTCCGAAACCACGACGCAGTTCGGCAGCCTCGCCGCCAGCGTCGAAAGGCTCGCCCAATTCGAGACGTAACCCGAGGTGAACAGCAAAGCAGCTTCTTTACCGTGCAGGTCGGCGAGTTCGCGCTCAAGCAGCACGTGGGCGTGCGTCGTGCCGGAGATGTTGCGCGTGCCGCCGGCGCCCGCCCCGCAGCGGTCGAGTGTTTCGTGCATCGCTTGCAGAACAACCGGGCTTTGGCCCATGCCGAGATAGTCGTTCGAGCACCAGACCGTCACGTCACCTGTCTGATCGCCGGCAAAACGCGTGGCCGCCGGGAAGGACCCGGCTCGGCGCTCAAGCTCCGCAAACACGCGGTAGCGGCCCTCTTCTTTCAGGCCGTCGAGCTGCGCTTTAAAGAAGTTTTCGTAGTCCATCTAACCCTCTTTGGCCGTTCTATTCGGTTCGTCAAATCCCGTCCTGCGGCATTGGGGCGCTACTTGGGTTTGGCCGCGGCCGGCGGGGGTCTGAGCGTCTTCAAATAGGCGATAAGGTTCGCCCGATCCTGCGCCTTCCGCAACCCGACATAGGCCATCTTCGTACCCGGCATTTTGGCACGCGGATTCTCGAGATAGTCAAATAGGGCCTGCTCGGTCCAGGTGATGCCGGATTTCTTGTTGGCGGCCGAGTAGTTGTAGGCGCTCGCTGTCCCCGCGACCCGGCCCACGATGCCGAAGAGAGAAGGGCCGATCTTGTTCTCGCCGAGCTTGGAGCTATGGCATATCGCGCATTGTTTGAACGTCTTTTCGCCGGCCGTTGCATCACCGGTGTAGGAGACGCCTTTCGCGTCCTTAACGACGACGGTCGAAGGCGGGACCGCTGTCGGTGCGGCAGAGGCCAAGCCGGCAAGTCCAGCCACAGCCGTTATGATAAGCACTCGCATTCGCATTGGGTTTGTTTCCGTGGTTTATGCCCGTCCCGATGCGGTAATATTGGCGGCCCGCAGATGCAAAGCAACATTCCCAGGATCAGGCGAACCGCCGCATGAGACACTCTTCATTTCTGCGTGCCCTTCGTGGCGAAGCCGTATGGACGCCCCCCACGTGGCTAATGCGTCAGGCGGGACGCTACTTGCCCGAGTACCGCGCCGTCCGGGCAAACGCGGGCGACTTCCTGACAATGTGCTACACGCCCGAGCTTGCCGCGGAGGTGACGCTGCAGCCGATCCGGCGCTACGCGCTCGATGCCGCGATTGTGTTTGCCGACATACTACTCATTCCTCATGCGCTGGGTGTCTCACTGCGCTTTGCGGAAGGCGAGGGACCGAAACTCGATCCCATTCGCGACGCCGCCGGACTTGCGCGCCTCACCGATGCTTCGAGTGCGGCGGCGAAGTTGACCCCTATCTACGAGACGCTATCGCTGGTGCGGGCAAAACTCCCGCCCCAGGTTGCGCTCATCGGTTTTGCAGGCGCGCCGTGGACGGTTGCGACCTACATCGTTGAAGGCGGCGGCTCATCTGATCAGGCCGCTGCCAAACTTTGGGCCTATCGCGACCCCGCCGGTTTCGCACAGCTGATTGACGTGCTGACGGACGCGACCATCCTTTATCTCGAAAATCAAATTGAGGCGGGTGCCGATGCGCTGCAGATCTTTGAGAGCTGGGCCAGTGGCCTACCCGAGCCGATGTTCGAGCGGTTATGCATTCGTCCTGCCGCTCGCATCGTGGCCGCAGTGAAGGCGCGCCATCCTCACATTCCGATCATCGGCTTTCCGCGCGGCTCCGGCGTCTTGGCGGTGCGCTACGCCGCCGAGACTGGCATCGATGCGATGAGCCTTGATCCCTCGCAGCCGATCGGCTGGATGCGCGCCCAGCTGAAGCGGCCTATCGCGTTGCAAGGAAATCTTGATCCCCTTGCTCTTGTAGCGGGTGGCGAGGCGTTGGCTGCGGGCGTCAGGGAAATCTTGACCGCAGCCAAAGGGTCGCCCTTTGTTTTCAATTTAGGTCACGGCATTATCCCGCAGACCGATCCGGAGCACGTGCAAACGCTGGTCGACCTTGTGCGCGGCGGTTGAAGCCGGGCGCGATCGGTTAGCTACGGTGTCTTGATACGGCTATTGTTTTCGTGACAGCGTGACTTGCCGCCGAGCGAGCCCCACGTCAGCACCAGCACACCACGGCAGTCGTGCCCGCCGAACCGAAGCACGCCGGAGGTCGTCTTGAACTCCCCGCGTGTGCGCCCACTGAGCAGCTTCGGCCCGCGGGCCCTCGCCTCGTCCGCTGCCACTGCGTCGCCCTGGCGGATCGTGACTTCGATTTGCCGTTCGATTCGAACCTGCGGCCGTGCAGCGTGTTCGCGGCGGAAGCGCCGATCATAGCGGCTGTCGGTGTTGCGCGAATAGCCGCCCATCAGCGTGCTACGCCATTGCGTATTGGGCCAAACCATCGGGTCGGCCGCGGCGGCGTACCCGCGCGCCCGCTCGCGCGCAACGTCGCGGCTATCATAGCGCGGCCTGTGAACCCGGCATTGCGAAGCGCCGTAGCCTTCGCTCCAAACCATCGGATTGTCACGGTCGCTAGCGCGTCCACATGAACGCGCATTTGCATCGCCGGCTGCAACCGCAAACGCCATCACCAAGCAACAGACAAAAGTAAAAAACCGCACGACACACCCACATCGCCGCCGCTGAGTTTACTTGCCCAGGCGCGGCCCCATCATCGAGGGCTCTCCCCACGAGACCCCTGCCGCACCCGTTTTAACACATTCTTCAGGACCGGCGGCAGCTGTGTCCGATTGGTACGGCGTAAATTCGCGCTAGCCTTAACGCCGCCCGCAGCATGGTTTCCGGCGGATTGCCGCAATCTTCAAAGGAGTCGGCTGTATCTCGGTGACACAAAGAGAATTGGCCCGCCCCGTGCACTTGAGGGTTCGCGCTCAAGTAACGGGAGATTAACCTATGCGTTCTGTTAAACTGGGTTTCGTGGCTGTCGCAATGCTTCTCGGCTCCACGGCCCTCACAACGCCGGCCTTCGCGACCGGCAATCACTGCACGAAGAATTGTAATCCCACGCCTCCGCCGCCCCCGAAGGGCGGTGACATCGATATCGACAACAAGAACACGGCCATCGGCGTCGGCATCGGCTACGGCGAAGGCGGCAACGGCTACGGCGGCCATGGTTATGGCGGCCAGGGCGGTAAAGGTGGCGAAGGCGGTCAAGGTGGCCGCGGTGGTGACGCTGACGCAACGGCAATAAACCACAATGCCAACATCGCCAAAGGCGGCGATGCGCACGCCTACAACAAGAACGACATCGACATCGATAACAAGAACATCAACAAGAACGACATCGATATCAACAACAAGAACTATAACACGAACCTAAACGCGAACAAAAACGTCAACAAGAATGAGAACAACAACACCAACAAGCAGGCCCAAGGCCAGATTCAGGGCCAGGCTCAGGGTCAGCACCAGTCGAGCTACAACGCCAACGACAACTCGAACTCGAACAACGCCAACCTCGAGGTCAACACGTACAACGAACGCGCTCCAGTGAACACGGCGTACGCTGCGCCGTTGGCCGTCGGCGAAGACACCTGCATGGGGTCGAGCTCGATAGGTGCGCAGGCTGTTTCGTTCGGTCTCTCGATCGGCACGACCTGGCAGGACGACAACTGCCGCCGCCTCAAAAACTCGCGTCAGCTGGTGTCCTTGGGCTACCACCGCGCGGCGACTTCGCTGATGTGCGTCGATGAAGACGTCCGTCAGGCGATGATCATGGCAGGCACGCCGTGCCCGAACGGCGAAGTGGTCGCCGTCTTTGCCCCGCCCCCGGCGCGTGAATACACGCCGATGGCACCGGTCGTTGACCGCCCGGTTCGCAAGGTCCGCAAGGTTCGCAAAGCCCTGCCGCCGAAGTAAGGCGACATAGTCTGCCCGTTACGAAGGGGATGGGGCCGTCCGGGCGACCGGGCGGCCCCGCTTCATTTTCCGCGGACGAGGAGCGCTGACATGCCCCGCTGCGTGAACAAAACTGGCTCAGAACATCCGGGGCAAGAACGCGATCAGAACGACGAGCGCGGTCAGAACGGCGGTGTTCACGAAATCTCTGGACGTGGTCATTTGGGCGTTTCCTTCTCTCCGGCTCGTATGATCGAGCGTTGAGACGAGGATGCGCCCTCGAACCTGAATGGCGTTATCGCCAGGCTGTTCAGAATCCGTTCATCTCGCGCGCTCTGTGACGATGATCACGAGGCTAAAGTGGGTTACGGAGCCAGCAGCTTCACGCGTGGAAAGTAGGTCCGATACCGCCGCGAATCGCGCGTGAGCAACGCAACGCCGGCAACGGCGGCATGCGCACCAATGAAAAAGTCGGGCAAGACACCCGTACGCTGACCGCCCGATTTCCGGTAGCTTTGATAGGTCTGCCCCGCAAGGAACAGCGCGCCACGCGGCGTCCTTTCTACGATGAGGTCTGCATCGTCGATCAGTTTCTCGACGTCCTCGATACGGCTGTATTTGACAGAGAGTTCGGCAAAGACAACCTCATTGATCGCCAGTCGATCACTCGCAGCTGCTGCCTCCAGTTGCGCAAGAGACCAAGGCTTCCAAACCGGATCGTCTGTCACGACATCGAGCAACACGTTTGTGTCGACAAGAATCAAAGGGCCCTACTCGCCGCGCGTGAGCGCCATGAGTTGGTCGGTCGTCATGTTGCTGCTCTTGCCTTTGGCGCTGCCCACGAGCTTTGCAAACCGGCTTTTACCGCGCGGGCCATTTCCCTTTGCCACGATGACCACCCGCCCGTCGGTTATGACTTCGAATTCAACCTCCGCACCCGGCTTAAGCCGTAAATGATCGCGTAAGCGCTTTGGGATCGTCACTTGCCCCTTGCTCGTTAGTGTCGTCATCGAAGTATTACCTCAAAATAGGAGGTAACACCTATCACGGCACGCGATCCTCGTAAAGATGCCTCTACTCGACAGCGCCGTTGACCGGCACATAGAGCTCTTGGCCCGCTTCATGGAACTTCGCGCTCATGTCCGCCATGCCCTTCTCCTTGGCCTCAAGCTTTGCCGCGTAGTCGCGCACTTCCTGCGTGATCTTCATCGAGCAGAACTTCGGCCCGCACATCGAGCAGAAGTGCGCCGTCTTGTGCGCCTCTTTCGGCAGCGTCTCGTCGTGATAAGCCCGCGCCGTTTCGGGGTCGAGCGCCAGGTTGAACTGATCCTCCCACCGGAACTCGAACCGCGCGCGGGAAAGCGCATCGTCCCAGAGCCGCGCGGCAGGATGCCCCTTCGCCAAGTCCGCCGCATGCGCCGCGATCTTGTAAGCGATCACGCCCTGCTTGACGTCGTCGCGATCGGGCAGCCCCAGATGCTCTTTCGGCGTCACGTAGCAAAGCATCGCCGTCCCGAACCATCCGATCATCGCAGCGCCGATCGCGCTCGTGATGTGATCATAACCCGGCGCGACATCGGTGGTCAGAGGCCCAAGCGTATAGAAAGGTGCCTCACCGCAAACGGCCAACTGCTTGTCCATGTTCGCTTTGATCTTGTGCATCGGTACATGGCCGGGCCCCTCGATCATCACTTGCACGCCGTGCTTCCACGCGACCTTCGTGAGTTCACCTAGCGTCTCTAACTCCGCAAACTGCGCCGCATCATTGGCGTCGGCAATCGACCCCGGCCGCAACCCGTCGCCGAGCGAGAAGCTCACATCATAGGCAGCTAGGATTTCACAAATCTCTTCAAAGTGCGTGTAGAGAAAACTCTCCTTGTGATGCGCCAGGCACCACTTCGCCATGATCGACCCGCCGCGCGAAACGATCCCGGTTGTGCGCTTTGCGGTCAGATGAATGAACGGCAGACGCACGCCCGCATGCACGGTGAAGTAATCGATACCCTGCTCGCATTGCTCGATCAGCGTGTCGCGATAGACGTCCCAGGTGAGGTCTTCCGCAACGCCATCCACCTTCTCCAGCGCCTGATAGATCGGCACCGTTCCGATTGGCACCGGCGCATTGCGAATGATCCAATCGCGGATGTTGTGAATGTTGCGGCCCGTCGAAAGATCCATGACCGTGTCGGCGCCCCAACGGATCGACCACACCATCTTCTCGACTTCTTCCGCGACCGAAGACGTGACCGCGGAGTTGCCGATATTTGCGTTGATCTTGACCAGGAAGTTCCGCCCGATCGCCATCGGCTCAAGTTCGCCGTGGTTGATATTCGCGGGGATAATGGCGCGCCCGCGCGCGATCTCGTCGCGCACGAATTCCGGAGTCACTTCGTCCGGAATCGATGCGCCAAAGTCCTCGCCGTCGCGCGCAAGCTTCGCGCGGCCCAAGTTCTCGCGGATCGCAACGTATTCCATCTCCGCCGTCACGATACCCGCACGCGCATACTGAAGCTGCGTAATCCCGCGACCACGCTTCGCCTTCATCGGATTGCGCACGATTGGGAAAGGCGACACCAAGCGTTCGCCCGTCGCACCGCCGTTGTCCACGTCCGTCACCGCGCGCCCGTCATAGGCCTCGACGTCGCCGCGCGCGAGCACCCATGCCTCGCGCGGCCGCGGCGCACCCTTGTAAATGTCGATCCGCGCAGCCTCGTCCGTATAGACGCCGGACGGATCGTAAAGCCGGACCGGCTCTTCCTTCGCACTCGGATGCAACGCCACCTCGCGGAACGGCACGCGCAAGCCTGCATGCTGGCGGCCTTCGACGTAGATCTTTTTTGAGCCGGGAATCGATCCGGTCGTGATCTGGAACGATGGCTTGTGCTGAATGTTCATGAGCGTCCGCGCGTGTGGAAAGGCGGTTGATACGCCGACCCGAAGCTGCACGCGGGAAGAGGGAAGGGCGCCCTCGCCGTCGAGAGCCGCAACCACATCCGATCCCTCCGCCGGTACAAACCGGATCAGGTTCAAAGGGTGGTCGCGCGTTGTGCGCCGATCTCAGCCTGCCTTCACAGGCCCCCCTTCGGACGGCGGGAATGTCGGCTCGAACGCGCCTGCCGTCAACCGCAGAAAAACAGCAGGCACGCGCTGTAGTTAGACCTTCTCGCTCTCGCGAGACCCAGTGACGGCCTTCATGGCCTGGCCCAACCGCCCGTCGAGCTCGGCGACTTTCGAGCGCAAAATGGCCGCTTCATCGCGCGACTTCGCCGCTTCGTGCAGCAAAGCCTCGAGCGACATCACGCGGCTCCGAAGCGACTCGAACTCCATCGAGGCCTGGCTCGACGACATCAGCCGCGCCTCGACGTCGGACAGCCGCGCTTTCAGCAAGCCGACATCCTCGCCTTTGCCCGCACGCTCGTCGACCGCGTTCTGCGCCAACGCCAAACGCGATTCCAAGCTCGTGACCTGCGCGCGCAAAGACTCTGCTTCGCTCGCTTGCCGGCGCGAACGCTCCAGCGCCTTCTCAAGTTCCGCGACCCGCTCTGTGCTCTCCATTTTCGCCGGCCGCGATTCGGCATCCGCCAGCCGAAGCCGGAGCGCGCGCGACTCGCTCGCCTGCTGCTGTGCCTCGTTTAGCCTTGTCTCCGTCTCGCTTAAGCGCGACCGCAGCGCCGCAGCTTCAGCGACGGCCTTCGCTGCCACCGCCTCGCCCGCCGCATCCTGGCGTGTCGTCGTAATCGCACGGCTCAACGCAACTTCGGCTTCGCCCAACTTGTCCTGCAAGTCGGCGACGCGCGAACGCAGCGCATCGGTCTCGCGCGCGGCCGAAATCCCCGTCGATAGCCGCCCTTCCAACTCGGCGATGCGTGCCTGCAAGACCTTCGTCGCCTCGCTGGCTTTGCCGGTGTTTGCAAGCTGCCCTTCAAGCTCGCCGATGCGCGCGTTGAGCGTCCTCACCTGATCGCTCGCCTCCAAACGAATCTGGCTAGCCCCAGCAAGCTGCGTTTCCAACTCGCCGATCCGCGCTTGCAAGACCCGGCTTTGCTCATTCGCCCTGTCCGCGCCGACGGCCTGGAAGCCCTTCTCCAACTCGCCGATCCGCGTGGACAGGAACTTCGCCTGCTCAAGCGCCCGCTCGCGCGCCTGCGCGGACGTCGCAAGCTGCGCCTCCAGCTCCCCGATCCGCGTCTGCAGCGTCTTGAAGTCACCGCCTGCTTTGCCACTGCCGGCTGAGGCCAGTAGCCGTTCAAGCTCGCTCACTCGCGACGACAGCATCTTTGCCTGGTCGAGCGCACGCTCGCGGCCCTTACCCGCATCCGCAAGCTGACCCTCAAGGTCCACCATGCGCTTACGCATTGTATCGGTCGGCGCGATATGGGCTTCCGTCAGATTGAGTTGCGGCGAAGAGGCCAGCGCCTCGGCCTTCGCTTGGTACTCGTCCCACTTCGCCCGCGCTTCCAGGTAACGCTGACGAAACCCGTCCACGTCCGAGCGCAAGCGTTCCGTCTCGTCGCCCGCCCGCTTCTCATTCGCCCGCGCGGCGTCAAGTTCACGCTCAAGCTGGCTGATGCGGCTCGTCATCTCTTCGCGGGCAGCGACCCGCGAGGCGCGCACCCCTTGCGGCAACCCTTCCAGGTCGGTCACCCGGTTGCGGAAATCCTCGACATCTTTGCCGAGCGCAATCGTGCGTGCCCGCTCTTCGCGAAGCTCGTCTTCAACTTGGCCGTGGCGCTGCGATTTTTGGTCTCGCGACAGCGCAAAGCCGACCGCCATGCCGATCAGCCACGCGATCAGAAGGAACAACCAGGTTTGGACGATCAGGTACAGCATGGGGCTCGCTTCGTCCGTTCCTAAGGCACAATCGACACTTCGGCCCGGCGATTGCGCGCCTGGCCTTCGGGCGTATCCACGTCGCCAACCGGTGACGATGATCCGGCGCCATCGGTTTTGATGCGATCCCGCGAGATACCATTGTCTTGCAGATACTTCGACACGGCGAGAGCTCGATCTTGGCTCAAATATTCGATCGCACCCTCAAGGCTCGAACCATCGGTGTGTCCAGTGACCCTAAACTGCACTGTCCCACAATCGACGCCCAATTGCGCAATTTTGTCGAGCCTCTTCGTACCGCTCTTGATGCTGGCTTTGGTGTGATCGAACGAAACTGTATTCGCCGCCATCACCTTGTTGATGATCTTCTGGCAGTCCGCAGCCGCCAGCCGCTGCACGGGCGCGGCCACAATCGGCTCCGCCACTTGCGGCGTGTCTTCCGTCACGTCGGGAAGCGCCACCGCATCCGCCAGCGACACGTCCGCGCCGCCTTGATAGGGACGCGGGATCGCCTTTGCCCACGCATAGGTCGCAGCCTGTGCCGCGCTGTCGCGTGCTTCACCTTTGATCGTCAGCGTTTGATTTTCGAACCTGACCTCGCCCGAGATCAGCTTCGTCAGTTGCCTGAGTCCGTCGATCGCCGTTTCCGCCCAGGGCCCGGTCGGGTGTCCGCCCGCAATCTCCAACTGATCGTCCACGCCGGTCGGAAACAGATTTTTGGCCGCAGTCTTGATCTCGCGGTAGTAGCGCTGTCCCGGCACGTACCCCATCAAGCTGACTCGCCCGTTCTCGCCGCGCCGCGCCTGCCAGAAGTACGGTTTGCGCAAGGGCGCCAACGACATGCTGTCCCGAACCTGGGTAATGCCGCCCCACCACGACCCGCCGCGACCGGCCGCCTGGCGCACTGCGAGCTTTAGGTCGTCGCGATCGGCCTCGGTCGGCGCCTGACCGGTCAGGTAGGCGACTTGGCCGTCCACTTGCACGCGGGCCCAGCGTTGCGCACCGGTTTTCGCGATCGTATCTTCGGCTTGTTTTTGAAGCTCCGCGGGCACGGTTTGCACGCTGCGCCAGAACGATTTTCCGTGCGCATAGAACGTTGCAAAGTAACCGGTCACGATCAGCGCCGTGAGGCCGGCGAAGATGATCCACCGCGTCATACGCCACCCCGCGAGCCTGGGGATTTGTTAGGCCCGTTAAACGAAGGGGATTTCTACCATTGCCGGAGCGCGGCGTGAACCTGCTGAACGCGTCTTCTCGCGTCTTAAGGTTGCAACTGCCCCGGATTGAAGCACGTTCCGCGCTCACCTAGTCTCTCCAGCCTTAACCAAATCACCAGGCGGCGAATGAAAAGACTTTTCGAGACAAGCACCTTGGTCGGCATTGGCGCGGTCGCAGCCCTCATCTGGGTGTCGGTCTTGGCCTATCAGTGGTCGCGCGAGCATCGCCCGGACCAGGGTCCGCGCGCCGTACGCTTGCCGCCGGTTCAGGACGTCGCGATCGAGCCCGGCTTCGTAGGCAAACAGGCGTTCGGATTGTGGACGTTAAGCTGCCACAACGTCCAGAATCCTGGTGAAGAAGCCGGTAAGCGCCTCTGCTTAACGAATGCGAAGATGACGGTTCGCGGCCCCAACAATGCGGCCGTGCTGGCTGCGGGCTTCAACGTCGTGATGATGAACAACCAGCCGGCCCCCGGGATCCTGTTCGTGCTGCCGCTGGGCGCAAAGGCGTCGGACAGCGTGAGCTTCGCCGTCGATAAGAACTCGGCCTTCAAGGCCCCGATCAAATGCAACGCGAAGCAATGCCTGGTCCAAGGCGCTCTGCCGGCCGAAGCGGTCGAACAACTCCGCGCCGGGCAAACGCTCTCGCTGGTCTATACGGTCAAGGACCGCCAGCAGCAGGACCGCAAGGTCCGCATCGACCAGCTGCTGCACGGCTTCCGCCAATCGTTCGACGCGATGTCGCGCGCGATCACTGCCTAAGCGAGGTCGCCCAGTTCCTGAAGCAGTGGCGTGAGGAACTTTTCGTAGTTACGCCAACGCTGAACCGACGACCCGTAGATCGGCTGGCGCACCTGACGCGCGCTTGCCGTTTTCACGGGGCGTTCCGTGCGGTGGAAGTCGAGCACCTGCGGGCTCCACTCAAGCCCGCAGTGGTCGAGGATCCGCCGAGCCTGGCCCTCGGTGTCTGCCACGACCTCCTCGTACTGCACGTCGAGGAACGCGCTCTTCGGCAGTACCGAACGCCAGTGCACCATCAACCCGTGATAAGCGCGGTAATACCGCCCAAGTTCGGCAAGGTCGTAGGTCTGGCTCTGCTCGCCCGCGAACAGCTTCGAGAAGCACGAAACGCACGTATCGACCGGGTTGCGGTTCGTGTGAATGACCTTCGCGCCAGGCAGCGCCAAATGAATGAGCCCTAAGAAATAGAAGTTCGACGGCATCTTGTCTGTAATTCGCTCGGCGCCAGGCGCATGACGGTCGAGTTTCGCTGCGTAGACCTCGCCGATCTTCGCAAGCTCGTTAGGCGAAAGAACCGGCGCGAACTCCGGATACGCCGCTTGCTGCCCGTCGCTGCCGCGGACCGAATTGACGGTCTCGCTCAGATCCTTGAGTTCGCCGGCTCCTGTCACGCGCGCGTGGCTCGCCAAGATCTGCTCGACAAGCGTCGTTCCCGATCGCGGCATACCCAGCACGAAGATCGGCTTCTGCGTCGCAAATCCACCGCCGGTTTTGCTGCCAACGAGGTCTGCAGTGAAAGTGCTTTTGATCCGCTCAAAGAGTTTCAACACGGTCGTCTCGTCATAGCCGACGGTCTTGCGCTTCAACGCATTTGCGCGGATCAGGTACGGAAACCCTTCCTCATAACGCTTCAGATCGTCATAGGCCTTCGCCGCAGCGAACCCCGCATGCATCTGATCCTCGTCTTTGAGCGTATCGAATTTCGCCAGGAACCCTTCGATTGCGCGCAAATGCGAGTCGTCGCCGTCGCGAAATTTTTTCGCGTCCGACAAGTTCACATACACGCCGATCGTATCCGGCTGCAGCGAGATGGCCGTATCGAACGCGCGAAGCGCCTCCTCGAATCGTCCGAGCTCTTTCAGCACGTTGCCCAAATTGTTGTAAGGATCGGCAAAATCGGGCTTGAGTGATATCGCGCGATTGTAAGCCTCGACGGCTTGCTCGGGCTCGTTCGCCTCGAACAGCGCCCGGCCCAGCATGTTGTGTGTCTCGGGTTTGTCGGGCTTGCACGTGAGCGACTTACGCAACGCCTCCAGCGCCGGTTCGGGCTTCTTCTGATCGACATAGACGCCGCCCAAGTAGCAATGCGCGTCTCCATTGTTCGGATCGAGCCCAAGAACCTTCTGGGCGGTCGCAATCGCCTCGTCGTATTTCTTGAGCTCTTTCTGCGCCAAAATGAGGTTATTCAAGGCTTCGATATACATCGGCTTCAGATCGACCGCGCGCCGGTACGCAACTTCCGCATCCTCGTGACGTTCCATGTCACGCAGCACGCTTCCCAAATTGTTATGAGCTTCCGCATACGATGGATTGATCGCTAACGCGCGCCTGTACTCGCCTTCAGCTTCTTCATAGCGCTTCATTTGCCGAAGCGCGTTCGCACGGTTGCTGATCGCCTCGGCAAAACGCGGCCTGAGCGCGATCGCTTGTTCGTAGCACCGGATAGCGGTCTCGTAATCCGCGAGATCGAAATGAGCGATACCCAGGTTGTTATGCGCATCCGGCGCGTCGCTCTTCAGCGCAATCGCCTTGCGCCCGTGTTCGATTGCCTTCTCGGGCTGATCGAGCCGCCGGTACATCTCCGCGATGTTAGCGTGGTACATATGAACGTTCGGATTGACGCTAAGCGCGCGCTCGATCAGCTGCACGGCGAGCGGCATTTTTCCCGCCTGATAGGCGAGGATCGCCAACTGATGCAGCGCCTCCGTATCGTTCGGCCGCTGCCGTAATACCTGCCTGAGCACGCCCTCTGCCTGCGCAAGCCTTCCCGCCTGCTGGTGCTGCGCCGCAAGCTGTAGCGCCTGCGCGGGGCTCATCCGTTGTCCGGAGGCGGGGGCTTTTACGGGTTGGGGTTTGTTCATTGTTCTTGTCCGTTGGAGTTCACGCACGAAGCCGTTCCGCGATGCGTTGAACGACGCCATCCCAAGCGCCCGGCTGCGTCTGGCGTATGAGCGCGAGCGTCGGATACCAGGGCGAGTCGGTGCGCTTCTCAAGCCAGCGCCATTCGCCGGCATGAGACAGCATCACGAACGTGGGCTTTCCCATTGCGCCCGCCAGATGCGCGATGGCCGAGTCGATCGTCACGACGCAATCGAGCCCGGCGATCGCCGCCGCCGTATCGCCGAAGTCCTTGATCTCGCCCGAAACGTCAAGCACGCGTGCCCGCGCCGGGTGCTTCGCCAGCTGATCTTGGCCCGCACCGAACTGTAGCGAGACCGGCAGGATGTTCTCGATCTGAAGCAACGGCGTCAGCGCGCCAAGCCCAACCGACCGCACGCGGTCGTTCGGATGCGCCGGCCGCCCCTGCCAAACGAGCCCAACCTTCTTCCGCCCTTGTGCGGCCGCATCGAGCCGCGTGCGCCACGCTGCAGCCTTCGCCGGGTCGGCGCTCAGGTAAGGCACTTTCGACGGAATGGTCTCAAGCGTCGTACCGAAAACCATCGGCAGGCTCGAGATCGCGATCTGATAGTGAAACGGCGGCAGGTTCTCCCATCGCTCGTGCGTCTCGTACGCCTCGCCCGCCACGTTCGACATGATCGAACGGATCTCGGGACCTGTGCCGATCACAACGGATGCGACACGCTCGCGCACCATCGGCAGATACCGCGCGAACTGAAAGCAGTCGCCGAACCCCTGTTCGCAAATCACCAGCAAACGGCTCGCCTTCAGTGGCATACCGTTCCACACCGGCTGCTTGAACTTCGGCAGAATGTCTTTGGTATTGGCAAGCTTGTAGCGCCACTCGTACTCCGCCCACCCAGAACGAAACTCGCCCTTCATCAGCAACGCATGCGCAAGCCCCAGATGCGCGCGCGGCAACTGCGGCCGGCGCGCGACCGCATGCTCGAACGCCTGCAGCGCCAAATCGTGTTCGCCCATCGCGGTGTACGTGTCGCCCAGATCGGCGATCGCGTCAGGCACAGTCCCGATCCGCACGGCCTTCTCGCCGGCGTCGCGCGACTCTTTCAGTTGCCCTTGCATCCGGTAAGCGCGGCAGAGGTTCATGAGGGCCAGCGCGTCGGTCTGCGCGCCGGTCAGCGCCTCGCGAAGAATGTGGATGGCGCGCTTCGGATCGCCACGCTGCTCGGCGATCGAGGCCAACACCTGCATCGTCTGCGGCTGCTTCGGCTGCTTCTGCAAAACGGCGAGCGCGATCTTCTCGGCCGCGTCCAACTGCCCCTTCGCGCACAGCGACTGCGCCTGCTTCACCGCATCGGCAAGCTTCATGCGAACCGGCCCGCCGCCCTGGCCCTCCCCGGTTGCCGATGCCGCCGCCATGTTGGTCATGCGAAAAGCCCCTGTGCCGCGCGTGCGAATCCTTAACCAAGGTTAAAGCACGCGGGATTCCCGCGCGCATAGACAAAGACCCCCGTCAATTCACAACTCTGCACGCTATGAATAGTAACGAGACGTCTCTTAACTACCTGGTGTAGAAAAATCACTACGTTTGGCAGAATGCATTAACCACCTCCCCCACTGATAGACGTGAATCGTTAACCCACGTATCCCGGATTCGAGGGTTGATTCGGTGGATTCCGGGGGGAATGCGCAGCCCATCCTGCGCCCCGCGTTTCCAACCAGCCAACCGATTTCGTCACCGCTGGGGAGCGCATTTCATATGATCCGTATCCGTTCGAAGAAGTTGTTGTCAGGCGTCTCGACGCTGGCCGTCATGGCCGCCTTCGGGGCCGCCGATCCGGCACTTGCCGGGCAGACGATCACGGCTGCCGGCAATCCGAATCCGCCGGTGACGAACACAGTCTCCGACGACTTTATCGATATTCAAGCGGGATCGCTCGTCTTGGCAGACACGGGCGGCGTGAGCCTGTTCAACAGTGGCACGCTCACGTCGTTCGTGAACATCACGAACGCGACGCTTAATGGCGGAATCTCCAACACTGGCTCGATTACGGGTTCTGCCATCAACATAGTCGGAAGCAGTATCGGCGGCGCCATTTCCAACACGGGTCTCATCGAGGGAGGCACCGAAGGCATCTTCATCAACAACTCGATCATCAACGGCGCCATTTCGAACTCGGGGACGGCCGCCATAATTCAAGGCCAGACCGACGGCATTCTCCTCACCGGGAATTCCATTGTCACCGGCGGCATCACGAACGAAGGGACGATCATTGGCTTCGGCACGAACAATGCCGATGGCATTGCATTCGAAGGCGCGGGCGTTGTCGTGATCGGCGGGATCACGAACGCTTCTACCGGCACGATCCAGGCGTTGGTGTCCGACGACGGCGTCGCGATCAACCTGAGTTCCTTCACGGCCCTGGTCGGCGATATCGACAACAGCGGCCGCATTCTTTCGTCGGGGGCGACAACGTCCATCGGTATCAACATGCAGACCGGTGTACTCGCCGGATCGATCATCAACCGTGAAGGCGGACGCATCGTTGCGACAAGCGGCACGGGCATCAACATCGCCGGCGGCACCGTCACCGGCAACATCGACAACTCCGGCACGATCCGCGGCGACAACGGCGTGCTGATCGGTGGAGTGCTAGCTGGATCGATCGTCAATCAGTCGACCGGCTCGATCATCGCCGATGGCGTCGGTGGAATTGGCGTTGGCCTGAATGGTGGCACGATTGCCCAAGGCCTTGACAACCAAGGCGTCATCTCGGCGACGAACACAAGTGGCATCGCGATCTCGATAGCGGGCGCTACGTTTTCCGGCGGCATCTCGAATACGGGCACGATCCAAGCCTCCAACACCGCGATCTTGATAAATGGCGCGACCTTTACTGGCGGCATAACGAACAGCGGTGTCGTCACGTCGGCAAACTCCTCTGGCATCGCGGTGTTCGGCACCGACCTTAACGGCGACTTCGTCAATGACGCCGATGGCCTGATCAATGCTGGCAACGGCGCCGGCTTCAGCTGGACCGGCACGGACTTCACCGGCAGCGTTCTGAACGACGGCGCGATCACCGCATTCAACCAGGGCATCATCATGCTCGGCACCGGAACGATCACCGGTGACATCACGAACAACGGCGACATCACCGGCTCGACGGCGATTGCGCTTATCGCGCCGCTGATCGACGGGTCCGTCACGAATACCGGCAACCTCACCGCCACCGCCAATGGCATCACGCTGAACGGCACGATCACTGGCGACGTCACGAACGACGGCAATATCGCTGTCGGTGCCACCGGCATCTTCCTCAGCGGCCTCGTCCAAGGCGCGCTGAGCAACGGCGGTGACATCACTGCGGGCACCGGCCTCAACATCACTGGTCAGGTCGTCGGCGGCATCAGTAACTCCGGCAACATCTTAGCCACGAACCTCGGCATCAACCTGTCCGGCGCGACGGCGGGGCACACAATCACGCAGACAGCGGGATCGATCGCCGCACCCACCGCACTCTTCATGGTCAACGGCGACGTCGATACGTTCATCGGCTCGGGCGGCGTCGTCGGCGGCAACATCAACGGCGATACGACCGACAGCTTCGGCGCCGCAGGCTCAGGTACGTTCGCCTACAGCAATGGCACGGCAACCGGCATCTTCCACTTCGACAACGACGGTACCGGCCTGTTCGTGCTAGGCTCATCCGCCCGCGGCATCGACGGCGCTGGCGTGACTGTCACCGCCGATCACATGTACGGCAACGGCGTCGGTGCGCAGTTCTACCTCGACGACGATACGACAATCACGTTGAACGACTTCAATGTCGGCACCGGTGACCTCATCGAATTCCACGTGAGCCTGCCGGCTGGCGTCGAAGACGCGGGCTTTATCTCGACGGCAGCCGGCACGATCACCGGCGCGAACGTCGGCGCCTTCATCGATCCGGCCACAATGGCCGCGGCGCCGATCCCGACGACGAGCGCGCTCGTCTACAACAACGTGATCAGCGCAGGCGCGTTGACCGGCACGTTCGCGAACTCGGGCACGATCCTCACGTCGTCGCCGTTCTTCACCGGCTTCGCGCAATACGACGGCGATGGCACGGTCGATCTCATCTTGAACCGCCTCGCCTTTGGCGATGTCCTGGTTGCCGAGTCGCACAACCAGATAGCCGTCGGCAACGCACTCGAAACGATCTACACCGCAGGCGGCTACTCGGGCGACTTGCAGGACGTGTTCGAAGCTCTGTTCGACGCCGCCACCACGGCCGAGGTGCAGGCGATGCTGATCGAACTCTCCGGCTCGCAGCACGCCCAAGTGGGTCAGGCCGTGAACAACCTGACGAACTCGATCAACGGCATG
This sequence comes from Alphaproteobacteria bacterium, assembly GCA_013140995.1. Lineage (GTDB taxonomy): Bacteria > Pseudomonadota > Alphaproteobacteria > Micropepsales > Micropepsaceae > SZUA-430. The sequence continues at coordinate 23,567 of JABFRX010000097.1, read as the reverse complement.
GTGCGTGAACGTCTCGACAGCGTCCTTATCAGCCAAGACGGCGTCCGTTGGTCGGGTACGCCCGGGCAGCAGTACGCACAAGCCGTCGCTGTCGCGTCAGACGCAGCGAGCAGCGGTCTCCGAGGAAGCCAAGGCATGACCCGCGGCGCAAGCGGTTGGTCGGTCTGGGGCCGTGCCTTCGAAAACGAGAACAACGTCGATACCGATGCGGACGCGTCGGGTTACGATCACGACTCGCAAGGCGGCATCGTCGGCGTGGACTACGCACTAAGCCCGAACGAAACGATCGGCGCCTCGATCGCGTACGCGACATCCGACATGTGGTTCGACGCCTCGCCGGATACGGCCGACATCGAATCCTGGCAGGCCAACGTGTTCGGCTCGTACGGCTTCGGCCGCTTCTATGTCGATGCGCAAGGCAGCTACGCCTGGCACGATATCGGCACGCTGCGTTCGATCGATCTGCCGGCGCCCGCGGGTTCCGACATCGCGACGGCGGGCTACGATGCGTCATCGTGGTCGGTCAACGGCGAACTCGGCGCGATCTGGCGTCTCGGCCGCGTAAACGTGCAGCCGTCGCTGGCTGTCGCCTACATCGACTCAAGTGCGTCCGGCTTCACCGAAACGAGCCCGGCGGGCTACGCGTTGATCGTCAGCGGCGCCGAAGGCCAAAGCCTCTCGACCACCCTCGCGCTGCGCGCGTCCGGTCAATGGATGATGGCCAAGACCCCGGTCGTTCCCGATTTCAAGATCGGCTGGCGTCATGAGTATCTGGACGACAACGCTACGTTCGACGCCGCGTTCATCGACGATCCTTCGGTCGTGATGTCGATCGTCTCCTCGCAGGTGAAGGCCGACAGCTTGGTCGTCTCCAGCGGCGCGACGTTCGGCGTGACGAAGAACTTCGAAGTCTTCTTCGACGTCAACGGCCAGTACAATGCCGACGCCTCGCTCACAAATGCATCGGGCGGCGTCCGCGTCACCTGGTAAGACGCGAATCACTCCTTCTCTCTCGATCAGAAGGGCGGTCCCACCGGGCCGCCCTTCGCCGTTTCTGTGACCCGCCAACAACAACTAGGCCTGGCGCGAACACAGTTCTTAGCGAATTCCCACCAACCGCAGGGCCAGTTAAGAAGTTGGTAGGATTAACGACCTATCCCCGAACGTGACGATGTTCGACGGCGAAGGGTTGGCCGCGTTCCTGGGGCAGGAGCGCGGCCAAGGCCTCCCCGGCCATCAAAGTGTCAATGCAAGGGGAAGGTTCATGCGCGCGCGTTCGAAGAAGTTACTGTCCGGTGCATCCATTATCGCTGTCGTTGCGGCGTTCGCGGCAAGCCCGGCATCGGCATCGACAACCGTCTCGGGCCCGTTGCCCAGCGACGCGATCGTCAACACCGAAACCGATTTCGTCATCATCGACACCAACGCGACGGTCTACGCCGATGCGAACGGCGACAGTTTCTATAACGGTCTGAACATGAACGCGCCGACGGATGCGCTTCTGGTCGACAGCAGCTACCTAGCGGGCGCCATCACGAACGTCGGCCAAATGCTTGCGGTTAACAACGCCATCTCAGTTCAAGCGAACTCGCAGGTCGACGGCGGCTTCTCGAACACAGGAACGCTGGATGGCGGCAACTACGGCTTCTTCCTCGACACAGACAGCTCGCTCGACAACGGCTTCCTGAACGACGGCACGATCATCGGCGGCACGGCCGGCATCTTCATGGGCGCGGGCAGCGACATCAACGGCGGCGTTCAGAACAACGAATTGATCGAGGGCGCGATCGGCATCGACATGAGCGGCGCCTCGCTCGAACTCCGCGGTGGCATCCTGAACAGCGCAGGCGCCGTCATCCGCGGCACGACGACGGCAGCGATGCAGATGAATAGCGCGGGCGGACAGCTCAAAGGCGGTATCACCAACCACGGCCTGATTGAGGGCCAGGGTTCGGCGAACGGCATTCAGCTTCTCGTGGGCACGATAGCGGGGGGCATTACGAACAGCACGACCGGGATTATCGAAGTCACCGGCACATCCGCGACCGCGATGCTGATCAGCGGCGCGACGTTCAACGGCAACATCACAAACTCCGGCCAAATTTTAGGCGAGAATACGTCGTCCTTCGGCATCGTGTTGACTGGCGCGACTGCCTTCACGGGCAACATCGTCAACAACGCGACCGGCCAGATCAGCGCCGACCTTGACGCGGTCATCGTCGGCGGCACCTCGTTCACCGGCAACGTCACGAACGACGGTGAAATTGTCTCTGCCACCCGCGACGGCGTCGTCGTGAACGCCACCGCGTTCACGGGCAACCTAACGAACAATGCGCTGATCGATGCCGGTCGCGACGGCATCGTCACGAGCGGCGCGGCGCTCACCGGCAACGTCGTCAACGCGGGCACGGTCAACGCAGCGAGCAACGGCATCAACGTCACCGGCCCGATTACGGGCACGATCACCAACACAGGCACGATCGATGGCGGCGTGGATGGCGTGCAGGTGTCCGGCTCGGTATCGGGCGGCATCGTCACATCGGGTACGATCATCGGTCAGACCGGCGTCGGCATCAATGTAACCGGCGCCACGGCCGCTACGATCACGCAAACGGCAGGACTCATCCGCGGCGGCGCGGGTACGATTGTCGGAACGGCGCTCAATCTCGCCAACGGTTCCACGTTCAACGGCGACGGCGGCACGCTCGACGGCGACGTCACCGCCGGCGGCACCGACGACTTCATCATGCATGCCTCGGGCACGTTCTCATACCTGCGCGGCACGGCGACCGGCCTCGACCAGTTCGACATGCTGGGCTCGGGCACCGCTGTCATCGGCGGCGCGCTACGCGGCTCGACGGGTGCCGGCGCTGCGGTCACCGCGACAAGCATGACCCACAGCGGTTCGGGCACAGTCTATCTCGACGACGACACCACGGTGAACGTCGGCACCTACACCCAGACCGCCGGAACGCTCGAATTCCAGCTGACGTCGAACACGGCCCAACACGCAACGATCACCGCGGGCACGGCGAACCTCGGCGGCCGGATCGCAGCCTACGTCCAAGGCGACACGTTTGCCTCGATCGGCGGCGACACGTTCGTTTATCAGGACGTAATCACGGGCGCGATTGCAGGCACCTTCACGAACGCAGGCACGATCGACACGAGCTCGATCTTCTTCGGCGGCGTCGCGACAGTGAACGCAGGCGACGTCGACATCACGCTGACGCGCCAAGGTTTCAGCACCGCACTGGCGCTGACCAGCCTCTCGCAAAACCAAACGACGATCGGCGGCACGCTCGAAGGCATCTACAACGCCGGCGGCTACAGCGCCGACTTTACCGACCTCTTCAACTACCTCTTGAGCATTCCGGTCGGCTCGGAAGCAGAAGTCGCGCGCGTCTACGACGATATAGGCGGCTCCGAACATGCCAGCGTCCAGGAAGCGGGCCTGCGTGTCAGCCAAGGCTTCAACGACGCCGTCGGCGGACGTCTTGATGACATGCGCGGCCCGGGCGCCTCTCAAACCGCTGAATTGGCACTCCGCCGTTACGCTGACGCGGCGCCGCCAAACGTGGCGAGTGACGCCCCGGCGCGCGCGATGGGTATGCGCGGCGGCATGTCGATCTGGGGTCGCGGCTACGGCGCCTGGACGGAGAGCGACGGCGACGCCGAAGCGGCAGGCTACAGCCAAGACACCGGCGGCTTCGCGGGCGGTCTCGACTTCGCGGTCGACAGTCGCTGGAACATCGGTGGCGCGATCGGTTGGTCGTCGACGGACGTCGAGTTCGACACGCTGCGCGACAGCGCCGACATCGACACGTTCCAATTCGCAGGCTACGGCGGCTACACCGGCAAGTCCTGGTACGCTGACGCGCAGATCGGCTTCGGCTTCCACGACATCAGCGCGACGCGCCTGATCGACGTGACGCTGAACCCGCCTGTCGTCGCCACCGCGAATTACGACGCGAACGCATTCGGCGTGCGCACGGAAGCGGGCATGATCTTCGACAGCGGCCGCATCGACTTCACGCCGTTCTTAGGGCTCGCCTACGCCTCGACCTCGACCGACGGCTTCGTCGAATCGGGTGCCGGTGCGTTCAACTTGCTGGTCGCCGACTCCGATGCCGACAGCCTCTCCACCACGCTGGGTCTGCGTCTGACCGGCGCGTGGCAAGCGGGCGGCGTGCGCCTCGTGCCGGTGGCCGAGATCGCTTGGCGCCACGAGTTCCTGGACGAGAACCAGTCGTTCGCGGCCGCGTTCCTCGAAGACCCCGCGACGCAGTTCCAGATCATCTCCGCCGACCAGGCGCGCGACACGATCGTCGCAAACTTGGGGCTAGGCGCCCAGGTCTCGAAGAACGTCACCGTCTTCCTCGACTACAACGGCCTGTTCTCGAGCAGCATGAACACCCACGGCGCCTCAGCCGGCCTCCGCGCCACCTGGTAGCGCGAGCGAGTCTAGACACCGAAAGGGCGGCCTCACCAGCCGCCCTTTTGTTTTGGTGAGGCAGGAAGAATGGTTCACCACAAAGCCACGAAGGTCACCAAGAAAAAGAATGGCGCTTCGCGCCGATCCGTTAGCCTTAGAGTGCAACGCGCCGAAGCCCTTCTTTGAAGAGGCGGACGTTGAAGTTCATTAGGAAACCGAGACGGCGGCCCGACAGCTTTAGGTAGGTAAGCAGTTGGGATTGATGGATTGGGATCAGACTATCAACCGCCTTCACCTTGACCACGATTACGTCGTCGACCAACAGATCGAGCCGGTAGCCTACATCAAGCTTGAAGCCGTCATAGTGGATTGGCAGCTCAAGCTGCCTCTGCACCACGTGTCCACGACGCTCAAGTTCGAACGCCAAACATCTCTCGTAAGCGGACTCCAATAATCCAGGTCCCAGCGCAACATGCACTTTAAAGGCCGCATCCACGACATCCGTCGCGATTTTCTCCAACTCCGCCGGAATCGGGTTCCGAACGACAGCCTCCATCCCAACCTCCCGGCGCGAAGCGCCATTTCATTTCTTCGTGACCCTCGTGGCTTTGTGGTGAACCTTGCGAGCCTAGTAACGTCCGCAAGGTTCGAAGTCGCGCACCTCTAATCCGGGCCGCCCTGGCCGTCTTGCTCGAGCGCCGGGATCGACGGCAGCGCCTGCGCGAGCTTCACCAGCTGCACGAACTCTGAGCGATAGCCGAACGGATCGCGTCCCTTCGCGCCGTTCGCCAACTCGGCCACGTCCTTGTAGCCGAAGTTCTTCATGTAAGGATCGTTGCGCAACAACTGCCCGAACCCGGCGACCGCAGCAGCAAACCGCAAGTCCTCGCCCGCACCGCGCACGTCTTCGACCTTGTCGCGGTCCGTCACCGGCCGCTCGATCAGCCGGCTCTGGCTCTCCGCCTGCAGTTTGTAGCGCATACGCAAGAACGCAATCTCGCCGGTCGAACTCGTGGGCACCACCGGCGTCTTCGACTGATAGCGCAGCGGGTCCATCAAATGCCCGTTCGATCCCGCAGGCACGATCTCGTAGAGCGCGGTCACAGCGTGTCCCGCACCGATATCGCCCGCATCCACCTTGTCGTTGTTGAAGTCCTCGCGATTAAGCAGCCGCGTCTCATAGCCAACCAACCGGTACTCGCTCACCCGCGACGGATTGAACTCGATCTGGAACTTCACGTCCTTCGCAATCGTGAACAACGTGCCGCCAATCTGCTCAACCAGCACCTTCCGCGCCTCGTTTATCGTGTCGATATAGGCGGCGTTGCCATTACCCTTCTGTGCCAACTTCTGCATCAAGGCGTCGTTGTAGTTGCCGATGCCAAACCCAAGGCAAGTCAGCGTCACGCCGCTCTCACGTTCGCGCGCCACGAAATCCTCAAGCTGGTTCGGATCGGTGATGCCGACATTGAAGTCGCCGTCGGTCGCCAGGATCACGCGATTAACACCATCTTTGACAAAGCCGGACCGCGCCAGCTGATAGGCCTGACGAATGCCTTCGGCACCGGCCGTCGATCCGCCGGGTGTCAGATCGTCGATCGCGGCCAAAATCTTGCCCTTCTCCGACCCCGGTGTCGGCTCAAGCACCACACCCGCAGCACCGGCATAGACGACGATCGACACCCGATCCTTCGCGTCGAGCTCGTTGACAAGCATCCGCATCGCCTTTTTCACCAGCGGCAGCTTGTTCGGCTCGTCCATCGATCCCGACACGTCGAGAAGGAACACAAGATTCGCCGTCGGCCGCTCGCTGCGTTGAATGTCGAAGCCTTTGATGCCGATGTGCACGATCTGCGTGTCCGGATTCCAAGGCGTCTGGTAGACGGCGACGGATGGCCGGAACGGCTGCGCGCGATTGTCGGGCAGGGGATAGCTGTAGTCGAAGTAGTTCACCATCTCTTCGATGCGCACGGCGTCGGCAGGCGGCAGTGCGCCGTCGTTTAAGAACTTCCGGACCACCGTATAGGACGCCGTATCGACATCGGCCGAGAACGTCGAAACCGGCTCCTCAGCGACCAGCTTCACCGGATTGGGCTTTGCATCCGGAAATTTGTCGCGCACCTCCGGCTGCGGCAGCATCAACGGCGGTGGCGGCGCGGAGGCAAATCCCCGCATGCTTGGCTCCGGCGCTGTGGCTGCATCGGTTGAGAGTTGATCGGTATCGTCTTTAATTTCTCTCGGGCTGAGCTTGTTCTTCTCCGGCGCCTTCGCGTCGGTTTCGCCTTCGCTGACGCGCTGATCGCATCCGGCAAGCAACAGCACGCCGACGAGCAGCGCGGCGATCGCGGCGGAGGTGGTCAGCGATTCACGAAACGAAACGCGGGAAATGGTGGTCATAGGCGCTACTCTCCTTCGGGGTCTCTCGAAGGATGAAGCTCACGCCCAAATGCGCCTCATGCGGGGCGCGCATGTGGCAATCCTGAGGCGAGCGCTCAGGTGCCTGGCGGCTTTCCGCCGCAGTCTCATGCGTTTTGTTTGCCGTTCAGCTTACTGCGGTTTCGGCGTCGCGGGCGCCGCAGGCTTCGCAGCCGCCGGTTTGGCAGGCGTTGCCGCAGGCTTCGCGGGCTTCTGCGCGACCGTCTGCTGGATCCATTTGCCGTCCTTGCAGTCGGCGTCCGGAATCTTGTTCGCCGCGTTGTACTCGCAAATAGCGGTGTTGAACGCCGCGCCGACGGCTTCCTTTTCGTCCTGGCTCACCTTCAACGCGGTGCCAAGCAAACGCTTGTCGTTGTCCGTCAGTACCGCTGCATGAGTCTCGGCCAGTTTGTAGACGCAATCCTGATAGACGTCCGCTTGCGTGATAAAGCCCGTGACCTGAAACTTCGCCTCTTCCAATTCCAGCTTCGACGCGGTCTTGCCGTTGAGATCGACCAAGCCGTACGGCGCTGAGCCGCACTTTTCGCCAAGCTCCTTCTTGATATCGACGGCCTTCGGCGGCTTGCCCGCCGTTGGCGCAGCGATCACGACGGCGGCAAACAACACGGAAACTGCGGCAGCAAAGAAAACCCGCATGGCAAAACCTCGACAACCTGGGAACGATAGAGGAGGGGGTCTATACCCCAAACCGGCGCCACAAATCCACGCCGAACGGATTCGATCTTAACCTCAGCGTTTCTAGGCCAAACCCCGTCAAACCCGCCAGCCAATGCGCCTCGCTAGTGTCGCAGACGCAACGCCGCCGCCCAACTCGGCACCGCGACGCCGGCCTCATAACGCGTCACGCACTCGATCAGGCTCACGGCATCGAAGCCATGCGTTTCCGCAAGGCGGCGCAGATATGCCTCGCTGTGCCGGTACCGCCGCGTCTTGCCCAAGCCGAAATCTTGCGCGTCGCCCTTCTCCGTTGTGAAGAGCCACAGTCCGTTCGGCGTCAAGCGCGCACGCGCCACCGCAAAGAGCTTCGTCAAATCGCCGAGATAAACGAGTACATCGGCAGCGACTACGATATCGAACGTCCGCGCCAAGTTCAGCGTTTCGACGTCGCCCCCGATTAGCTTGTCGTAGATGTTCAGCTCGCGCGCCTTCGCCAGCATCTTCGGCGACAGATCCACGCCAACAAGGGATTTTGCAATCGGTTTAAACGCGAGCCCACTAAGGCCCGTCCCACATCCCAGGTCGAGAACATCGAACCGCGCATCGGGATCGATCAGCAAACCCACAAGGTCGCGCAGGATACCGGGCGCCGCATAGCCCAACCGCCCGCGCATCCGCGTGTCATAGTCGGCTGCAAACTGATCGAACAGATGCCGCACATACCCCGCATCGGCGCGACTTGCAGTCCGTATCCGCGCCGCCGCTACCCGTAGTTCCGCCACCGCGCCGTCGCTCGCACCGTGAAGTGCCAACGCCGTGTCCGCAGTAGCCTCCGCTTTATCCGGCTCCCCCGCCGCAAGCCAAAGCTGTGCGATCTGCCAATGCGGACGACCGTCGTGCGGCGACAGACGTACTGCACGCTGAAACTCGGCAATCGCGGTGGGCAACGCACCCGCAGCCGCTAGCGCCTCACCGAACGCCAGCACCACCTCCGGCGTGTTGGGCGAAAGCAGATCGGCCTCGCGCAACGACGCGACCGCTTCGGCGCTATCGCCCGCTGCAACAAGCGCCCGGCCCAGGGCCACGCGCGTCAGCACACCGCCACGCTGCGCGGCCAGCATCTGTCGCGCGGCGGCGACGACCTCATCCGCCCGGCCAGCGGCGATCAGCTCCGCCGCAACCCCAAGCGGGTCGCGGGCTAGCTCTTCAGTGTGCATTTGCCGTTGTTGATCACGACGACGTAGCGCTCCTTCACCTTCGAACGGAACGAGACGACGTTCCCGTCCTTCCACATCTCGGTCACGATCGTCTCGCCGGGAAACACCGGCGAAGAGAAACGCACATCGAAGCCCGCGATCATCGTATGGTCGTAGTGGCAGATCGTCTGCAACACGCCCCGGCACACCGTCCCATAGGTGCAAAGCCCATGCAGGATTGGCCGCGGAAACCCCGCCATCTTCGCGATCTTCGGGTCCGAATGCAGCGGATTGCGATCCCCCGACAGCCGGTAGAGCAGTGCTTGATCGACCCGCGTATCGTTCTCGCAAACCGCGTCCGCCTTCCGCTCGGGGATAGCGTGCGGTTCCGGCCCACCGGTCGAAGGCCCGCCGAAGCCGCCGTCGCCGCGCGCGAAGATCGTGCCGCCCACCGTACAGAGCTTCTCGTTCGTATCCTTCAGACGGATGACCTTCTCGGTGTAAATCAGCGCGCCCTTGCCTGCACCCTTGTCGACCGCGGCGACGACCCGTTCATCCGCGATGATTGTCGCCGAAGCCGGAAGCGGCTTATGAACAGTCAAACGCTGCTCGCCGTGCACGACCATCAGATAGTTGATACCCGCTTGTCCGATCGTCCGCTGTCCCCACGCGATGACGGTTGCCAAAGTTGGCACGGTCTTCAAACCGTTCTCGTACACGAACGGCAGTTCCGCTTCGTTCATCGGATCGCGCCCCATGCCGACGCCGAGCGCGTAGAGCATCGTATCCCTGTCACTATAGGTAAAGACGTCGCCTTCCGACTTCAGCGCCATCAAGCCGTCATGGGTTACAGGCATTGCTTTCCTCCAAGGTGTTAACGCGTTGCCCGCAATCAACCTCAGTGAGGTGTGCGCTGCAATAGAGATATCGCTTGTCGCACGCTATGCGCGGGTTATGCTGTCACCCGTATGGTCAAGGTAGAGCCGTCGCTCCGCGAGCCGCCCCAGTCGAGTGCCACGATAGATCGTATCCTGGACGCGGCCGAAGAACTGTTCGCCGAACAAGGTATCGCCGGCACGTCGGTCCGCACGATCACCGAGAAGGCCAAAGTCAACGTCGCGGCTGTCAACTATCATTTCGACTCGAAAGAGAACCTCGTCCGCAAGGTGTTGGAGCGCCGCGCCGCCAACCTTGAGCACGAGCGCACGATCGCCCTCGATCGTATTGAAGCAAAGGCCAAGCACGAGAATCGCGAACCCGCCGTCATTGAACTTGTCGAGGCGATGATCGATCCTATTGTCGATCTCGCGTTGTCGGAAACCAGCGGATGGCAGCACTTCATACGTTTCGTCTCGCGGCTAGCGTGGGAACCGGGTTTCGAACAGCTAGAGCCGCCTGAAAGCCAAGTTCGCATCTTCGACCGCTTCGAAGCGGCATTATTGCGCGCCGTGCCGCATTTGGCCGACGACCCAATGCGCAAATGGCGCCTCGCCTTTATGCGTTCGGCGGTTCAACAATCGCTGATGATGATCACGATGCTCAAGGCGGGAAAGTTCCCGAAATGGATGCCGGCCGCCATCGCCGCCGATGCGACGCCGAACGAAACGATCAAACGCGAGCTATCGGCATTTCTCGCGGCCGGTCTTGCGGCACCGAAAACCTAACGCAACACCTCGCCCTCGATCGGCACCGGCGTGCCCTTTAGCCACGCCTCGATCATCGCGTTGACCGTTTCGGGCGCTTCCTGCTGCACCCAATGCGACACGCCGGGCAGATAGCGCAGCGTCAAATCCTTCACGTACCGATCGGTTCCGTACGTCGTCGCTTTGCCGAGCGCGGTATCCTCTTCGCCCCAAATCATCAACGTGGGCACGTCGACCGTGCCGGGCTCCGGGTTCATTGCCCTCTGCCCGGCGCGCACCGCTGCGCGGTAATAGTTGATCATCGCGGTCAACGCGCCAGGCTCCAGAGCGTTTCGCCGGTATTCGTCGGTGACCGCAACAGGAAAGCGGCTCTTATCGACCGCCATGTCGCTGAACGCACGTCCGATCGCCTGCGCCTGTTTGGCCGCCATCAAACGCTCCGGCAACCACGGCAACTGAAAGAAGAACACGTACCAAGACTTGCGCCGCTGCGCCCACGTCCGGAACTCTCGCACCATGCAGGCCGGGTGCGGCACGTTCATAATCACGAGCCGCTCCAAAGGCCGCACGTTGCGGATCGAAAAATTCCAGGCAATCACGGCACCCCAATCGTGCGCCATTAACAGCGTGTTCTTCGCGCCCGCCGCGTCGATCAACGCCGCGGCATCCGAGACCAGATTGTCGATGTGATAGTCGGCGACGGCCGGCGGCTTCGACGACCTGCCGTAACCGCGCATGTTCGGCGCCCAAACCGTGTAACCGAGCTCTGCCAGCAATGGCATCTGATGGCGCCAGGAAAACTTCGACTCGGGAAACCCGTGCAGCAGCAGCGCGAACTTGTCCCCCGATCCGCACTGATCGACCTCGAACGTCAACCCGTTCGCCTTTACGAACACGGTGCGAACCTCAGGCCGCATCACTCACGCCTCAAAATCTTATCGACCAAAACGTTCCCCCACCACCCGGCGCGGAACTCGGCTTTCAGTTTCACCGGGTCGTAGTCGCGCTCCATCCACTCGAGAAGCGAAAGCCCCTTCGGCGCGCCCAGCGTCAGATACTGCTCAAAAAAGTGGTCGATGATCCCCGTCATACCTTGGCGCACGTGGCCGTAGCGCAGGCTCAGCATCCGCATCGCCTTGTCGATCGGTTCGCCCTTGCGGAAGTGAAGATAGAGCACGCTCATCAGGCCAGCCCGGTCGGCGCCCGACTTGCAATGCATAAGGGCAGGGTAGGCGATCCGCTCGAACAACGCCTTTGCGCCGCGCACTTGCTCCAACGTCGGCGCCCCGCGCGAAGTGACGGTCCAGTTCTCAAGCACAATCCCCGTCCGCTCGCACGTATCGCGCTCCAGCTGGTGAAAGCTGGTGCCGATCCCGCCACGCAGATTGACGATCGTTTTGACCCCTGCCCGCGCCCGCGCGCGGATCTGAAACGGCCACGGCTGGTTTGCGCGGATCATCTCGTCCGAGATCCAATGCGCATTCTGCCACCACAGGCGCAAGAACGCATGGTCGCGAAACGTCATATCGGCGCGCGCGGCCAGACGTCCGGATGTTTTGCTGAGGTCGTACGCAGTCATGGGGGCGCTGAGATAGCGGCTAACCCCTAAAAACGCAAAGGCCGCCGGCGTGTGGTCCGGCGGCCCTTGGGCTGGATGCCCCTACCCGGGGTTAGAACAGTTAAAGGTGGATCTGCACGCCCAAATCGATGCTCTGCTGCGTTAAGTCGGTCTTGAACACTTCGCCGGTCGCGCCGGTGCGGTCGAAGTCTTCGGTCGAGAAGTAGTGATAGCTCGCCGTGATCGAAATGCCGTCGCTGACCGGGAAGGTGATGCCGGCCATCAGCTGATAGGCGAAAATCCAAGCATCGTCGTTGCCGCCGAAAACACCCAGCGGATCGGTGACTTCGTATTCCACGTGCGCGGCGCCGGCACCCACGCCAACCCAAGGCACAAACTGGCCCTCGAAGATGTCGAAGTCGTAGTAGAAGTTGCCCATCACGGTTGCCGCCTGCACATCCGCGCCGACGTCCACGACATCGCCGGGGAGGTAGTTGAGACCGGCGTCGCCCGAGACGATGAGCACGCTGTCGATGTCCGCGCTGCGAAACCCGCCCTCGGCCTCGAAGCGGATGCCGTGCGTCAACGTCCAGCCCAAATACGCGGCCGTCGCATAGCCGTCGTCGTAGGATTGAATATAGTTGAAGCCGGAAGTTCCGGTGGTGGAGCCGTCGTCGGTGAAGACGTAAGACCCGCGCAAGCCGATGTAGGCGGTGCCGTACGTGCTGCCCGCCGCGGCGGCTGTGCCGATGGTGGCGCACAACGCAAGCGCTGCCGGTGCAAGAGTAAAGCGCATAACTGAGATTTCCCTCGTGACGGACGAACGCGTCCGATTAACGTCCTCTTCACTTTGAGTGGGCGTGCTTAAGGCCGGGTTAAACGGGACGATGCCGGATACCGCGCCCGATCAAGCGTGCGCGGATGCAACGGTCAGGCGGCGCGGGCATTGGTGAAGCGGGCCCTTTCCGGCGAAACTTGCAATCGAAAGGCCCTCACACTAGGTTCCGCTCCCGCCTGAAACGAGCGTTGAACGGCATCCATTTTCGCCGTCCGTGCAGTTGTAGCTCAGTTGGTTAGAGCGCCGGATTGTGGATCCGGAGGTCGGTGGTTCGAGCCCACCCAACTGTACCATTCACCTTCCCCTTCTCCGCAGGCACTGAGCACGCGCACGAAATGGCGCGCTTCCGCGCCATTCTGGGGGCCGCGATTTCGGCGAGCTTGCTCTGCGGGTTTCGCAATGGCGGGAAGGGGCTGTTTCGGCCGAGTTGTCTCCGGCGCACGGAAATTTCGGCACTGTATCGCGCGAGCCGATGGCGTCAGCTCAGGACCATATCAAGCTGATCGCGCCATGATTTCGGCAGGTCCCTTTCGATGAAGTCGGTCAGCGAAAGGTATTCGGGCTGCCGCCCCTCGATGATGTCGGAGGTGATGGTGGGGCTGAGGAACGCAAGTCTCAGGATACGACGGACGTAGACGCGTTCATGTCGAACGTGCAGTGCAAGGTCCTCCATCGACGCTACGGTGCCGTCGAGCAGTAGCTTCAACCAGGCGTGGGCCCGAACGATCGCCCTCACCATTGTGGCATCCGGCTTTGGAAAGGATTTCATCTCGCCGAAGCCGGGAGCGATGATGTGATGCTGTCCGCCACGGAACTTAGCACGGATCGGAATCGAAAGCACGAGATCGTCTCGCACCCAATCCAGCACGCATGCTGTTGCCAGACGCGAGCGCAATGCATCGATGGCATCGTGATGTGTTGCGTGTTTGTGATCATCGAGTACTTCGGGATCGAGGCGAAGAACAATCGCGCTGGCACCGACTTCGATTCGTCGAACGGTCGTTCGCGTCCGAGCAACGAGATCGATAGCGTCGCTTCCGGTCTCATTCGAGGTTTGCAGTTCGAATATCCGATGCATCGCCCCGATGACGATGTCTTCGATGGCCCGCGCCGGCACGCGTGGGATCGATCCCGCTTCGCCGCGATCTTTGTCGATCAGCGCGCGGCTGACGTAATATCTATAGCGCCGGTTGCCGCCCTTCTGACTTTGGCTTGGGGCCATCGGATGGCCGCGATCATCGAAGATAAGGGACGTGAGCGGGAATTTCTGGGTTGTGCTCGGCCTGTGCAGTTTGACCCGTCGCTTTTCGTCCACGACGGCCTGCGCTTCGTCGAAGAGCGGACGATCGACGATGGCCTCGTGCTGCCCGGGATAGATGCCGCCCTTGTAGAAAACCTCGCCGACATAGACGCGGTTGCGGATCATATGGTTGAGGGCCCCACGGCTGAACGGGTTGCCGCCGGTGGTTCGCCCGCTCTCGGCCGTCCGGCGTTGCGAGACGATGCCGTCGGCCTTGAGTGCTAGACGGAGTTCCCGTGTTGACCCCAATTCGACGTAACGCCGGAAAATCTGCCGGACCTTTTCGGCTTCGGTCGGGTTGGGCACAAGCTTGCGCTGCACAACGTCATAACCCATGGGGACCGAGCCACCCATCCACATGCCCTTCTTCCGCGAGGCCGAAAGCTTGTCGCGGATGCGCTCGCCCGCAACCTCACGCTCGAACTGCGCGAAGGAGAGCAGCACGTTGAGCGTCAGCCGGCCCATCGAGGTCGTGGTATTGAACGACTGGGTCACCGAGACGAACGAGACCCCGCGCTTGTCGAAGCGCTCGACGATCTTGGCAAAGTCGGTGAGCGAGCGGGTGAGCCTATCGACCTTATAGACGACGACCACATCGACGTGACCGCCATCGATCTCGGTCAGAAGGCTCTGTAGGGCAGGGCGTTCCATCGACCCCCCGGAATATCCGCCGTCGTCATAGATCGTGCGGACGAGGGCCCAGCCCTCACCGGCCTGGCTCTTCACATAGGCCTCGCAGGCCTCGCGCTGCGCATGAAGCGAGTTGAAGGCCTGGTCGAGGCCTTCTTCCGTTGATTTGCGGGTGTAGATCGCACAGCGCAGCGATCGCTTGGGCGGGCTCATGAGTTAGACGGGCCGATCACGCAACTGCTGGCGTACGCGTTGCTCAATGCCGAAGAAGCGTGGCCCCGACCACTGGGTGCCCGTGATCGCCCGCGCGACGTCCGAGAGGCTGCCGTAACTCTTCTCGGCATAGAGGAATTCCTCATGCTGGACGAGCACTTTGTGGACAACCCCCTTCCATTCGCGTGTGAGTACGATGCCGGGTTTCAAGGAGGGGGTGGGGAAGAGAGAGGCCTTCGGATCCTTTGCGAGAAGGGTCGCGAGATGCGTGAGCTTGCGTTTCATGGCGGGCGAATGATCTCCGAAGGCGGCCGCCTGAAGACGAAACGCAAGCACGCGGGTGAGCAGATCGCGTCCCTTGAGCCTCGGAGCTTGAGCGCCGAAGCGCTTAAGCCATGTCTCCCTAAGCCGCACGAGCGACATCGCTTCCAACTTTGCGATCTGCCGCTCGATGTCGGCTTCGCGCCGTGTTGGGACGCTGCCTTCATGTGACCCTAGGGCGGCCCAACCATTTAGCTCAGCAAGGCGCGGTCCTTTGTTGCGCATCGTCAGCTCCCAATGCGGTAGACGCGCTCGTCGCCGCGCGTCTCGGACACGACCTTGAGCCCCAGCTTCTTCTTGATCGCCCCGGAAATCGCACCGCGCACACTGTGGGCCTGCCAGTCGGTCGCGCTCATGATCGCCTTGAGCGTCACCCCACCGGGCTTTCGCATCATCTCGACGACCCTGGCGATCTTGCTGTTCGGGCGTGCTCCCGGAGCTGTCCGCTTCGTGCCGCCGGTGGCCTTCGCGGTGGGAGCTGGAGCGGGTCGTTTCGACTTCGTCCGGCGCTGATGGAGCGCTGACGTATCCGGTTGGCTCTTGGCGCCACCGGACTCGATTCCAATCGCCTCCAAGCCTACGGGCATGATGATCAGTGAAACGGGATCGTTATCGGGCCCTTTCTTCCACGCGGGCAGCGTACCCGACTTCGCCACCGACCTGATCAGCTTACGCGAGAGCAGCGCCACGACGGCTTGCTCGGCTGCTTCGGGTTTCATTTTCGGCGAACGGATGAGCGCACCATCGTCGCGCTTCGCGGCGCTCGATAGCAGCACGAGTTGGGTATCGGAAAGTTTGGTCATGAGATTTGCTCCTTGAAGTTACGACGGCAATTGTCGCCGTCACCACCTCAAGCCCCGGCGCGCGGGGCGCGCGCGTCAGAGCGGAGCAACTCTCGGTTTCAGGGGTACACACACGCGTCCTTCCGGCCGGAAGTCGAGCCGGAATCGGAGCAATGGCATTGCTTAGTGCGCGGGTCTTTCGCCAGGTTTGGTGGCCAGACCCATCGAAGAGTGCGGTAATCTGGCACTTGCCGGTTTGACGGGGGCGGTTGGGCGAGAGCCCACGCGTGCCAAGGCTGATTTCCCGAACCGTGTGGCAAGCCCTATCATCACGTCATTCGTCGGAATTCGGGATTAGCCTTTTCACTCCCGCCTGCATGGTGCGGGTGGTTGAGTAGAAGGCTATTTATGATGACACTCGAACTCACGTACGTGCCTGGTCAAATGCGTCCGCGCCGCGGCCGGCGCATCACGGCCGGCAAGCTCACGGGCCAGAAGCCCGCCCTCAAAATGAATGAGGTCTGGGCGATCCGATTTCGTCTGCAGCTCGCCCGCGATATCCGAGAATTGGCTCTATTCAATCTCGCGATCGACAGCAAACTGCGGGGCTGCGATCTCGTGCGCCTAAAGGTGGAGGACGTCGCGGCGGCCGGCGAAGTGAAAGCCCGCGCCGGCATTATTCAGAAAAAGACCGGCCGCCCCGTTCACTTCGAGATCACCGAACAAACTCGCGCGTCCGTCGCAGCACTCATTCAAAAGCACGACTTGTCGGGTCCGGATTTCCTGTTTCATAGTCGGCTGGCGTCATCGCTCAGGCTTTCGACCAGGCAATACGCGAGGCTCGTCCAGGGGTGGGTGAAGTCCATTGGTTTGAACCCGGCAACCTATGGCACGCACTCGCTGCGACGCACGAAAGCTGCCCTGATCTATAGGAAAACCGGCAATCTCCGCGCCGTGCAACTGTTGCTTGGCCACACGAAACTCGAGAGCACAGTTCGATATCTCGGCGTTGAAGTCGATGACGCCCTCACGATCTCGGAGCAGGTCGACCTATGAGCTGCGCATGGAATGGCCGGATTGCCGCGATCCGGCCATTCCGCCGCTGCCGTCACGGCGGCTGGAATTCGCCGCACAACGGACATTCGCTTTGATGCTGCAGTGCGGTTGCCGGATGGCGGCCCGGCGAGTCGCTAAGGCGGGGGGGTGCGGCTATGCTTCGGCCAAACCAATCGAGGTGCCACGATGATGACGCTAGTTAGATGGGTCGTTCGGTTGTTCGTTTTGCTGCTCGTTGTGGCGGCGGTTGCCTATCCGGTCGCGGACTTTCTGCGCGTGCCGATGGATGATACGGCGCGGGCTGAGCTTACGAAGGCGGGCAAGGCCGGGAAGTTCGTGCCGCTCACCGCCGGCGTCATGCATGTGCGGGTCGAGGGGCCGGAGGATGGACCGGTCGTGTTGTTGGTGCACGGCGCGGCCATCGGCGGGTTTTCGTTTCAACGCTGGATCAAACCGCTCAGCGATGCGGGCTTTCGGGTGATCGTGCCGGACCTGCTCAGCTTCGGATACTCCGACCGTCCGACGGTGACGCACGACCGGACGTTCTTCACGGGTCAGCTTTCGGAGTTGCTCTCGAAGCTGAACGTGACGCAGCCGTTTCACATCGTCGGGACGTCGATGGGCGGAGCCATCACCAGCGACTTCGTGGCCGCGAACACGGCGCGCATTCGCTCCGTCACGTTGATCGCGCCCGCGGGACTTGGGCCGGTTCCTGCCGCGAACTCGCAGAGCGTGCCTGTACTCCTTGCGCCCGTCGTCGGCGATTGGCTCGCGCGGGTGCTTGGGCGGACCGCTGCCGTGCGCGGTACCGCGCAGGGGTACCTCGCGGAGGTCGAGGGTCTCGCCGATTGGATGGCCGAGCAAACGAAGTACCGCGGCTATTCGGAGGGCCAGCTGAACACGTTCCGCAATTACGATTTGCAGAACCGTCTCGCCTCCTACGATGCGATCGGCCGGTCGGGGTTGCCCGTGCTCGCCGTTTGGGGAACGGCGGACACGGTTGTGCCGTTCGCGCATTCGGCGGAGCTCGTGAAACGCGTGCCGCAAACGAAGCTCGTGCCGATCGACGGCGAGGAGCACGGCCTGCCGATGCGTAAGCCGGACGAGACGGTCGAGATCGTGCTGCCGTTTTTGCAGGCGCAGAGCGGCGCGGGTGCGGCGACGCCGTAGAGGGCGCGAGCGGCGACCGGCAGGAATTCGCCGCAAGACGGTCATTCACCCATCGGGAATCCAACCATATGATAACCGCCAATCGGCGAGAAGTGGCCGCTCCCAGTTTGTCCCCATCGCGGCGCGATCGTACGCCGCGACAACCACGGCCTCCCCGCTTGCTGCCATTGCGAGTGCGGCGCGCCACTCTTCAAGACTGGAAACGTCGCCGCGGTGGACTTCGACATCGGCGCCGTTGCAGCGTGCGAGGCAGGCGAATTCATCGACATCCACGCCGCGCTTGCGCACGTCGATAAGCGGGACGCAGCAGTCGAGCAATTCCTCCGAAAACCAGCGCCACGGCCCCTTCCACTGCCGTCCAGGGTCGATCGACAACGCATTGAGCGCCACGACCAGCGATCCAAGTCCGCAGAAAGCTGGCTCCGACTGCGTGTGGAACTGCTCCGCGAGCGGAAAATATCCGTTCAGCCCGTCAGCCGCCATGGCCTCGGCGAACACCACTCTGCCTTTCGGCGAGGAGAAGGCGATCGTGTCCTCTGGCAGCGGGCGCCGGTGAAATGTTTGGTCCATAGCCCGCCCTACCGGTTAGCGTTTGCTGCTGAAGCGCGCGCGGCAGCGATGATGCCGGCGAGGTCGTCGGAAATCGCCATCGCGTTGAACGCACTGACGTTGGACCCGCCGGTATTGCCATGCGGCACAAGTCCGGCCCAGGTCATTGTGGCCGCGCCGATCACCCGAAAAATTTGGCCCATGACTTCACGCAAGTCGTGGCGGCGAATACTGAAGCGCCTTAACAGTCCTGAGTTCGAACGCAATTTCGACATGGTCATCATCGACACGGGGCCTCGCCTGACGACAGGTTCAATCGGAGCGATCGTCGCCGCGATGCACCTCATCGTTCCCACGACGCCAGATGCTCGCTCCATGGAAGCAGCCGAGCTATTTCTTCGCGGGATTAGCACGATGAAAAACGGCGCTGCCGATTGTGCGGCGCCGGCAAAGCTGTGTCCGCGTCTCAAGGTAATTGGGGCCTCACAGGCGGCGCAATTGGCCAAATCGAGATACAGGAAGACGCGATGGCCCGGTTGAGGGCGGCGGTTGAAAATGAGGCTGATCTGCGAGACCTTTTCGGTGCGAACGCCGTATTCCTTCGCTCTGGCCTTCCGCGTTCTCAACCCATTCAGATGGAAGCGGAACTCAAGATACCTTATCTCGCTGGCACTGCGATTCGGCGTGTGTTCAACGACATTGGTGCCGAGGTTGAACAGAGGATGTCGCAATGAGTATCTCGGACTTGAGACCCTTGTTCGATGGTTTTCGCCACGGCGCTCGCCTGCGCGCCGGCAGCGATGAATCGGTGGTTGTAGATGCCATGGCGCGCCTAATTGATCGGTTCGTGGACGGCGAATCTGGTGAGCTGGTCAAAGCGTTGGATGGGCTTAAGCCGAAAAGAAAAAAAGGTTCGGCGGCTGCGAAAGCTTCTGCGCCCCCATCGGATCTCGTGACAACCTACATCGCTCAGCTACGCAGCGCATTTGGCGATATCGCGGCCGCATCGGAGGTGATGAAGAGGATGCGCGGAGACAAAGCAGTTAAAAAAGCCGAAGCCGTCGCAATAGCGCAGGGTGTTGGCGTTCGAGCTACTTCTAAGACCCCGAAGGCTCAGGCGCTGACGCAAATAGAAGGCTTGTACTATCAGGCGGAACGCGACCGATTGGCGGCAGAGCGTATTCGAAGGGGTGCGTGAGCAAGGCTGCGCGAATGAGATTCAATCAGCATGCCGCTCCCGGTAATGAACCGGCTCAGCAACGCTTTCTCAGTTCGCGAAGTCGAGGAAAAGGTGAACAATTCCATTGCGAAGGTCGCGCGGTTTCGATCAGAGATGATCGACCGCGCGAAACCGGCCCGCCCCCTACGGTCGTTTGGATTGGCACTTGATCATCGGGCTCGACGCGCGTAGCGAGACTGAAGCGAGGCACTGCGATCATGAACAACAAGATGGGGCTCAATCTCATTGCAGAGATCATGGGCTGGGACGACATCGATGGTGTGGCCACAAGGGAATACGGGTGGCTGCGCCTAATGTCCGATATCAAGTTCGACGACTATGCGGATTTCCGCGCCGGCGTTCGCTTTATCGAGAGCTTGGCCGCGTGGCTGAAGCAATTCAATGTAACTGATCGACAAAGCGCGTATGCGTTCATCAAGCATCGACTCATTTTTGTCTCGCCGGCCGAACTTCAGTGCGTGATCGAGGCGTTCGTTCCGGAAATTGTCACGCCTGAGATCCGCAAGACGGTAGCCGAGGAACTTGGCGTCAAGCCGTACGAAGTGTGGCAGTCCGCTTCAAGCGCTTCGCGGTTTCGTCAAAGGCTTCGTCGAACGCTCTTTGTGGGGCTCAGCGACGGGAGTCGAGTCGACATCTTGCGCCGCACTAACGCGGGTCTACTTTCCACCGAGCAGATCGTGCCGATGCTGCACATCGACGATGAGAAGTGGCGCGACCTCGCGAAAGAGCTAACGAGCGAACTAGGTGACGGCGCACAATTTGATCGCGTATATCTCATCGACGACTTCACGGCATCTGGCACGACCTTCATCCGCCAGCGCGACGGCGCCTGGAAAGGAAAACTCAGTCGTTTCAACAAACTCATTGCGGCCGCCCAAAAGGAGCTTGGCGCAGCCTTCCCAATTGCGCCAAATTTCGCGCTGCACATTCATCACTACATCTCCAGTCATCAGGCACGAGATGCCCTGAAGGAGCGCTTGGCTGAGGCTGACCGAGATTGGCCTGAAAAGCTATATGGCAGCGTCCACGCGACAGAGGGCTTGCTGTTGCCACAAAAGGCGAGACTGGATGTCGAGACCGACGCCGAGATGCTCCACCTATGCGACGCCTATTACGATCACGAGGTCTACAAGCGCTATGAGAAGCACTGTCGCGAGGCCGGACAGACCGATATGAAACTTGGCTACGCGGATTGCGCGCTTCCTGTGATCATGTCGCATAATACACCCAACAATAGCGTCCCGCTGCTCTGGGCCGAAACGGACGGAAAGAACGGTGCCCACCCCATGAGACCTGTTTTTCGCCGTCGCGATCGACACGGCTGACCGTTATGACAAACCCCTTTCTTCGCAGAGCGACTGAGTACATTCGCGACGACTCCGCCTTCCTTGCGATCGTGAGCCCGGAGCCACTGCGAACGTTTGTCGCACGGCACCCCAAGCGTGACGCGCTTTTCGATATGCCTGTGCGCGTAATTGGCACTCCCGGCAGCGGCAAAACCATGATGGCGACGCTCATCGAGTTCCGATTGGTGGAGGCTATCCTGCGCGACCAGGCTAGCGAGAGTAACCGCGTGCTGGCCTCGGCATTGGCGGCGGCCGGTTTGGTCGACGACGGGAAGCCGGTGGTTGCGGCGGTTCGATTACCTATGGAATCCGAGTATCGGGATTTCTGGGAGCTACCATACGACGTCGGAGTCCGAACGAAGCTCGTTCTCTCGCTCATTCAAGCACGCGCTGTCTTAGGGCTCATTCGTAATCTAACAGCCAACAAGCGCCGCAACGTCGACGGCATTCAATTTGTCGCCCGGGATGATGCCGACGCCCAACTCGTTCAAGTTGGTGGCTCCAGTGCCCTATCTGTGAGACAGCGGGCGCGTGAGGTCGAGCGCGCAATCTACAGCGTAGGTGCAGGGCTTCTTCCTCCGCCAGTCGAGGCGATCCCCGAGGCTGCGCGCGATCCCTACCAGCCTCTCGAAGTGATCCGTGAAGTTTTGATCAATTGGGAGGGCGCACCGCTCAGCCTAAAGCCACTCATCATTCTGGACGATGCGCACACGCTGCACCCTGACCAATTTGAGGCGCTGTTTCGCGCTTTGACGAAGCGGGAGATACGAATCGGGCGCTGGATGATGATGCGAATGGACGCGCTTTCTCCCAGCACCGTTTTCCAATCAAGCGAGGACGAGGCACTTCCCGGGCTGAAGCGGGATCGCGACTACCTGGACATTGTCATGCAGACACAGGGTCAGCGATCAGGCGATCGCAGGCAGTTTCGCCGCATGGCAACGGATATGGCTGACAAATACTTGAAGCTTGTGCCTTCGCTCCGCGAGCGCAACTACACGCAGTTCTCTTCGCTGCTGAGCTCGGAGCCACCTCGGTTGAGTGACGGGCAACTTCAGGAATTGCGTCGCAGCCTTGATAGCGAACAGCGGCGCTTGAAGATTTCCCCGCAGCGTCGACGGGCGGTCGAAGAACTTGTGGAAGAGTATGTAAAGGGCGCGAAGTCACGAGATATCGAGACGGATGTTCAGCTTGCCATGACTCGCATACTGCTCAATCGGTACGCGGTACGCGTGGCCAATATGACGCCGGCGTTGTTCGAAACCGAGGACCTGGAGCCTAAGACTCCACTCAAGGCCGACGCAGGGGTTGCCGACGGCGCTCGCCTATTTCTACACCAGAAGCATGGACGACCGTTGCACTATGGATTGGATGATCTGTGCGACGCGAGCAACGAGAACGCCGAGCTCTTTCTACAGCTTGCGGGTGGACTCGTGGCGCGCATGGAGACGCGTGCGATCCGTAATCAGGATCCGGCGTTGGCTCCGCCGCTACAGCAACAAGCGCTCAATGCGAAAGCCGTCGAAATCATCGACGCATGGTCCTTCCCCTTTGCTCGAAAGGTGAGGGCGTTGACCGACAGGCTCGCGCTGCAGTGTAAGCAGATTTCGATGCAACCAAACGCCCCCCTCGGCGCCGGAGCGAACGCCTTTGGTGTGCTTGAACAAGAGATGGCGGGACTTCTCAATGGCGAGAATGAGCTCGCTCTCGTACTCAAATACGCGGTTGCATACGGTGCCATCTCCGCGGTGAGAGACTACGGGCAGGGGGGCAAGAATTGGTGTTTGCTCGAGCTCACGGGCCCCGTTTGCCTTCGTCATGGCCTTACGCTCAAACGTGGTGGTTTCGTTGAGTCACGCGTCGATGAGCTAAGCGCCATGATCGAAGGCGATGGCGCCCTATGAGGACGCACTGGGACAACTGCATTGTGCATTTCGACAACGATGTCGATGCATTTATCGGCGAGTATTTTGCATCGAAGGAGCGGCGATGCTTCCTCGTCGCTGGTGCGGGCTTCGATCCGCGCGCGCGTGTGGTGACGCAGCGCCTTGCGAGAGCGCTCGGTGACCGGCTTTCCGCATGGTTCATTCGTGAGGAACGCGGCGAGACTGGACATAGCCTGGTTGGCGCCGCCGACGCAAATGCTACCGCGCTCGCAGCGTTGGCTCCCACGTCGACGGTCGAGCGCGGTAGCATT
>JABFRX010000029.1 GCA_013140995.1 Alphaproteobacteria bacterium | reverse complement strand
CGCTGGAACGGCCGCGACCGGCCAACTGTTGTTCGTCGCGATTGCGTTCGCCGCGCTCACCGCCGCGTTCGTGACGTCGGACTTCTCCGTGTCCCTGGTCGTGCAGCATTCGCACTCCGCAAAGCCGCTGATGTACAAAATCGCCGGCGTGTGGGGGAACCACGAAGGCTCGATGCTGCTGTGGGTGTTGATCCTCGCGCTATTCGGCGCCGCCGTCGCCTGGTTTGGGCGCAATCTGCCGGAGACGTTGTCGGCGCGCGTGCTCGCCGTGCAAGGCATGCTCGGCTTCGGCTTCCTCGCGTTCATCCTCTTCACGTCGAATCCGTTCCTGCGCCTCGATCCCGCACCGTTGAACGGCAACGGCTTGAACCCACTGCTGCAAGACCCCGGCCTCGCGACCCACCCGCCGTTCCTTTATCTGGGGTACGTCGGCTTCTCGATGGCGTTTTCGTTCGCGGTCGCGGCTCTGATCGAAGGTAAAGTCGATCCTGCGTGGGCAAGATGGGTCAGGCCGTGGACGCTCGCCGCGTGGGCCTTCCTCACCATGGGCATCATGCTGGGCTCGCTCTGGGCTTATTACGAGCTTGGCTGGGGCGGCTGGTGGTTTTGGGACCCGGTGGAGAACGCGTCGCTCATGCCGTGGCTCGCCGGTACCGCGCTGATCCACTCCGCCATCGTCGTCGAAAAGCGCGACGCGCTGAAACACTGGACGATATTGCTTGCAATCCTGACGTTTACGCTCAGCCTCATCGGCACGTTTCTCGTCCGCTCCGGCGTGATCTCGAGCGTGCACTCCTTCGCGACCGACCCCACGCGAGGCGTATTCATTTTGGGGCTCTTGGTGCTCACCACTGGGGGTGCGCTCGCGCTCTACGCGATCCGCGCGCCGCAGATGAAGCTCGGCAATTTGTTTGCGCCGGTCAGCCGCGAAGGCGGGCTGATCCTGAACAACATTCTGCTGGTGGCGATCACGGCAGTCATCTTCCTCGGAACGTTTTATCCGCTGTTCCTGCAGGTCACGAACGGTACGCAACTCTCCGTCGGCCCGCCGTTCTACAATTTCTTCTTCGTGCCATTCGCAATCGCGCTCATGTTCGCGATGACAGTCGGACCGTTCCTGAGCTGGAAGCGCGGCGATCTCGGCCAAGCGTTCTGGCGGCTGAAACTCGCGGCCGTCGCCGCCCTCGGCGCAGCCATAGCCGCCATCGTCGTCGGCACCGGTTCGCTCGCCGTTTTGGCGCTCGCCGCGGCAGCGTGGCTCGTCGCCGGATCGCTCACGCTGATAGCGCAGCGCATGGGTACAACGAATTGGTCCACCGCCTGGGCCCGCATGAGCGGCCTACCGCGCTCCACCTGGGGCATGGTCGTCGCCCACATCGGCGTCGCCGTAACAGCGCTCGGCATCGCCGCCGTCACCTCATGGACGGATGAAGTCGTGACGATCCTAAAGCCGGGCGCGAGCACAAGCGTCGGCGGCTACGCGGTGCGCCTCGTTTCGGTCGATGACGTCCAAGGCCCGAACTACACCAGCAAGCTGGGCCGCTTCGCCATCGGCTATGGCGGCGCACAAATCGACGAACTGATCGCCGAACGCCGCAACTACCCGAACCCCGGCAGCGACACGACCGAAGCGGGCCTGCGCGTGCGCGCGGCCGACGTACTCTACGTCACCATCGGCCAATCGCACCCCGGCGGCGGCTGGACCGTGCGCATGTACCATCACCCGCTGGTCTTCTGGATCTGGGGCGGCGCGATGATCATGGTCTTAGGCGGCGCGCTGTCGCTCAGCGACCGTAGACTGCGCGTCGGCGCCCCGCGCCGCGCCGCAACACTGCAACCGGCGGAGTGACCGATGTCGCGCTGGCTCTCACTCGCTCCGCTTCTAGTCCTCCTGGCACTCGCCGCCTATTTCGCAATCGGCCTCACGACCGACACGCGCACGATCAAAACCGTCTTGATCGACAAGCCGCTGCCCGCGTTCGACTTGGCGGCATTCCCGGACGACGGCAAACGCGTGACACCCGGAAGCCTCACAGGCCGGGTCACGCTGTTCAACATCTTCGCGTCGTGGTGCATCACCTGCCGGGTCGAACATCCGGTGTTCCTAAAACTCGCCAAAGAAAAACGTGTGGAGATCATCGGTCTCGCCTGGAAGGACAAACCCGACGAGTTAAGGGCCTGGCTCGAAGAACTCGGTAACCCGTATGCCACAATCGCCGACGACCGCATCGGCCGCACGGCCATCGACCTCGGCGTCACCGGCGCACCGGAAACCTACGTCATCGACAAGAAAGGCCGCATCCGCTTCAAACACGTTGGAGCCGTCGACGACTACACCTGGACGAACACGCTTGAGCCGCTGGTGAAGCAACTCGAGGCGGAACAATGATCCGCCTCCTATCGTTGGCGCTTCTCGTGCTTGCATTCTCTTGGGCAGCCCTCGCCGTCGAGCCCGACGAAATCCTCGCCGACCCCGCGCTTGAAGCCCGCGCCCGCGCCCTGACGCAAGACCTACGCTGCGTTGTTTGCCAAAACCAATCCGTCGACGACTCCGACGCGCCACTCGCGCGCGACATCCGCGTGCTGGTTCGCGAACGCATCAAAGCCGGCGACACGGACGATCAAGTGCGCGCGTTTATGATCGAACGGTACGGAAAATTCGTGCTGCTCAGCCCGCCGGTCGAAGGCGACACGCTCGTCCTCTGGCTCGCGCCGTTCGCAGTCGTGGGCCTCGGCGTACTCGGGGCATGGGCCTACATCCGCAGCCTCGCGCGACAACCGGCAACCGCCGCACCGCTCAGCGCCATGGAAGAAGACGCCGTCCGCCGCAAACTGGACGATGCACCGTGATCTGGTTCGCCCTCGCGTTCTTAAGCGTCATCGCGCTCGGCCTTGTCATGCCGCCGCTTTTGCGTCGGCCGCAGCCCGCGAACCACGCGCGCGACCTTGCCGTCTATCGCGACCAGTTAAAGGAACTCGAAGCCGATCTCGAGCGCGGTGTGATCTCGGCCGCCGAAGCCGAAGCCGCCCGCACCGAAATCAAACGCCGAATCCTCGCCGTTCCGCTAGCCGCGGCACCATCCCAGTCTGCGCCGTCGCGTGCCGCCGCCATCGCCGTCGCATCGGCCGTCGTTGCCGTATCGCTCGCAACCTACCTGACGCTCGGCCGTCCCACACTTCCTTCGAGCTTCTTCGAAGCGAAAGCCGAACGCGAAGCCACCGCCGACGAGATGCTCGCCGAAATCAACCAGATGGTCGAACGCCTGGCCGCAAAACTAAAGGCCCAGCCCAACGACGCCCAAGGCTGGCGCATGTTGGGTTGGTCTTACGTGCAACTCGGCCGCGTGAAAGAAGGCATCGACGCACTCGCCAGAGCCGTAACACTCGACCCCGAAAACGCAGCCCTACGCGCACAATACGGCGAAGCGCTCGTGCAAGACGCCGGCGGCAACGTCACGCCGGATGCGCTTGCTGCCTTCGACGAGGCGCTGAAGCACGACGCAAAAGATCCCCGCGCCCGCTTCTACAAAGGCCTGAGCCTGGTCCAATCCGGCAAAGAAAGAGAAGCGCTAGACCTCTGGACCCAAGTCATCCGCGAAGCCCCCGCCGACGCCGACTGGCTCCCGGGCCTGCGCGCACAGGCGCAGGAGCTAGCAACCAAACTCAAACGCGACCCCAAGGTAACAGTCCCACAGTAGCCTGACCTGGGACAGCGGGCATCAAGCGCGCCGCGCCGCTCGCACGTCTATGGCGCTACATCGAACGCGAGCGGCATGAGGGTTATGCGCTGATCCAAGCGGCCGACCGGCACGTAACCACTTCAAAATCAGGAGTGGTCTTATGTTGACGCCTTACCGTTTGATCATGGACGAACGCATCAATCAGCTTTCCGCACTTCCCGCCGCTCAACGGTTCCAAATCATGGTTAGCCTCTCGATGATGTGGACAGCCGTATTCTGTGCGGGCGCCGGCGCTTGGGTGTGGTACGGCGAATTGGTCACACTGCACGTGGGTGTCCTCTTGGGCGCCATGGCAACAGGTTTCGCGTTCGCATCCGCACGCGAGGGCCGCCCGCGCGCTACGACCTATCGCGACCACCCAGTTCCCGACGGCACGGCGCGCTACGACGACGTTTGGGGCGCTTGAAGTTTATGGGAGCCACCAAGCCGCCCAGGCCAGTGCCGGTCGAACCTGTGTCGGCTCGCATCCGTGCCCGCATCGTGAGCGCGAAGCGCCGCTTTCACGCAAACGATAACATTTCCACATTCGTAGAGCCAGGCGAACTCGATGCGTTGCTTGACGAGGTTCAGGCGAAGTTCAAGAGCGTACTCGAAAGCCTCGTCATCGACACCGATAGCGACCACAACACTCAGGAGACAGCGCGGCGCGTCGCGAAAATGTATCTCACCGAAGTCTTCCGCGGTCGTTATTCCGACGTGCCCAAGGTTACCGAATTTCCGAATGTGGAAGCACTAAACGAACTGATGATTGTCGGACCGATCACGGTCCGCAGTGCTTGCAGCCATCATTTCTGTCCGATCATGGGAAGACTGTGGGTCGGTTTGATGCCGAACGAGCATTCGAACCTGATCGGCCTGTCGAAGTACTCGCGGCTTGCCGAATGGGTCATGTCGCGGCCTCAGATTCAGGAAGAGGCGATCACGCAACTCGCCGACCTGCTCATCGAGAAGGTCCGGCCCGACGGGCTCGCCATCGTCATGGAGGCCGACCATCATTGTATGCATTGGCGCGGCGTGAAAGATAATGCCTCCAAGATGATCAACAGTGTGATGCGCGGGTCGTTTCTGAAAGACCACACGTTGCGGCGGGAATTCCTCTCGCTGCTCAATCTCAAAGACTGAGGTACGACCGCATGCTCGTCCGTCTTCTTTACGCCAGCCGCCCGGCGACCGCGCTGACGCAAGACGTCGCCGATGCCATCTTGGCCCAATCTCGCAAGAATAACCCCGCCGCCGGGGTTACCGGGCTGTTGTGCGTGGCGGACGGCGTGTTCATCCAAGTGCTTGAAGGCGGGCGTGACGAGGTGTGCGACATCTACCACGCGATTGTGCGCGACCCGCGTCACAAGGACATCAAGCTGCTCAGCTACGAGGAAATCGGCGCGCGGCATTTCGGCAGTTGGACGATGGGACAAGTTCACGCTGGCAAGATCAATCCGTCGCTGCTGCTGAAATACTTCAAGCGCTCGGCGTTGGACCCATTCGATGCACCGGGCCACGCGACGATGGCATTGCTCGACGAACTCGTCGCGACCGCGGCGATAGCAGGGCGCGGGGAGCAATCATGACCAGTAAAACCAAGCTGCGAGCTGACAGAGGCGATTGACAGACCATCCACCAAGCCATCCGTTTCCCCCTGGCGGGCTTTGCGTCGTGGCCGGTGCCGACGGTGGAATCGGCACGGCAATGGTCGCAGCGCTGGATGAGAGTGGCATGTTCACACGCGTGCTGGGGCTGACGCGAGGCGGCGAAGCGCCGCTCGACCTGAACGACGAACGCAGTATTGCGGCGGCGGCGCGGCAGGTGGCTGAAACGGGGTTGCCGTTGCGTCTGATGTTCGCGGCGACGGGATTTCTGCACGACGGCGAAATGCAACCGGAACGCAGCTTGCGCGACGTGTCGCCGGCACATATGGCCAAAGCGTTCGCCGTGAACGCGATCGGCCCTGCACTCTTATTGAAGCATTTCCTGCCGCTGCTGCCGAGAACGAGCAAAGCGGTGTTTGCGGTGCTCTCGGCGAAGGTGGGGAGCATTGGCGACAACCGCTTAGGTGGATGGCACAGCTATCGTGCATCGAAAGCAGCACTCAACCAAATCGTGCGGACGGCCTCGATCGAACTTGCGCGCACACGGCCGGACGCGATTTGCGTGGCACTGCATCCGGGTACCGTTGACACGCCGTTGTCCGCGCCGTTCGCCAAACGCGGGCTCGCCTTACGCGCACCTGATGACGCCGCCCGTCAGATAGTGGGCGTGATTGCTGGGCTCACGCCCCGGAACAATGGCGCGTTCTTGGGCTATCGCGGCAGCGAACTGCCCTGGTAGCGCCTACGTGCGGCGCCGTGCCGATGATCCGGCGGGGCAGCGACCGCGTACGCCAAGCAACCAACGAACTTTGATGCGAGGTAACGCCGTGCGTCGATTGAGGGTTTTACTGATGGCAGGTGTATTTCTTTCTGGCTGCGCAACGATACCGGAGTTTTCCGCGCCGCCTCCGGCCACGAAGCTGGTGTTGGAGAAGGCGCTCGCCGGACGAACGTTCGGCGACGGGGTCTTCGTCAACAGCATCACCGGCGGAGAGACAAAGTTCTCGGTCGTCATCGACGGCGCCTGGGACGGCAAAGTGCTCACGCTGATCGAGGATTTCACCTACAGCGACGGTCTTCAAGAACGCAAAACCTGGCGGCTGACGAGAACCGCAGACGGCGTCTATTCAGGATCGCGTGAAGACGTTATCGACACGGCCGACGTGCGTCAGGACGGTAACGGTGTCCGGCTCGACTACTACGTCACACTTGCGACGGGTCTTGGCGACATCGATGTGCGCTTTCAGGATCTCCTCTACCTAAACGCGGACGGTTCGATCGCCAACGTTGCGGTGGTGTCGAAGTTTGGTCTGCGCGTCGGACGTGTGAACATCACGATGCGGCCGCAATCGCGCTGACGCCGCTCGCAACACAACAACATCCGGTGAAATGCGCATAGTGCGACGCGCACCGCTTTCAAGAGCGAAAACCCAAACAAACTTCGCTCTCCTTCTGATCTGCCAACGCTGAGCGCTCGTAGGACCACACAGTTTCGGGTGATCGAAAAATCGCTCGCAACCTTCACCGAACCAAGGAGAATTTAATGTCGTTCTTTCGCAAAGCGATGGTCGCCATCGCGCTCGTGATCCCCGCCGTGACGGCCCCGGCCATCGCCGGCGGAATGTACAAGAAAACCTCGAACACGATCGTCGACGTCGCCGCATCGAACCCCGACTTCTCCACGCTCGTCACCGCGCTCAAGGCGGCCGACCTCGTGGACGCGCTGAAAGGCGCAGGGCCCTTCACCGTATTCGCACCGACGAACGCGGCGTTCGCAGCGCTCCCGGCCGGCACGGTCGAGAACTTGTTGAAGCCTGAGAACAAGGCAAAGCTGCAGGCCGTGCTGACGTACCATGTCATTCCCGCGAAGATCGAGTCGTCGGCGCTGGCCGGTAAGAAGCTGACATCGCCTGCGACCTTGCAAGGTGGCACGCTCGCCATCGATGCGACGAAGGGCGTGAACGTCGCGGGTGCGAACGTGGTATCCGCGGACGTCGCCGCGAGCAACGGCGTAATCCACGTGATCGACAAGGTTCTGCTGCCGGCGAACTAACGCTGGTAGCCTCTCCGGGCGGCGCTTCAGTTTCCTTCTTCCTGGGCTGGGGCGCCTCTCCCGTTTTGGGTATGTGCATATACGAAGGAATTGCGACGATGATCCGTTTGCTCCCCGCTGTAACTGGGTTCGTGGCCGCCGCCTCCCTGATCTGCGCAACGATCGCGCCGGCGCGCGCAGACACGGAGGAGCCGCGCCATACCGTCGTCGCTAAGATCGGCGCGATAGAGATCCGCCAATACGGACCGCGTCTTGCGGCCGATGTCATCATGCAGGGTGATGAGGAAGACGCGCAGTCGGATGGGTTTCGCGCACTCGCCGATTACATTTTCGGAAACAACACAGCGCGCTCGAAGATCGCGATGACGGCGCCGGTTGCGCAAGAGCGCAGCGAGAAGGTCGCGATGACCGCACCCGTCGCTCAAACGCGGGAGGGCGGCGCCTGGCGCGTACGTTTCTTCATGCCGTCAAAGTATACGCGCGAGACGTTGCCGCAGCCGAACAATCAGGCGGTGCAGATCGTGGAGGTCCCCGGCGAGACGATGGCGGTGCTGCGTTTCTCGAATAGCCGCAGTGCCGAAGCAGTTGCGATACAGACTGCGGCCCTGCTGCGCGGCCTCGAAGGGTCGCGCTGGACGGCGGCTGGGGCTCCCGTGACATGGCTCTACGATCCGCCGTGGACGCTTCCGTTCTTCCGGCGGAACGAGGTTGCTGTGGCGGTGAAGGCGCGTTAGCGCGCGAGGGCCAGTACGTCAGAGGGAACTACCTTACGTGAGCTTCGCTTTGTAGCGCCCGAAGCTACATTCTCGGTCTGAGCGTTCCTGCGGCCGGGCACAAGTTCAGCCGCTGCCTCCCCGCTTGATCAGCGAGACGAGCGCGGCTACGTCGTGGTCTCTTCAATCGGGGCGAACCGCGGATGGCTGAAGCAGACCTCATTCTAGCCGTCCTCATTCTCGTTGCGGCGACACTTTACTCATCAGTGGGTCATGCGGGCGCGTCAGGCTATCTGGCCGCGATGGCGCTATTTGGCCTAGCGCCGGAAGCGATGCGGCCTGCCGCGTTGAGCCTAAACATCCTCGTCGCTTCGATAGCGACGATTCGCTATGCGCGTGCCGGACAAAGTAACTGGCAGCTGCTTTGGCCGTTCGCAGTCACATCGGTACCTGCGGCTTTCATTGCTGGTGCTATATCGGTACCACCAGACATCTACAAACCTCTAGTCGGCGCGGTTCTCGCCGTCTCTGCTGTACAATTCATTCGTACGGCCGGTCAGGCACCGCTGTCGGATAGGTTGACGAAGGCGCCACACCTTGCCACCGCTCTCGCGGCGGGCGCGGGGTTAGGTTTGCTCGCAGGCCTAACCGGCACGGGCGGCGGCATCTTCTTAAGCCCTCTGATTTTATTCATGGGCTGGGCCGACACGCGCAGCACTTCAGGCGTCGTTGCCGCCTTCATCCTCGTGAACTCGATCAGCGGCTTGCTCGGTACCACGGTTTCGATCGGCGCATTGCCCAACGCACTACCGTTCTGGGCTATCGCTGCAGCCGTCGGCGGGCTCATCGGAACCCAATTGGGAACGCGCCATCTGCAGATCCCTGGCCTTCGGTATGCCTTGGCCGCTGTTCTTTTCATTGCCGCGGCAAAACTCATCCTCGCCTAGGCAACATGCGCGCTCGCCGCTCAAAGCGCGCCGCGCTGATAGTCGGCGAACGCTTGGCGCAGTTCCGCTTCGGTGTTCATGACGAATGGGCCGTACTTCGCGATCGGTTCGCGCAACGGCTTTGCCGCAACGACGAGCAGGCGCGCAGCCTCGGTGCCCGCGGCCAGCGCCAACGGCCCGGCATCGGACAACACCGCAAGCTCGCCGCGGCGCAGCACCCGGCCGCCAGCCTCGACCGTGCCGTCGATGATGAACGCGAACGCGTTGTGACCGTCCGGAACCGGCACCTCGGCGGTCGCACCGGGCCCTACCGCCACATCGGCGATGAACGGCTGCGTGACGCGCTCCGGTCCGGGCCCGCGCGCGCCGCTCCACGCGCCCGCGATCAGCTTCGCGGTGACACCATCGCCAACCGCGACGGCCACGATCGCCGATGCCGGAATATCGGCATACCAGGGCGCCCGCATCTTCTCGGCCGCGGGCAAGTTCAGCCACAGCTGAAACCCGGACATCAGCCCGCTGGTCTGCGCCGGCATTTCGGAGTGCACGACGCCGCGGCCCGCCGTCATCCACTGCACGCCACCATCG
>JABFRX010000023.1 GCA_013140995.1 Alphaproteobacteria bacterium | reverse complement strand
GCTTCGTCGATGCGACAACCATTGAGTTCACGGCGAGCGAGGTGCTGTCTACGACGGCTTCGCCCGCAAATCCTTCGTGATCGTCCCGTACCGCTCCGTGTATTCGTCGTGTTCGTCGCGCAGCGTTTCGGCGAGGGCGGCTTTGTACCAATCGTGCATAGCCGGCAAGTTGAGCAGACGCTGCGCGTAGG
Source organism: Alphaproteobacteria bacterium (assembly GCA_013140995.1). GTDB lineage: Bacteria > Pseudomonadota > Alphaproteobacteria > Micropepsales > Micropepsaceae > SZUA-430. Next base: position 2,874 of record JABFRX010000023.1, on the reverse strand, counting down.
CTTGCGCGGGCGCGTCGAGTTTCAACCCGTAGGTTTGAATGCGGAATGCGACGGGTGCGAAGAACGCGTCCAGGTTCGTAAACATCTTGCCGCCCAGGAACGGGCCGCCGTGCCGGTTGAGGCCGTCGCTCCACAGCTCGTTGAGGCGGGCGATGTCTTGAGCGAGCCCCTCCGGCATCTCGTGCAGCTTGACGCGCAAGCCGCAGTTCATCGAGCAATGCTGGCGCAACGTCGCGAAGCCCGAGTGCATCTCAGCCGAAGCCGAGCGCGCCCACGCGCGCGCCGCAGCATCCTTCGGCCAAACACCGTCGTGCCGCTCCGCAAGATACTCCGCAATCGCAAGCGAATCCCAAACCACCGTCGTGCCATCGACAAGCGCCGGCACCTTGCCGGTCGGCGAGAACGAGCGGAAGTCCGCATAACTCCCGCCAGGCGTAAACGCATGAAATCGCTCCTCGAACGCAATGCCAAGCTCGCGCATCAACACCCACGGCCTGAGCGACCAAGAGGAGTAGTTCTTGTTGGCGATGTAGAGTTGGTACATGGAGTGAGTCCCTTGCCGATGGCGCATCTTAGGCGTCACAACGGCACCGCTCAACATCCGGCCATCGTGCCGCACTGCCGCCTTCCGGACTTTGCGGCAACGGCGCGGCCGTCATAACCTCCAAGCCGCCATGCGCCCGCAGATTCTCTTTCCCCTCTTTGCTGACGTCGCGACGCTATCCGGCATCGGTCCGCGCTTTGCGAAGTTGATCGGCAAGCTGGCGGGTCCGCGGCTGGTCGATTTGCTCTGGCACAAGCCGGTGTCAATCAACGATTGGCGCGCGCAATCGACGATCCGCGACGCGCCGTGGGACACGATCGTCACGCTGAAGCTCACGATCGTCGAGCACAAGCCGGGACGCGTCGCGAGCCACCCGTACAAGATCCGCGGGAGCGACGAGACCGGCTTCATCGACCTCGTCTTCTTCCGCGGCCACAAGGACTACCTGAAGAACGCGCTCCCAATCGGCGAAACGCGCTACGTCAGCGGCAAAGTCGAACGCTTCGAAAACCGCCCGCAAATCACCCACCCGGATCGCATACTCGACGAGAAAGGTTTTGCAGCAGCACCGGCGATCGAACCCGTCTACGGCGGCACCGAGGGCCTACCCCCGCGCACGCTCACCCGCACCGTCACCCAATCCGTTGCCAAAGCGATGCCCTTGCCCGAGTGGCAAGACGCAGCGTGGTTGAAGAAGCAAGGCTGGAGCGATTGGCTCACCGCGCTGAAACGCCTGCACGCACCGGAGAGCCTCGCCGACCTCGACCCGACGACGCCGTTCCGCCGCCGCCTCGCCTTCGACGAAATGCTGGCGAGCCAACTCGCGCTCGCCCTCGCGCGTGCGCGGATGCGCAAAACGAAAGGCCGATCGCTGAAGGGCGACGGCAAACCGCGCGCAACCGCCCTGAAAGCCCTGAAATTCACGCTCACCAAGTCGCAGGACAAAGCGCTCGCCGAAATCTTCACCGACATGGCCTCGACGGACCGCATGCTGCGCCTGTTGCAAGGCGACGTCGGCGCGGGCAAAACGCTGGTCGCCTTCTTCGCAATGTTGAACGCCATCGAATGCGGCAAGCAGGCAGCGCTCATGGCGCCGACCGAAGTCCTCGCCCGCCAGCATTTCGCGGTACTGAAGCCACTCGGCGAAGCCGCAGGCGTCTCCGTCGCTCTCCTCACGGGCCGCGAGCGCGGCAAGGAACGCGACGCGACGCTCGAACGCCTGGCCTCCGGCGATCTGAAAATCTTGATCGGGACGCACGCGCTGATCTCAGAGACGGTCATATTCAACGATCTCGCCCTTGCCGTGGTGGACGAGCAGCATCGCTTCGGCGTCCACCAACGCCTCGCTCTCTCCGGCAAAGGCAACACGCCGGTGGACATCCTGGTGATGACGGCAACGCCGATCCCGCGCACGCTGGCTCTCACCGCCTATGGCGACATGGACATGTCGCGCATCACGGAGAAGCCGGCTGGCCGCAAGCCGATCGCCACCCGCGCCATCCCGCTGACCCGCCTCGACGAAGTGATCGAAGGCGTCGAACGCGCGCTCAGCCGCGACGAGCGCGTCTTCTGGGTCTGCCCGCTGGTCGAAGAAAACGAAGACCTCGACCTGACCGCCGCCGAGGAACGCTTCGACGTGCTGAGAGCGACGTTCGGCGACCGCGTCCGCCTCATCCACGGCCGCATGAAACCGGCGGAGAAGGACGCCGCCATCGGCGACTTCCGCGCAGGCAGGGCAAACATCCTGGTGGCCACAACCGTGATCGAAGTCGGCGTCGATGTCCCCGACGCCACGATCATCGTCATCGAACACGCCGAACGCTTCGGCCTCGCCCAGCTGCACCAGCTGCGCGGCCGCGTCGGCCGCAGCGACAAGGCATCGACTTGCGTGCTCCTCTACCAAGCCCCCTTAGGCGAAACCGCCCGCGCCCGCCTCGACTGCCTGCGCACGACCGAAGACGGCTTCAAGATCGCCGAAGAAGATCTACGCCTGCGCGGCGCCGGCGAACTCCTCGGCCAGCGCCAATCGGGCTTGCCCGGCTTCCGCCTCGCCGACCTAGAGGTTCACAGCGACCTCATCCAGCCCGCAAGCGACGACGCGCGCCTGATCGTCGCGCGCGACCCCGACCTCCAAACCCCGCGCGGCGAAGCATTGCGCGTACTGCTCTACCTCTTCGAACAAGACGACGCGGTGAAGACGATCAAGTCAGGATAAAGAGTCGAAATTCTACCGTAGGTAGAACAAACAACTTATGGGTCAGCCGCCTCGGTAGCTATGCATGCATTACGCATTGACTGTTGACTCCATTGACGCCCGGCTGACCCCGCCC
>JABFRX010000136.1 GCA_013140995.1 Alphaproteobacteria bacterium | reverse complement strand
GGCGAGGCCCGAGATACGGCATTCGATCCACCAATCGAAGAACATCGCGTTCGGCATCGGCGACTTCCATTGGCGGGACGTGTAGTCCGAATAGAAACGGCCGCGGTCGAGCTTGAACATGCCGTCGGGCGTGTGCGTGCCTAGCGTTTTGCCGGAAGGCGAAACCATCTGCTCTTCCTTGCCGGTCGAGACCAACCAGGTGTGAAGCAGATTGAAGGATTGGTTCGGCTGCTTCGCCAACACGAACATGCGTTGCGCCCACGGACCTTTCTCGGGCGTCGACTTACTGACGTAAAGGTAGAGATCGAAGTACGGGAAAACCTCGGCAGGCATCTTCGAACGCAGCCGCGCCTCGACCGGCTCAAGGTCTACCGCCAAGCCGCTTTGCGCTTCGGCGAGCCGCAGCTCCGCCGGCGACTGTTGCGGCGCCGCTTGAACCGGAAGTCTTGGCACGCCCACAATCGGTGCTGCCAGGTCGCGAGGCTCCATCACGATGGCGGGTAGGTTGGCTTCAGCCACAATAGGGCTTTGCACGGGGTCTTGGCTTCCGACAACCGCATGCCAGGTTGCGTGCGCTTGAGCCACAAAGCGCTCGACCTCCGGCCGGTATTTTCCGCCAACGGCAGGGTTTTGGCATACGACGTATACGCCAGTGGCCGTCCCAGCCACAACGAAAGCCGCGCTCAGCCTTGCAAGCCAAGATGCCATTCACCGTCCCCATTCCCAGGTGGGCAGATTAATTGGTCTGCCGTAGCCCACTCAATATAGGTTGCAAGAAAGAGCCTCAACTCTCTGTAGTTGCTGCCTTTCTGCAACGGTAACCATAAGCCGAGTCGTCTAATTGGTGTAGGCGACCACCGGCCCCACAACCTCGTCGCGACCGTCGAAGTTTTCCACGAGGAGGACTGCCCGGTAGCCGTCTTGAAGCATCAGGGTGCCGTCGGCCGTCTTTTCGACCTTGCCCCAACGGTCCGTCGATCCGTTTTCGTTCACTGCGAACGACGGGACGCGGCCCTTCGTCGTGTTCTTGATCTTGAAGAACAGTTCCTTCGCGTTAGCCGGCGACAACCGCACACAGCCAGCCGAGTCACGCTTGCCGAGGCGGCGAACCTTGTTCTTTCCCATCGCAGCGTGGATCGCGAGACCGGAAGCGTTTCCATTGTTCTTAAGGTCGTAAAACATCGCGTAGTGCATCGGCGCGTTGTCCCACGTGCGCGACCAGTACCGCTCATGGAAGCGATCGGCGTCGAGCATGAAGATGCCCTCCGGCGTCGTCGTCCGGATACGCTTCTCGTGATGCATCTCGACCTTCTCGCGGCCGGTCGACACGCGCCATTCCGCATAGGGCAAGACTTTGCCGTCGGCATCGCGCTGGAAGACGAACATCCGCTGACCGAGCGGACCGCGGCTCGATTTGCTCACATACATAAAGAGATCGAAGTAGCCTTCGATCTCTTCAGGCACCGTCGCGAACAGGCGACGCTCGGCGGCGCTAACGAGTGGCGCATCCTCCGTCGCTGTGACTTCGGGTGTTGGCGCTGCAGGCGTCGTGACAGCCGCCAGATGCACGTTCGGCGCGCGTTCGATGGCGGCGACGGGCTGTTCCGGTTGCACAACTGATGCAATCGGTTCTACGGGCAATGGCTCAACCACAGCAGAGTCGCTGCCCGGTGTGATGGGTGCCGGCACTTGGACCGCGGCCGGGTCGGTTACCTGGTAAGAGTTGTAGGAACTGCCCTCTTCCGGGGCCGAAATCGGCTGAGCGAACTCAGCGGATTCCGCATCGGAACGGGCACGGTACGGGTCTTGACTACCCACACTTCCAGCGGAGATCAGAACGGCCAAAATAGCCAGCGCGGACAGCGCTTTAATACGCGGCATGAAGCCCCCAACTCGACTTCCCCGCGTCGGTTTCTGATCCCCACCAGAGCCGACCCCTTCCGTGTTTCAACATTGAAACAAAAGCCGAGCGGTTGCAATAACCCCAAGGGGTAAGACACACGGGTCTCGCGTGAGCATCAACAACTCATCGTAGAAGTACGTGACCGCACGTTCGAGTTGTCCACACCCGGATTTTGAGGAATCGCACAACCGTCAACGGTCACGGCCTATGTGAATTGGAAGTTGAAGTTGCAGTTCGCGCACCGCCCTGCCCCATCTCAGATTGCAGCGCGCAGCACATGACTCCGGAGCGGCGAACGAACTGAGCGTCTGCCAAGGAAAAATATTTTTCCGGGGACACAACCTTTACGCGCCGGAGGCACCAAAGCGCGCCTCCCAGGCGGCAATTTGCTCCGGCAGCAGCTTAGCGAACAGCACATCGCCGGTAGCTGGTGGAACGAACGCGTGGCCCGGCCTGAGCATGTCAAGCTCCTGCGCGATCGCGCCCGGCCACTTCAATGCCTTGGCATCGAGCTGCAGGGCTTGTGCCATCTTGGCGGCTGCGAACGGAATGACCGGCGTCGCCAGTGCAGCGAAGACGCGGAGCAAGTTGATCGCCGTTCGCACGCACAAAGCGGCCGCATCTTTGCTTGCCTTGATCGATGTCCACGGCGCGCCTTCGGCGAGATATTCGTTGCCCAAGACCCAGGCCGCCCGGAGTTCGGCAGCCGCCTTGCGGAACTGCATGTCTTCGAGGTGTTGGGTGTAGGCGGCGATGCGCTGCTCCAACTGCTCGATCAGCCGCGCCTCCAGCGCGCCGGGCGCGCCGCCTGCCGGGATCACCGGGCCGAACTGCTTTTCGGTGAACTTCAGCGTGCGGTTCATGAAGTTGCCGAGGACATCCGCCAAATCCTTGTTCACTGTGTCGGCGAAATGCTGCCACGTGAACGATGAGTCGGCACTCTCCGGCGCGTTCGCGATCAGATACCAACGCCAATAGTCGGGCGGCAAAATCTCCAGCGCCGCGTCCATGAAGACGCCCCGCTTCTGGCTCGTCGAGAACTTGCCGCCGTAATAGTTCAGCCAGTTGAAGCCCTTGATTTGGTCGACAAGCTTCCACTTCTCGCCGGAGCCCAAAATCGTCACCGGGAAGCCGACCGTGTGGAACGGCACGTTGTCCTTGCCCATAAACTGGACATAGCGGACCTCGGATTGCGCCTTGTCGCCCTGCCACCAGGCCTTCCAATCTCGGGAGTTCGAGCCTGGTGCCTCATCGGCCCATTCCTTCGTCGCACCGATGTATTCGATCGGTGCGTCGAACCACACGTAGAAGACCTTGCCTTTCAGACCTTCGACGTCGGGGCGTTTGCCGTCTGGGTTCGGTCCCCAGTCGTGCGCGTTGACAGGCACACCCCAGGCGAGGTCGCGCGTGATGCCACGATCCTGCAAGCCCTCATCGAGCCATTTCAATGCGATCGAGGAGACGAGATTCGGCCATTCCGTACGCGTGCCGATCCATTTGCGGAGGTCGTCGGAGAATGCAGCCTGTTTCAGGAACAGATGTTTGCTGCCCCGCAGTTCGATTTCCTTCGAGCCCGAGAGGGCTGAGCGCGGTTCGATCAGGTCGGCCGGATCGAGCACGCGTGTGCAGTTCTCGCACTGGTCGCCGCGGGCTCTGTCGTAGCCACAATGCGGACACGTGCCGATGACGTACCTGTCGGGTAGGAAACGCGCGTCGGCCTTCGAATACACTTGACGGGTTGTGCGCTCCTCGATGTGGCCGCGCTCCCACAGCACTTTTGCGAAGGCTTGCGTCAGTTCGCGGTTCTGCGCACTGGACGAACGACCGAAATAGTCGAACGACAGGCCAAAGCCCTCGCAGAGCTTCTTCTGGATCGCCCACCATTTCGCGCAGTATTCGGCGATCGGCAGTCCTTCTTCGAGCGCAGCGAGTTCGGCCGGCGTGCCATGCTCGTCGGTCGCGCAGATGAACAGCGTCTCACGCCCGCGCGCACGGCAGTAACGCGCGTACACGTCGGCGGGCAGCATCGACCCCGTCAGATTCCCTAGATGCTTGACGCCGTTGATGTAGGGAAGTGCGCTGGTAACGAGAGTTCGTTGATAGGTCATGGCTCACCGGTAGCGCACCGGATAGATGAATCCGGCGCAAAGGGAGCGCGACCATATAGAAGGCTCGCGGCCCGATCAAAGCGGCGCGTAAACATCCTTGAGGCGCTTCGCCTGTGCCGGATTGAGCATGTTCAAGTAGGCGAGCTTGCCCTTTAGACGATCCGTATTTGCGGGGTCTGCTTTGCCGAGTTTCTGGTGATGCAATGCTGCGCGGAGTTTGCGGCGGACCTTGCGCGAGAGGCCCATGTCTTTGTTGACGATCACGCCCGTTATCGCTTGGCGGCCGGATTGGCGCATTAGGCGCGTCTTGTCGTGGTTGATTGCGAAGCCTTCTTCGGCGGCAACTTTCGGCACGAGGCCAAGGAGCTTTTTGATCTCCCCTTGCGGGCCTGAGAACGTGAGGTCGTCGGCGTAGCGCGTGTAAGCAAGACCGCGCTTCTTGGCGAGACCGGCGAGGCGCCGGTCCATGCGCAGCAGAATGGCGTTGCAGAGACCTGGGCTTGTCGGTGCGCCTTGCACGCAGACGCGGGGGCCGGTTGGCGTGTGGTAGAGCTTGCCTTCGGCTTCCACCGGTTGGCGCCGGGCCTCCGTCATCACGACTGCGAGCGCCGCGGCGACGGGGTAGCTGTAGCCCAGCGCGAGCAACAGGCCGCGCACGCGGCCCATGGTGATTGTCGGAAAGCAGTCTTTGATATCGAACTTCGCGACCATCGGTTTGCCGACGTGCGGCCGCGCGTTGGTGGCGATCGAGCGGCCTTTGACGAAGCCGTGTGCATGTTCGCTCACCGGGAGTTTGGAGACGAGCTGCTTGTCCAGCGCGCGGAGTACGGCTTTCAGCTTCGTTTTTGGCGCGTGGATGATGCGCTCTTCGCCGTTGCGCTTCGGGATCGCAAAGGCCACGTAGTGCGGCGTCTGTTCACGGTGGCGGTGTTGCGAGAAGTAGCGGAACTGGCCTTGGCTTATGCGCAGTGCGTTCGCGACGTCGGCTTCGTTTTTCCAGAGCGGCAAGCCGTAGCGCTTCAGCTGCGCTTCGTCGGTTGCGAGGTCCATAGCGTCGCGCACAGACGTGCGGAGCGACGGACTGAAGAGGCGGTCTGCGTCGTTCTCGCTCAGATACTTCGGTTTCGGCGGACGCGGCCATTTCGAGTAGTAGTCGGGGCCGAGCGGCGGTTTTGGTAGCAGGCGTTCGTCCCGCAGCGCGAGGCGACGGTGGTTCGGTTTCAACAGGCCACCGATGTTGATCTTCTCGGTCTTGAGTGAAGCCACGCCTTCGCCGGCGACCGTCGAGACGTCGCGAACCGGTGCCTTCTTGAATTCCTTCACTGTCTGCTTGTGACGCCAGCGCTGGTACGCTTTGTAGCCGTAGTAGACGGCGACAAAGAGGCCGATAAAGACGAGGAGCCGTAAAATTCCGGTCATCGGCGCGCCTCGCCGACGAAGAAGCATGCAGGCCCGGACAAGGCCGCCATCCACCCACTAAGCTCTGGACCCGTGGTATCCCGTCGTTTCGTACGATGGGAGCCGTGGCGATGTAATGGGATCAAAAGGCAACCGCGGCGAAACACCGTGGCGTTGGAAGCTGGAACGGCCAGCCTCGATCCGGGCACTGCAATGCTGTCTGTCATGTCACGCGTCCCCCGTGCCGCTGTCAACTTCCCAGCGCGAGGGCTGTTTACGCGTGGGTTCGCCGAGCGCTGCCGCATCGGCCGGCAGGCTTGAGGGTTGGTCTTTGCGATCCGATTCGCTCACCCTGAAGAGGGCCAGCATGTGTTCGCACGGACCCTGGTTCATCAGATTGTCGGCGAAGAACTGGCACGTGCAACGGCCGAAGATGATACGGCCGTTGTCGTTGACGGCGATCTCGACCGGCTTTTGGCCTTCGACCTCGCCGATGACGCGCCAATCGCGATAGACGATCTCGCGGGCGATCTTCTCTTTCTTGCTGTCGGCGGCCGGATCGCGGAGGTTGCGAATTTTCCGCGTTTCTTCGACCACACAAGACGTCACTTTCGCATCGCCTTTGGCGAGGATCGCTTGTGCGCGCTCTTGCCTGATGTCAGGCGGGAAGTAGGTGGCCTCGTCGGCTGGCGTCTCGAACAGTTCGCGGTGGCGATAGTCTCTTGCCTCGACATCGAACATGGCCCTGCCCTGCCGGCACAAGCGAACGAGAATGCGGGACGCTGCAATCTTGTCGACGGCGAGCGCCGCAGCCATTTGATCAATCGATACGTGATAGTTCTTGCGCAAGAGATCGAGAGCTGCTGGCAGCTTCGCTTCATCTTCGGCGGCGCCCGTCGCCAGCAGATCGAAGCCGCCGGTGCCGGTGAAACCGCTGCCGGACCAGCCGGTGAGGCCCAGCAGGAACGTCATGCCAGGCAGCTTCACGGCGTAAAAGCTCGGCAGCGCGCGGCCCTTCAAATAAATGTCCACGCCGTCGGCGAAGGGCAGCAAGCCTTCGATCAGTTTCAAACGGCGGCGGCCCCAGACGCGTGTCGTCTTGCGTTCGGTGTAGTTGTGCGCTGCGCCTTCGAACGTGACGGTATGTTCCCACGGTTCGAGCACAAGCTTCACGTCTTGGCCGGGCTCGAACTCGTAACGCAGGCCGCGCGGCGACACCTTCGCCTTCGTGTGCCGCAGCATGCGGAGCGCTGCGAGCAGGTCGATCGGCTTCACAGACACGCGCGTTCCGGGCAGGCCCATAGCGGCTTGAACCTGCAAAAAGCCGCGAACCCACCTTCCGGGAAGGTCGACCTTCTTTTCGAAGCGGCCGCCCGCGCTTGAGGTTTTGACCTCGAAGCCTTCGGGGCCGATGCGGAACGTCGTCGAACGGCTCGTGCGCATCTCGCCGAGCGCACCCCAGAGCCAGGCGGAGAAGTCGATGTTCGTGGTGCCGGTGACGACGTCACCCATCGTCTCGAACACTTTCGGGTCGACGATGAGCGCGCCGTAGACGGATTGGTCTTGGCTGAACGCCTCGAAGAACACGCGGTCCGGATGCACGGTGATCACGGGATCGAGGATCGCCGCCTCGCCCCACCACATGTCGTTCGACCAGATCAGCTCGCCGAGTGCGCGGAGTGCCACCCGTAACATGAAGCCGTGGTCGCGGACGCGGCCGTGAAAGCGGACCGGGCGGCGGAGGTTCGTGGCGACCGCGACGTTCGTGGCGTCGGCCGTCGAGTCGAACAGCGAGGGCGAGGCGTAGTCGACGTAGATGATCATGCCGCACTCCGCTGCTGGATGGCGCGGCGGTAGATCACTGGCTTTTCGCGTGGGCTCGCGAGTTCGGGCGCTGCTTGAAGCACAGCCCCGATCAAACCTATCAGTTCGGCCTTCGGGTACTTCTTGTCCGGTAATTTCAAGGCGTCGCGCGCGCGTGACAGCACGCGTTTAGCGGTGTCGGAGCCCGATCGTGCGGCATTCGCCAGGGCTGCAAACGCCGCGAGCCGTGTCTTGCGATGAATCGGGCGCAGCAGCGTGCCCAGCAGAATGTCGAGATTGGCACCAGCGAGTTTAACCGCGCGCGGGTCGCGTTGCGCGAGGATGCGATAGGCGAGCGACATCACCTGGATGTCGGAACCTTCGACCAGGTCTTGCACTGCGACCGGCGACGACAGGAACGATGGCAGCGAGCGCGAGAACAACAGCCGCGCGAGGTCGTTGTGCCGGAGCAGCGCGTGATAGCTGAACAGCGTGTAGGCGGGAATGCGCGTCAGGACGCCCGCGGCGCGGCGTGCAAACTCCTCCTCATCGCGCGCGCGGATGTCTTGGTAATATTTCGCGAGTTCCGATGCCGTCACTTGCAGTGGATCGGGCTTCGACGGCGTGCGGCCGGCGCGCTGCTCCCACGATACCTGCGTCGCGTAGCGGGCGGCGAGAGTGTCCATCAACTCGGTGTCGTTCGCTGCTTGCGCCAAGCGCACCAGCTTCGCATAACCTTGACCCCACCAGCGCGGAGTCACCTGCGCGCGGAACGGGCCGCGCACCAAGTCGGGGTAACGGCCATAAAGCAGCGAGGCTTGATTGTCGTCGAGCGAGTGTACGCGGGCGAGGCCTAGGCCCGGCCAATTCCACTCCTGGCTGACGCCCGCGAGTGCTTTTAGGCGTTCGCGGCGCACATCTTCTGTCATCGCACGGTCGTCGAGGATTGCCTGCACGCCCGCGCGATAGAGATTGTCAGGGCCGACGCGGGTCGCTGCTGTCCAGAGATCCCACCACCCGCGCGATGCGGCGAGATCGATCAGGCGCTTCGCTTCCTTGTCCCTGCCCCAACCGCCGATCGCGCTTTCGAGTTTGCTGCGAATGTAGGGGAAGACGTCTTTACCGCGTTTTTCGAGAAGCGCGATCAACGTTGGCGTCGCATCAACGCGGTAGCCTTCCGGGTGGCGTTCGAGTAGCGCGTCGTTTAGGCGTTGCGGTTCGGTTTCGGACTTTGCAAGCGCGAGTGCGTCTTCGCGCCAGCGCGCGACAGGAACGAGGTTTCGGTACAGCGAGCGGGCGAACGCGATGTCGCCCTTCGCTTCAGCGCGTGTGGCGAGCTTGTCCCACATCGCGCGCTTTTGTTCGTCCCAGTAGCCGCGCGGGACGTGATCGAGGATGAACTTCGTGGCACTGCGGTCGATGTCGTAGAGCGCGAGGGCGGTGGTTTCGTCTAAAGAGAACCAATCGTTGAACTCGTCCAGCACGATCGCGCGTGCGCCCGGGCCCGCCGCACCGCGATAGGCCTCGAGCAGCGCCGTCGTTAAGCGGGGTTCGTCGATGCCCCAGCCTTTGACCTTTGCGAACTTCCAACGGATGAGACGGCGAATGAGGTTCGTGTCGCGGGCCTGGCGCGCAGCGTCGAGCCAGCCCTCTAGTTCCTTAGTGTGGTCTTTCCAAAAGATGCGGGTCCAGCGTTTGCCATCCGTCGCCCAATCGGAAAACTGGTTGAAGATGAACGGGCGGAACATCGGGCGGCTGCGGGCGTAAAGCCTTGGGCCCCAGTACCAGGTGAGACCCGGGAACGCCGGGTCGCGCGCTAACCCCTCAAAATTGTCGCGCAGGCGCTTGTTGTCCGCCTGGGCGTCAAGCAGCGCGTCCACGGCGCGAATGAGCGCTTTCTGATCCATCGCGATTCCAGAGATTCGTTGGTGTACAGTCATCGCGACGAAACGCGCGGCGTCAAGGCAGGGGAACACACGTGCGCGTCGTCTTCCGCGCACGCGCAAGTTCTGCTTAAACCCGCGCGCACCAACCGTCCGGACCGCTGCCCTCATGACCGACCGAAAGAACGGCCTCACCTACGCTCAGGCGGGCGTCGATATCGACGCGGGCGACGCGTTGGTTGAGGCAATCAAGCCGCTCGCGAAATCTACGGCGCGGCCGGGAGCGGACGCGGCGTTGGGCGGGTTCGGCGGCTTGTTCGATTTGAAGGCCGCTGGGTTCAAGGATCCGTTGCTGGTTGCGGGCACCGACGGCGTCGGCACGAAGCTGAAGGTTGCGATCGAGTCCGGCATTCACGACACGGTGGGCATCGACCTCGTCGCGATGTCGGTGAACGATATCGTCGTGCAGGGGGCGGAACCGCTGCTGTTCCTCGACTACTTCTCGACAGGCAAGCTCGATGTCCCGGTCGGCACCGCAGTCGTGAAAGGCGTCGCCGAGGGTTGCCGGCAGGCGGGCTGTGCGCTCGTCGGCGGCGAGACGGCTGAGATGCCCGGTATGTATG
>JABFRX010000018.1 GCA_013140995.1 Alphaproteobacteria bacterium | reverse complement strand
GGCCTGGACCGCGACCAGCGTCGATCTCGATCCCGCGTGCTGGTTCACGGGGCCGGAGGCGGCTGCGGCCGCGACCGCGCGCAAAGAGGAGTCGCCGCCGCCGAACGATTTCTTCATCGCGAACGACAGTAAAGTGGTGCGTGCCATGCCAGTCGCGCCGAACGCAACGGCACTGCGCGTCACTCACGACAAGGGCGGCAGTATCGACAATCAGAAGACCACCTACGCCGACATGGTCGCCAACCCGGGCACTTACAACCAATGCCCAGGCGACGGCTGTCCGGTGTGGGTGGCGGTCAACGGCGGTGTCGCAACGGAAGTGAGTATGCAGTACGTGCCGTAGCGATAGGCGCAGCGTGCCGTTAACGACTTTCAGGTTAACCTGCTTGCCGGGGTTGCCTCTTGCCGCTAACACGCGCCGTTCATGAAAATCCTCATCGTCCACAATTTCTACCAGACACGCGGCGGCGAAGATGTCGTGGTCGAGGCGGAAGGCCGCCTGTTGCGCGAGCGCGGGCACGAGGTCGAATTCTTCACCGTGCGCAACGACGATATCGACACGTGGTGGAAGAAGGCGTGGGTCGGGTTGTTCACGATCTACAATCCGTGGGCAGCCGCGCGGCTGACGGGAAAACTGCGCAGCTGCCGGCCCGACGTGGTGCACGTACACAACTTCTTTCCGCAGCTGTCGCCGTCGATTTTTCGCGCGTGTCACGCCGCCGGTGTGCCGGTCGTGATGACGTTGCACAATTTCCGCATTCTGTGCCCGACCGCTTTTTTGTTTCACGACGATAAGCTGCGCGAGCAGAGCCTGAAGCGGTCCGCGTTTTGGACGGTTCGCTACGCCACCTATCGCGGATCGAAGGCGGCGACGGCTGTGGTGGCTGCCATGGTCGACATCCACAAATGGATCGGGACCTGGCGACGCGACGTCGACCGCTTCATCGCGTTGACGGAGTTTGCGAAGGAAAAATTCATCGAGGGCGGTCTGCCTGCCGACCGTATTGTCGTCAAAGGTAACGCCTTGGCGGACCCGAAGGCGACCGCCGCTTGGATCGACGGACCGCGGCGCGGTGCGCTTTATGTCGGGCGCCTTGGGCCGGAGAAGGGCATCGCCAATCTGCTGGAGGCGTGGAAGGGGTTCGACTATCCGCTGCGCATCGTCGGCGACGGTCCGCTCCGGGAAGAGTGCGAGCGCGCGCAAAGCGAACACATCACCTATCTCGGCCGTATGACGCAGCATGAGGTCTATGCGGAGATGCGGCGCGCTGCGTTCCTCGTCATGCCGTCGGTTTGGTACGAGATGTTTCCGATGACGCTGGTCGAGGCGTTCGCGAACGAACTACCCGTGCTAGCAAGCAGGCTTGGCGCGTTGCGGAGTTTGCTCGACGAGGGCATCACGGGGCTTGCCTTCGATCCAACACTTCCGGCGGATCTGCGCGCAACGGCGGAACGCGCCATTGCGGACCCGGAAAAGCTCGCCGAGATGGGCGCGCATGGGCGCGTCCTCTACGAGAACCTCTATTCGACGGACATCAACTATCTGAAGCTCATGCGCACCTATGCGATGGTGATCGAGTCGTTCTCACGCGGCGCGTTCGCCGCACCCGACGACATGACGACGATCGGCTTCGGCGGGATGTAGACAAAAGCGAGGCGCCTACCCAGACCAGGATCCTTTGAACGTGAACCGACGCATCGAATGCGTATCGAGTCACCCGGGTCGTAGTTTGGGTCCCAGGTCGCTCAGTTGATGGAGTCAGGGGGCATTCCCAAGCGGCCCCGCATCAAGTTGTTTCAGCTCCCGACGCGACGCCATCGCGGAACAATTCCAACACTCGCGCGTTACCCTACCAGGCGCCGGATCGCGACAAGCCGCCGCCCTTGCGCGAGGACGGAACCATCAATGCTGCGCGCAGAAACTCCAAATGGCGTCGGCCTGTTGCTGCAACCGGCACAGGCATCTCCCGGTCATCGACCCCGGTCAATTATCGATTGGAATAGCGACGAACTCATTCGCGATGAGATTCTAAGCATCGAAGCGCTGGAACGGAGCGCAGAAGACCTTGCGGCGGCTGACCGCGTAGCGGACCTGAGACGTGGCGCCGGCTCGTTGAGAGCAAGACTGCGGTCGAACGAAACCACGCTTCTGGCGGCCTACCGCACGATAGCCAAGGCCGTCACCGAAGGCCGACCGATCACACCCGCCGCCGAATGGCTTGTCGACAACTATCATCTGGTGGAAGGCCAGATCCGCGAAATTCGCCTGGATTTGCCGCCGGGATACTACCGTCAACTCCCGAAGCTAGCCGATGGCCCGCTTAAGGGCCTTCCACGGGTGTTCGGGCTCGCGTGGACGTTCATTGCCCACACCGACAGCCGCTTCGATTCGGGCCTTCTTTGCAGCTTCGTCAACGCCTATCAGCGCGTGCAGCCGTTGACGATCGGCGAGTTGTGGGCCGTGGCCATCACGTTGCGCATCATGCTCGTCGAGAATCTGCGCCGTGCAACTCACAGAATTCTAACCGGCCGGCAGCAACGGGAAAATGCGGACAACCTCGCCGACCAATTGCTCGCTACAAAGCGCCCGCAAGCCGCCACAATCGAAGCACTGCTCAAGCCCCACGAAAGCACACCGATGCCGCCGGCTTTCGCCGCGCAACTCGTTCAAAGGCTCCGCGATCAAGACCCCGCGCTGACTCCCGCGATGCAATGGCTCGAAGCCAAGCTGAACGCGCAAAACACGTCGACCGACATCGTCGTGCAAGGCGAGCATATGCGGCAGGCGGCCATGACGGTGACGGTGCGCAATATCATCTCGAGTATGCGCCGCGTTTCTGCCGTCGATTGGGCGGAGCTGTTCGAAACCATCAGCCCCGTCGACGAGTTGCTGCGAAACGCAAGCGGCTACAGCCGCATGGACTTCGCCACCCGCGATCAATACCGGCGCGCGATCGAGGAGCTCGCGCGCGGATCCAAGCTGACCGAAATGGAAATTGCGGCGCGCGCGCTCGCCGAAACGACCGCTGCGGCACGCCACGCAAACTTCATCAACGACACCGAGAAAAACCGCGCCTGCGATGCC
>JABFRX010000056.1 GCA_013140995.1 Alphaproteobacteria bacterium | reverse complement strand
GTTCAGAACGTCGTGCGCGGAGGTCTGGTCGGTGACGAGGTCGGGCTTAACGCCGCGCTTGACCAGTTCGGGATAGATCTCGGCCGCGTTGCCGAGCAGGCCGACGGAGAGCGGCTTTTTCTTGGCACAGGATTCCTTGATCAATGCGAGCGCTTCGTCGAGGGATGCGGTCCAGGTGTCGAGGTACTTCGTCTCCAGGCGCTTCTCGATGCTTCTTTGACGGACTTCGACGGCGAGGACGCTGGCGCCGGCCATCGTGCCGGCCAGCGTTTGCGCGCCGCCCATGCCGCCGAGGCCCGCCGTCAGGATCCATTTGCCGGCGAGGTCGCCGCTGTGGTGCTTGCGGCCGGCTTCGACGAAGGTCTCGTACGTGCCTTGCACGATGCCTTGGCTGCCGATGTAGATCCACGAGCCCGCCGTCATCTGGCCGTACATCATGAGGCCTTTGCGATCGAGTTCGTTGAAATGGGCCCAAGTGGCCCAATGCGGGACAAGGTTCGAGTTCGCGATCAATACGCGTGGCGCATCCGGGTGGGTGCGGAAGACGCCGACGGGCTTGCCCGACTGCACGAGCAGGGTTTGGTCGGATTCCAGGCGGCGCAGCGCACTCACGATCGCATCGAACGAGGCCCAGTCGCGCGCGGCCCGGCCGATGCCGCCGTAAACCACGAGTTCGTCGGGATTCTCCGCCACCTCGGGGTCGAGGTTGTTCATCAGCATGCGCAGCGGCGCTTCGGTCAGCCAGCTCTTGGCGCTGATCTCGGTCCCGTGCGGGCTCTTCACGGCGCGGCTGTTCTTGCGGCGATCGATCATGGGTCGTCCCTTGGTATGAGCCGCAGTCATAGCGCAGCCGCGGTGTGCCATCTTCGGTCAACTGTGGATGCCCCGAGATGCAATACACGCAGGGCGTTAGTCATCGCTCAAACCCAACCAATGGCTGTCAAGATAAATCGGTAACCGTCTCGCAGTGGCGCCAGCGATCGTCGCCACGCTCTAAAATGACGCGTGCTCAGTCTACAATCGCCACGTTTTGCTCGGTCACTCGCGCTCATCGTGTCACCGCATACTGATGGCGCGTGCACGCTGCCACAACTTACAACTGTGTCTTTGAGTACTTGAACTGTGCTTATACCGCCACAGCGATAACCTAAACTCTGATTCGGGGGAGTCTTGGGCGGTTGATTCGCCTGATTCTTGTATGCATCGCGAACGGGTTGAGTATTGTTCGCTCCAAGAGGGTGGGCTCAAAGCCAGTTGGGGGTTTCGTGAGCACGACATCAATGCAGGTGGCCGCGCATGCGGTCACCGAGGCACTGCGCGCGGTTTCAGGACCGATCTTTGCTGCGACCTGGATTGAACAACGCCAAGCAAGGCAGCTTGTCGTACACGTTTCGTCTGTTGCGGGCCGCCGCCAGTTGAAATCTACTATTGTCAATGTTCTCAAGAACATTGGCGTCGACAACGCCACTGTCCGCTTTCACGCGACGGCAGACCTTATGTCGCCGCGGAGCCTTGAAGGGCTCATCACCAAGATTGCGGCCGGTGAGATCGCCTATGACCCGACGGAGTCACTGACCCGGGCCAAGGCGCTCGTGGAAGCTAGTCACGCAGTGCGCGCGTCACTTGGCGAGCGGTTGCGCGGTCTGTTCTACGCACCTCAGCTGCGCACTTACTACGTGACGCTCGAGCCGTCGCGGGTCATCGCGGGCGACAAGGTCAAGGTCGCAGAATTGGCCGGGATCGAACAGGCTGTGATCGCTGCGGCAACGAGCGCTTTCGCTGGGCAGGAGTTGCCTGCCATTCGCGTCGGATTCGGGCTGCCGGCAACGAGCCTGGTTGCGGTCGATCACAAGTCGGTCGCGCAGAGCGAGACGGGCTTCGCCAGGTTTGTGAAGCGGTATTGGAAGCCGGTGACGGTGGCGGCACTGTTCGGACTTGGCGCCACGGGTGCCGCGCGCGCCGACGATCCGGCGGTCGCAGCGCCGAACCTGAAGCTCACCGGCCAGTTCGGCGAAGTCATCGACGACTATGCTTGGAACGTCCAAGGTCAGTTTACCGCGCCGCTCGGCGAGCGCTTCGGCGTCGCGATCGAAGGCGGTGGCGGCAGCATCGACGGGCACGAGTTCTACGGCGCGGGCGGCCATTTGTTCACGCGCAATCCGGACTCCTATCTGCTCGGCCTCTTTGGCGGCTATGCGGAGATGGGCGACTTCAACATCGACGTCGCGCGCGTCGGCGCCGAAGCGGAGATCTACCTTTCCGCAATCACGATTTCGGCGACAGCCGGATATCAGTTCTCGTCCGCGCTCGGCGACGGGGCTTTCGGATCGTTGGACCTGCGTTGGTATGTGACGAACAATTTCTATATCTCCGCCGGCGGCCAGATCGACGATAACGATCGCAAGAGCGTCACCGCTGCCACCGAATGGCAGCCAGGCTTTGCCGCCCTGCCCGGTCTCGCGTTCAACGCGCGCGGCGCTTGGGGCGAGGACGACTATCAAAGCGTGATGGGTGGGATGACCTACTATTTTGGCGACGACGCGAGCCTGAAGGACCGCCATCGCAAATACGATCCGGATTCCGCGTTGCTTCAGCTGTTCCAGTCGGTGCAGCAGGAGCAACAACGACTGTGCACCCAGTACGGGTGCTAGTACGCCGTGCATGCCCCTTAAAACTTTATGGCGCGGAGCAATCCGCGCCTTTTTTCTTGGCCGCGCTCCGGCGAACCCCTAAACAGGCCGCGGCTTTGAGGCATTGGGCGTGGCGCTGACGGGCAAGACGATTCTGTTCGCATGGGAGCTCGGCGAGGGCCTGGGCCACTTGCCTGCCTTGAAAGCCATTGCACTTGCTGCGAAAGCGGAAGGCGCGCGCGCCGTCTTTGCGCTGCGCGATCCGGTGCTTTCGCGCACCGCGTTGGCTGAGACCGATGCGGAAATCCTTCAGGCACCGTTCTGGCCCACGCCGGCGATGCCTGCGGCGCCGAGCGGAAGCTACACCGACCTCATCGCTGCGAACGGATTCTCGTCGGTTGCGAACGCGCGGGCGCTGATCGGCGCGTGGGATCAAGTGTTCGATCTGACGAAGCCCGACCTTTTGGTTTGCGAGCACGCACCAGGTGCTGCGATCGCGGCGTTCGGTCGCTTGCCCATAGCCTTGGTCGGCAACGGTTTTGTGGTGCCACCAGCCGATGGCGACGTGTTCCCGCCGTTCGAAGCGAGCCGGGGCGACGTCCAACGGCAGGCGCGTGTGCTCGCGGTCATTCGCGAGGCGATGGTAGGCCTCGGCCGGCGGGTGCCCGACACGATTTGCGCTCCGTTTCGCGGCGTGTTTCGCGGCGTGTTCACGTTTCCGCCGCTCGACCTCTATCGCAACGTGAGGCGTGAGAGCGTGCTGGGCCCGGTCGAGCCGATGCCGCCGCTGACCCCGTTGCCTTCGAAGCGCCGTCTCTTTTCTTACTCCGCCGCGGACGCGGCGATGATCGAGCCGATGACCCACGCGCTGATGACGCTTGGGGTCCAGGCGAGCGCATATTTCCGTGGGTCGCTAGGCGTTCGTGGCGCGATCTTGCGTAGCCGCGGCGTAACGCTCTTCGACGCTCCGCCGCGGCTTGCGAGCGTTTTGCCAGAAGCGACCGCCGTGTTCTCGCATGGCGGCGCGGGATTTACTCACGCAGCGCTCGCTGCCGGGCGGCCGCACATCGTCTATCCCCGTCACTTCGAAGCGCACGCGACAGCGCGTGCGCTGGAAGACCTCGGCGCCGGGATTTTGGTCTCGCCATTCGAGGCGAAGCGGTTTGCCGACGCTGTGTCGCGAGCCAACGACGATCATGCGATGCGCGAGGCAGCTCAAATCGCGGGTGTAGCTGCGCAAGAATTCCTGCGCCAAGCGACGCCCATTCAATCGGCGATGGCCGCGTTGCGCGAAGCCCTCGGCTAAGCGAGGCGGCAAGACTCCGCCACGGAGAAGGCATGAGTCCGCGTACACGCCAGGGGCGAAATCAAGTGTGTCTTCTCGCCCGCGACGCTCAAAAATACACTTGTTCGGATAGGCCGCGTTCAGCAGTTTCGCTATGAGATAGATGTAGTTCCACGCCACAAAACGCCAAGGTAAACGAGATGCCCCGTGCCGCCTTCACCGCCTCGTTTCGCAATCACTTCCAACCACTCGACAACATCTTCGCCACGCTGGCGCCCGCGCAACCGACAGCGAACGCTCATGACGTTTTTGTGCGCGTATCGGAATTGCTGGACGTTTGGGCCGAACGGCTTTCGGACCTGGATAGCCGCCCGCAGCATACAGCCGGGCTCTGGTGCAACACACCAGCAGCCGACACCGGCTCCGCCGCACAAGCGGCGACGATTTCGCTCTCGTTCGGTATCACCGCGACAAAACCCGACGGTCATCCAGAAGGATTTGACAGGTTGAGTCCGCCCGAGGTTCCCGAGCCTGTCGATCTCGATCCGTTGCCGGTGGTGCCCGCCGCAGCGCCGCGACCGGGCCTCATCGAAACGCTTGACGCGGCCGACAACGCCGGCACCGCATACACGTTGCTCGTGGGCGAAACAGCGCAAGGCACCATCGGCGTCAACGGCGACCGCGACTTCTACGCCGTGACATTGCAGGCAGGTCAAACCTACTCGTTCGCGCTGGTGGGAACCGGCGTCAACAATGTCGTCGACCCCTACCTTCGCTTGATGGACCAATCCGGCACGTTCGAACTCGCGTTCAACGACGACGGATTGCCCAACAACAATTCCGTTTTCACCTACACACCGTCCGCCACCGGCACCTACTACGTATCTGCGGGCTCGTTCGACGATATCGGCACCGGCCAGTACGGGGTGACGGTGACGCAGGGCACGCGGCCTTCTTTCGACATTCCGATGGGCGCCGGCGCCATCGACGCGGACCGCACGTGGGCCGCAGCGCCGGGGACCGGCGTGGTCGTCACCTATGCGTTTCGCGCGACGCCCGCGGGCTACACGGTCAGCGGCAGCAACATCGCGTCGTTCACGCCGCTGACCGCCACCGAGATCACCGCCGTGCGCGCCGCGCTTCAGGCGTGGTCGGATTTGTCGGGGATTACGTTCGTCGAGGTCAATCCCGGCGGTTACTCCGACAATGCAACGATGCTGTTTGCGAACTATTCCGACGCGACCGATGGGGCGGGTGCGTTTGCGTTCTTCCCGGGTTCGACCGCTAGTACTGCCTCCGCCGGCGATGTTTGGCTGAACACGAATTCGATCCCGACCGGCAGCGCAATCTTGCCGGGCAGCTACGCCTACAGCGCGATCATGCACGAGATCGGCCATGCAATCGGCTTGTCGCACCCCGGGAACTACAACGCGGGCCCCGGCCAAACGATCACCTATGCGAACAACGCGCAGTTCACGGAGGACAGCGATCAGTACTCGCTGATGAGCTATTTCGACGAGGCGAATACCGGCGCGCAGTTCTTCGGCCATCCGGAATCGCCCATGCTTTTCGACGTTTACGCCGTGCAGCAGATTTACGGCGCGAACGCGGCGACGCGTGCGGGCGACACGACCTACGGATATAATTCCAACGCGGGCGGGATTTTCGACTTCGCCACGAACACCATTGCCGCGTTTACGATCTGGGACGGCGGCGGCATCGACACGATCGACGCGTCGGGCTCCACCGTCGATGCCACAATTGACCTCAACGAAGGCCGCTTTTCGTCGATCAATAGTGCGATCTCGAGTATTGCAATCGCGCTCGGCGTGACGATCGAGAACGCGATCGGCGGTTCGGGCAACGACACGATCACCGGCAACGGCGTTGGCAACCTGCTTGAAGGCCGGGGCGGCATCGACAATATCCAGGGCGGTGACGGGGACGACACGATCGAAGGCGGTGCAGGCGGCGATGCGATCAACGGCGGCGCCGGTGCGAACGACATCGCGGCCTATGGTTCTTCGGCGGCAGTTTCGATCGACTTGTTCACGGGTGCGATTTCGGGCGGCGACGCGGCCGGCGACACGTTGATCGGGATCGAGGGTCTTTCCGGTTCGGCCTTCAACGACTCGCTGTGGGGCACGGGCGGCGCCAACCGGCTCTACGGGCTCGCCGGCAACGACATTCTGGACGGTCGCACCGGCAACGATCAGCTGTTCGGCGGCGACGGCGGCGATTGGTTAGAAGGCGGCGGCGGCGCAGATGCGATCGACGGCGGTACCGGCGACGACGTGGCGGCCTATGGCGCGTCGGCGGTCGCGGTTTCGGTCGACTTGCAGACCGGTGCCGTCTCCGGCGGCGACGCAGTAGGCGATACGTTCGTTGCAGTCGAAAGCCTGTCGGGTTCTCCCTTTAACGACAGTTTCTGGGGCGACGGCAACGCCAACCGGCTTTACGGACGCAACGGCAACGACATCATCGACGGGCGTGCCGGGAACGATCAACTGTTCGGCGGCGACGGTCACGATTGGCTTGAAGGCGGTGCCGGCGGCGACCTTCTCGACGGTGGAACAGGGGACGATACGGCGGCCTACGGGTCGTCGACGGCGGCCGTGTCGGTCGATCTGCAAACCGGTGCCGTATCCGGCGGCAACGCGGTGGGCGACACTCTGACCGCGATCGAAAGCCTTTCGGGTTCTCCGTTCAACGATAGCCTGTGGGGCAACGCCAGCGCCAACCGGATTTACGGGCGCAATGGCAACGACATCATCGACGGGCGTGCCGGGAACGATCAACTGTTCGGCGGCGACGGCATCGATTGGCTCGAAGGCGGCGCTGGCGGTGACATCATCGACGGCGGGCTTGGCGACGATACGGCGGCTTTCGGGTCGTCGACCGCGGCGGTGACGATCGATCTGCAAGCGGGTACGGCGGCCGGAGGTGTTGCTACCGGCGACACGCTCATCGGCATCGAGAGCCTATCGGGTTCGACGTTCAACGATGCGCTGTCCGGCGACGGCACTGCAAACCGCATCTACGGGCGGAACGGCGACGATACGCTCGCCGGGCGCGGTGGCAACGATACGCTCGAAGGCGGGAACAACAACGACACGTTCGTCTTCGCCGACAACGGCGGCGCCGACCGGATCAACGACTTCGACGACTTCGGTGACGACGTGATCCAACTCTCGATTGCGGGCATCACGGATTTCGCGGGCGTGCAGGCTCTCATGACTCAAGCGGGCGCCGACGTTCTCATCGACCTCGCCACAACCGACATCATCCTCGTCAACACCTCGCTCGCAGCGATGGGCACCGACGACTTTACGTTCGTGTAGCAGCGGCGGAGGCGTCCCATCAATCGGCCAGGAGGCGCAATGCCTCTTGGTACTTCTGCGACGTTTTCACGAGCACGTCCGGCGGCAGATGCGGGGCCGGCGCTTTCTTGTTCCAGGGTTGCGCCTCAAGCCAATCGCGAACGAACTGTTTGTCGAACGACGGCGGGCTGATGCCGGTGCGGTAGCTTGCCTGCGGCCAGAAGCGCGACGAGTCGGGGGTCAGCACTTCGTCGATGAGGTGCAATGTTCCTGCGGCGTCGGTGCCGAACTCGAACTTCGTGTCGGCGATGATGATCCCGCGAGCCGCCGCGTATCCGGCAGCTTCGGCGTAGAGGCGCAATGAGGCTTCGCGAACTTGGCGCGCATAGGCGCTGCCGACGATTTTTTCCGCCTCGTCGAAGGCGATGTTCTCGTCATGCTCGCCGGCCGGGGCCTTCGTTGCGGGTGTGAAGATGGGCTCGGGAAGTTTCGCCGCCTGCTCGAGTCCGCGCGGCAATTCGATGCCGCAAATCTTGGCCGTCGCCTGATACTCCTTCCACCCGGAACCGGCGACGTAACCTCGGACCACCGCTTCAATCATCAGCGGCTTTAGCTTCTTGACCACCATGGCGCGGCCCGACACCTGATCTCGCTCCGAGGGCGCGACAACCGTTTCGGGTGCGACGCCGGTCAGGTGGTTCGGGATCACGTGCGCGAGCTTGGCGAACCAGAAATGCGACAGCCGGGTCAGCACGGCGCCTTTGCCGGGGATCGGGTCCGGCAAGATGACGTCGAACGCGGACAGGCGGTCGGTCTGCACGACGAGGAGCTTGTCGTCAGCGACGGCGTAGAGGTCGCGCACCTTTCCGCGATGCAGGAACGGCAACGACTTCAAATCGGATTGGAGCATCGGTTTCATTGCAGGTCGAGCCAGGGGTGGCGGATGGACATTTGGAGGATGAGCGCGCCTGCGTTGGGGTTCGTCTCGGTGTTCGACATCGAGGCCGGGTGCGTCCGATAGCGGCAAAGAACTTCCGGAACGAACGTGCAGGCTAGATCGTGTTCGACGAACTTGCACCAGAAGTCGTAGTCCTCCCAACCGTTCGCAACAAGCTGATCGTAGCCGCCGACCTGGCGCCAGGCTTCCTTCGAAACAAGGGCCATCGCATCGATGTAGTTCTTAGGTTTGAAGCGTTCCTTGCTCCAGAAATCCGCGTCGCCAAGGCCCGGACGATCGCCGAAGAATTCGAGCTGGGTGTAGGCACCTGCGGAGCCTGCGTCCGTCATCGCCTGCATGCAACGCTCGATCGCGCGCGGATAGAGCGTATTGTCGGCGTCCATGACGAACACGCGGTCGGCGCCGGCATGAAAGAACGCCGTGTTGCGGGCATAGGAGAGGCCCATGTTCGTTGTGTGCTGGAGTATCCGCGCGCCGGCAAACGCACCTTTGTTGCGATCGAGCCAGCCCAAGACGACGCTAAGACCGGCATCCGTCGACTTGTCGTCGACGACGACGAGCTCGATGCCGGATTGGGTCTGCTTGGCAAGCGACTCGAGGCACTCCTCGACGTAGCCTGCATAGTTGAACAGCGTCACAATCGCCGAAACCGCGGGCGGCGACGCCGCCGGCAGGTCACGCGCGATCGTGAGGGGGCGCGGAAACATGTTTATTGGGCCCCTCCAGCTTGAAGAAGCGTGAGCGCTGCCGACTTTGCGGTCGAGTGCGCGGCGAAATCCTCGAACGCTCGGCGGCGCACGTCTTCCGCCCGGGCTTGACCGTCAGCTGATCGCGCGAGCCAATCGATCAAGTGCGGAATGTGGCGCGGCGCCTCTTCGAAATAGTGCGTCCCGGGCTTGTACAGCGTGTGAGGAAAGCACGGCTCCGTCACGACGACGGTCTGCAGCCAGAACGCCTGCATTAGACGCCACCATTCGAAGTACGTGTATTCGTCGCGATGAACGTTCAGCAATATCTTCGATCGCTGTAGGAGTGCGGCCGTGGCGTTTGTCGAAGCGGTCGGGTTGTTTGCAGGGTCCAGTGGGACCGTCATCCGCGTGTAGTAAATGAAGGCGTTCAGGCCTGAGAATTTCTCCGCGTAGCCTGCAAGCAAAGCCGCACGCCGCGGCGAGTGGCTGCCCAGGAAGAGTACATCGAGCGGGCGCGCGGCGAGCGGTGCGCCGGCCGCGTCGAAGTTTCGTGCCGCCATGGTGAGGCTTGCCAACGCCGGAAGCGAGGCCCCATCGCGGGGCTTCGACAGGGGGGCGAAGCCTGCACTGTAGCCCGGCTGAACCGCAGCTGCGCGAACGCCCGCCTTGCGCAGGATCGCGGCGTTTTGTTCGTTCATGTCCACGACGGCTTTGGCGCGCAACAGAAACACGAGCGAACGCGCGAACCACTGCGTCTGTATCTGCTCCGTCGAAAAGACGATTGCGCGCGACACGAACACGTCGTTCGCCCAGCGCTTACCCTCGCCCAGGACGAAAAACTCGTGCGGGGCGATGACGATGTGATGCGTGGCATCCGCCGGTTGGCCGGTTTCGTCGCGGACGTCCGCGCGGACGCCCAGATCGTCGAAGCCCGCCTTCAAAACGTCGGCGATTTCGCGCATGAAGAAGTTGCCGCGGCTCGACACATAGATGGCGGCGTGAAAGCGCTTCGGGTCGGCGAGCTGCACCGGCGGCGGTGTTGCAGCAACTTCGCGAAGAACTTCGCGCCAAAGCCGCGCGATCGTGGGCAGCGTCGTGAACTGCCGCCCCAGGTGAATGCCGACGCGAACGAAGTGATGCAGCGGGTCGAGACCAGATTTCGCCACGTCGGGATAGGTGCGCAGATAGGCCTCGCGGTCGAAGAGACCCGTGCGCGTCAGGAACGAGGCGACCGCCGTCGCAATCGCGTCGTTATCGCCGCGCAGCGCGCGCGGGTCGCGCACGGCTTCGGCGGCATCCGGCTTTGACGGCGTCATGTTGAAGAAGCGCAAGAGGTCCACGGCGTCTCCTAAAACGGGTTGACCAGATCTTCGAGTAGCGGCAACGCCGCGTCCTTCGGCGAAAGCTGCGCTTTGTCTCCGGTCACCGGCCAAGCGATGCCCAGAGCGTCATCGGCCCAGAAGATGCCCGCGTCCGCTTCCGGCGCATAGTGCGCGTCGACTTTGTAGGCGACGACCGTATCGGGCTCGAGGGTGCAGAAACCGTGCGCGAATCCGGCGGGCACGAAGAGTTGCGCGCCATTGGCGGCGCTGAGTTCGACCGCCGCATGTTTGCCGAAAGTGGGCGAAGCCGTCCTGAGGTCGACCGCCACGTCGAAAATGCGGCCGGCGAGAACGCCGACAAGTTTGGCTTGCGCGTGCGGTGGGTTTTGGAAATGCAGGCCGCGCACGGTTCCCACGGCGCGCGAGAGCGACTGGTTGTCCTGACAGAAATCGGCGTCGATGCCGGCGGCGCGAAATGTCTTGCGGTTCCAGGTTTCGGCGAAGTAGCCGCGCGCGTCGGCGAAACGGCGCGGCGCGATCAACTTCAAGCCGGGGATTGCGAGCGGACGAACGTCGAGGGTCATCGGCCGCTCTCGCGTTCCTTCAGCATCTGCGTGAGATAGGCGCCGTAGTCGGAGGCCTTCAGCTTCGCGGCGCGTGTGCCGACCTGCGACGGCGTCAACCAGCCTTTGTCGAGCGCGATCTCTTCAAGGCAGGCGATCTGCAGCCCCGTGCGGTGTTGGATCGTGCGGACGAATTCGCCGGCTTGGATCAACGAATCGTGTGTGCCGGCGTCGAGCCAGGCCGTGCCGCGGCTCAAGCGTTCGACCTGCAGCGCGCCGCGGCTGAGATACGCCGCGTTGACGTCGGTGATTTCGAGTTCGCCGCGCGCCGACGGCTTCAGGTTGCGCGCGATGTCGACGACGCTGTTGTCGTAGAAATAGAGCCCGATCACGGCCCAGTTCGATTTCGGCTGTGCGGGCTTTTCGACGATCGAGATTGCGCGGCCGCCGACGTCGAATTCCACGACGCCATAGCGCTGCGGATCGGGCACGTGATAGCCGAACACGAGGCCGCCGCTTTGCAAACCTGCCGCGCGTTGCATCACCGCCTGCAAGCCCTGTCCGAACAGCAGATTGTCGCCGAGCGCGAGGGCGACGGCATCCTTTGCGATGTGATCGGCGCCAATGACGAAAGCTTGCGCCAGTCCGTCGGGCTTTGGTTGCTCGGCATAGGTGAGGTTCAGCCCCATCTCGTTCCCGTCGCCGAGCGCGCGGCGGAACATCGGCAGGTCGTGCGGCGTGGAGATGATCAGGATGTCGCGGATGCCGGCGAGCATGAGCATCGACAGCGGGTAATAGATCATCGGCTTGTCGAACACCGGCAGAAGCTGTTTCGACACAGAGAGCGTCAGGGGATAGAGCCGCGTGCCGTGCCCGCCGGCAAGAATAATGCCCTTCATCCGTGCCCCGAAAGGTGAGCTTTCAACATGCGCGACAATCCATCATCCCACGGGCTAAGTTCAACGCCCAATACACGCTTGGCCTTTGAGCAGTCGAGGATAGAGTTCGCGGGACGGCGTGCGGGGGTCGGATAGTCCACGGTTGCGATCGGCGCGAGACGCGGGGCGCGAACGCCGAAGCGGGCGGCCTCCGCAAAAACAGCTTGGGCAAAACCGAACCACGTCGTCGCCCCGCCGCCGGCCAAATGAAACGTCTGACCGGCTGCATCGGGCAACCGGCCAGCGAGCGCCAAGACGGCGGCGGCAAGATCGTCGGCGAAGGTGGGGCAGCCGCGCTGATCGTCGACGACGCGCAGCGCATCGCGCTCCGCCCCCAAACGCAGCATCGTCTTGACGAAGTTCGATCCTTCAAGACCGTAGACCCACGCGGTGCGCACGATCACCGCACGCGCCGAGGCGGAACGCACGGCGTCTTCACCGGCCGCCTTCGAACGGCCGTAGGCGCCGAGCGGCGCGATGGGGTCGTCCTCGACGTACGCGCCTTGCTTCGCGCCATCGAAGACATAGTCCGTCGAGACATGGACCATCGGGATGCCGCACTGCTCCGCTGCGCGGGCGAGATTGGCGGCACCGTCGCGGTTGACCGCGAATGCGCGATCCGGTTCGGCCTCCGCTTTGTCGACGGCAGTGTAAGCGGCGGCGTTGATGACCGCCGCAGCTTGCGCGCGCTCCACCGCAGCCAATGCGGCGCGCGCACTGGTGATGTCGGCATTCTGCCGGTCGAAGGGAACGAGCGCAATTCCGCGCACTGCGGCCACGCGGTTGAGCGCGCAGCCGAGCTGGCCCGCCGCGCCGAAGACTGCGAGCCTCACGCCCCGCCCTCGCGCGACAGGCCCAGCCTTTCGCCGCGGTAGGCGCCGGACTGGATCTGCTGCCACCAGTCCTTGTTGTCGAGATACCAGCGCACGGTTTGTTCGAGGCCCTGTTCCAACGTCGTGCGCGGTCGCCAGCCGAGTTCGCGCTCGATCTTCGAGCAATCGATCGCGTAGCGATGGTCGTGCCCTGGCCGGTCGGTCACGAACGTGATCAGGCGCTCATGCGGCCGGCCCTGCGCATCCGGCGCGAGCCGGTCCAAGATGCGGCAGAGCGCGCGCACGACGTCGATGTTCTTGCGCTCCGCCCGGCCGCCAAGCAGATAGGTCTCGCCGGGCTTGCCCTTCGTCGCGACGGCGATCAGGCCTTCGACGTGATCGTCCACGTAGATCCAATCGCGGACGTTTTCGCCTTTGCCGTAGACCGGAAGCGGCTTGCCTGCGAGCACGTTCAAGATGACGAGCGGGATCAGTTTTTCAGGAAACTGATATGGACCGTAGTTGTTCGAGCAGTTCGAGACGACGACGGGCAGGCCGTAGGTTTCGCCCCACGCGCGCACCAAGTGGTCCGACGCCGCCTTCGACGCCGAATAGGGTGAACGCGGCGCATAGGGCGTGGCCTCCGTAAAGTGCCCGTCGGGCCCCAGGGCACCGAACACCTCGTCGGTAGAGACGTGATGGAAGCGGAATCGGGATTTGGCCTCGCCCGCAAGCGACCGGTACCACGCGAGGGCCGCCTCCAGCAGCCGGTAGGTGCCCGTTACGTTGGTTTGGATGAAGGCGCCGGGGCCGTCGATCGAGCGGTCGACGTGGGTTTCGGCCGCCAGGTGCATGACGATGTTGGGGCGCGCCCGGGCGAATGCCGCAGCCATGGCCGGGCTGTCGCAAATGTCAGCCTGGAGGAAGGTAAAGCCAGGGGCGTGGGCGACGGGTGTTAGGGAGGCGAGGTTTCCAGCATAGGTGAGAGAGTCTACAACTAGTGCGTTTACCCCGCCGCCAATCAGCTTGCGCGTAACTGCAGAACCAATAAAACCTGCGCCGCCGGTGATGAGGTAGTTCATTGAATCACGTTGAGGATTTGTGTCCCGATACCGTCACCGGTAGCTTGGCCAGCAACATAGCCGAGCTGCTCTGAATTGGCAGCAATTCTTGCGCGCGCTTGGTGGCACAATGTATCGTCCGGCCATCGAAAACGGGGTGAATATGACGCAGAGAGGAATTCTTGTTGGGGCTGCATTTGTACTGGCTGCAGTGGCCGCGGGCGTATTTTTCTGGACGCAAAACGTGCCGCTGCCATCGGCGGTATCGAGCCTGCCATCGGATCGACCTCCCGCCGCGCCCCCTAGTGAACCGTCCTCCGAACAGAAGTTGGTGAAAACAATGAATGAACGCGCGGTCGGTGGCGGCTACGCTGCCACGTTCTCAGAGCGCGAAGGTGCCCAATGGACAGTGTCCGATGGACATCGTCTCGAGCGGCTCTCGATTGGTGGAGGTACCGTGCTCGCACGCCTGTCGAGCGGTAAAGCGCTTACTGCCGACATGATGCTGGGAGGTGTTCACCTAGAGCTTCCGGAACAGTTCGCAACAACTTCAAACGGTCAAAAGATTGAGGTTGGCTTGGTTGCGCGGAGGGCCAAAACGAATTCGTCAGATACGATCTCGGTCATTTACCTGACGCGACAAGCGGGCAATAGCGGTTGGCAGACGTTTTCGCTGGCCGACGACTTCCAGCTCAACACGTTCGAATATTCGGTGCCACAGGTGGTCGAGGGTTATACCGCCAAGCCGATCGTCGCGATTTACGGCGATCTATCCGGCAGCGACAGGGGCGTCGAAATTTTGGGCGTCTATATCAAGCTGAAGCAATAGGACGCGATGTTCCGGCGTTTTTTGGGAAAGGGAGACAAAGAGCCCAACCCCGCGGCCCGCTCCGAGATTGAAGAGGCAAAAGCCTTCTGGGCCGCATTTCAAGCATCCGGCCTATTTATGGCCGACTGGTACATGCGCGCGAACCCCGATCTTGTCGAGGCGAAGGCTTCTGCCCTTGAGCATTTTTTCGAGGCAGGGTGGCGCGAGGGACGTCGCCCCAATCCATTCTTTGATCCGTCCTGGTACTTGCAACGTTATCCCGACGTGGCGGCTGCCGGAATGAACCCGCTCATCCACTACTGGAAGTATGGCGAAACCGAAAATCGTTTGCCGATCGCCCACTTCGATACGGAATGGTACCGCGAAACCTACAAAGCAGCCATCGGAGCCGGTAGCGCCCTTGGACACTATCTTCGTTCGCGGCGATCGGGGCGCTTTTCGCCGAACCGTCACTTTGACGTTCAATTCTATCTGAGCAACAATCCCGACGTCGTGGCGGCCCGCATCGACCCTTTTGAGCATTTCATAGGAAACGGATTTCGCGAGGGCCGAAACCCTTCGGAAGCTTTTGATGTAGAGTTTTATGTGCGCTCGTTCATGCGCGGCGACCCCCGTGACCCGTTGAGTCACTTTGCAGAAGTTGGCCGGGCAGCTGGGTTTCCTACGCGTCGCGACCAGGCAACGACCAGCCCGGCACAGGAAATCAAACGCTTCGTAGCACGCGGCGCGGATTTTGAGGAATTCGCTCCCATCACAGGCGGAACTCTAACTGCCCGCGCCAAAGTCATCGCATTCTACTTACCTCAGTTCCATTCAATCCCAGAGAACGACAGATGGTGGGGCAGCGGCTTTACGGAGTGGACCAATGTGGCTCGGGCAACCCCTCGATTTGAGGGGCACTATCAACCGCGCATACCGCGGGATCTCGGCTTCTACGACTTGTCGTCACCGGAGGTCATGGCCAGGCAAGCCGAAATGGCGAAGTCTGCGGGGATCCACGGCTTCTGCTTCTACTACTACAATTTTAACGGACACCGCCTGTTAGAGAGACCGGTCGACGGTTTTCTGAACCGTGCCGACATCGATATTCCGTTCTGCTTGATGTGGGCAAACGAGAATTGGACGCGCCGATGGGATGGGACGGAATCGGAAGTCTTGATGCATCAGGACTACCGGCACGACGATTCGATTTCGTTGATCGACGACATAGCCAGACATTTTCGTGATTCCAGATACATTCGCATTGACGGACGCCCCCTCCTTTTCGTTTACCGTGCGGATGTCATTCCCGACATTGTCCAGAACCTGAAGTCCTGGCGCGATCTCTTTGAGAGTCGCCATGGCGAAAAACCGATCATCGCCATGGCGCAGGGGTTCGGAAATCGCGATCCGCGACCGTACGGCTTCGACGGAGCCATCGAATTCCCCCCGCACAAGGTTGCTGAGGGTCTCCAAGCGATCAACAGCTCGTGCCGCTTCTTTGACCGGGAATTTTCGGGGCAAGTCTGCCGGTATGAGGATGCAATCGAGCGCTCACTCGGCGAACTCGCGCCGGAGTATCCGCTGATCAAAACCGTCTTCCCAAGTTGGGACAACGACGCCCGCCGACAAGGGCACGGAATGGTATTCCAGGGGTCGACCCCTCGGGCATACGAGCGGTGGCTCGACGGCGCAATCAAACGCGGGAAGTCCGCGCCATTTTTTGGAGAGCCATTTGTCTTCATAAATGCCTGGAACGAATGGGCCGAAGGCGCCTACTTGGAGCCCGATTTGCACTTCGGTGCTGCTTACCTGAATGCAACGGCGCGTGCCGTACTTGGAACAACAACGCCCGGACAGCGGCAACGCATCGTGCTCGTTGGCCACGATGCGCACCGACATGGGGCGCAGATGTTGTTGTTGCGCATCTCAGAGGTACTCGCCAAGCAGTTTGGATTCGCAACAACGACACTTCTTTGCGGCGACGGCGAAATGACGCCTGACTACCAGCGGATCGGGGGAACTACAATTTGCCCAACAGTCGCTCAGTTAAAGAACGAGATCGAGCGCATCGGCGACGGCGACCAGAAACTTGCAATCACTAATACGGTGGCGGCAGGCACTTCGGTGCCACTGCTGAAAGCAGCGGGCTTCCAAGTTGTTGCCCTGATTCATGAGTTGCCCAAGCTCATCCAAGAAAAAGGTCTTGAGTCAGCGGCTAAGCTCATCGCAGGCGGTGCCGACCATGTGGTGTTCCCGGCGCAGACCGTCCGCGATTCGTTTGTCCGGCTGTTCGGTCCCTTGCAAGGCACCGCTATCGTGAGGCCGCAGGGAATCTACAGTTCGGTCGTCTTCGACAACGAGGCAGCACAGTCCGTACGATCTGAGTTCCACCTGGAACGGGCAACAAAGCTTGTCGTCAACGTTGGCTACGCGGACCTTCGGAAGGGGGTCGACTTATTTTGCCGAGCCGCACAGTTGATCTGCAGATCGCGTTCGGACGTGCACTTTCTTTGGATCGGGAATGTCGATCCCGTCGTACGGCAATGGTTCGACGACCGGCGGGCCTTCCCACGCGTCACCTTTGTGGGACAGCGATCCGATGTTGGGCGGCTATTGTCCGCGGCCGACGTATTCGCACTAACTTCGCGGGAAGATCCCTTCCCCTCAGTCGTCTTGGAGGCCCTTACGATCGGATTGCCAATTGTTGCGTTCGATGATGGGGGCGGGTTTGTCGAGTTGCTTGAATGCGAGGAGAATGCCCGGTTAGTTCCATATTGCGACGTCGAGGCACTTGCGGAAGCCATTGAGGGGCAATTGAACTCGATCGAGCAAGAGCGCCGTCTGACTCCGGAGCGATTTGCTTTTGATGAATATGTCTCATTTCTGACGCAACAGCTGGATTCGAGCCTGCTTAAGGTTTCCGTTATCGTCCCGAATTTCAACTATGCCCGTCATTTGCGCGAACGGCTAATTAGCATCTTCGACCAATCGCATGCCGTTTTCGAAGTAATTGTGCTTGACGATGCCTCCACCGACGACAGCGTTAGCGTCATTGAGGAGGTTGCGGCTGGCGCCGGAAGAGCAATCAAACTCGTCTGCAACAAATCGAACACCGGAAATCCTTTCGCACAGTGGTCAAAGGGATTGTCAATGGCGCGTGGCGATCTTGTGTGGATCGCCGAAGCGGACGACATAGCCGACGAGCAGTTCCTCGAGCGACTCTCCCGCTTTTTCCATGACGAATCGATGGTTCTCGCCTTTTGCGACTCAATGCCAATCAGCGAAGACGGCGCGAGCCTTGGGCCCGACTACAAAGATTATTATGGCCGTGTCGCCCCCGGTGCGCTTGCCGAAGATATGGAGAGCCCGGCGGCCACCTTTGCTGCAGATTATCTTTCGCAGAGGAACCTCATCCTCAACGTCTCCGGTGTACTGTGGCGCCGCAGTGCATTGACCGAGGCGCTCGCTCGCGTTCAAGAACAGCTCCCAAATTACAAGCTTGCCGGAGACTGGTTGCTCTACCTCAGCGCATGCAGCGCAGGAGGCAACGTCGGCTATTGTGCCAAGACCTTGAATTCACATCGTCGGCATGCTGGCGGCGTGACGAGCAAACTCTCAACCGACAGACATTTGGATGAGATACGCCGCGTACATATGTACGTTCGATCACAGTTCAGGGGCAAGTTCGACGATCTCCAGCAGAACTATCTCGCGGAACTCGAAGAACAGTTCAGGCGGAGAAATGAGAACGCCTAGAAATTCATATCAGATAGGCGCGCTCCCGAGGCGATAGGTATCGCATGGCGAACTCAGCGTTCGAGGGTGCATAGCGCGATTGAATTCGCACGCGCATCGCATCGGAAACCAAGTTCAACGTCGAACTGGGTGCTAGCGCAACGGATGCACGAACAAGGCACTCGACAACGGTCTGCCTCACATGGCGGTCAGTGCCCGCTGCGTCCAGCTCCGCCATTACATCCACAAACTCTGGCAGCAAGCTTGGGTTAAGGCGAATGTCTTGCACCGTCGCCACCTGCAATCCGATCGTGCTTAGGAAGTGCTGAACTACATTTGCACCGACGACATTGGGCGAGTACACATGCGCATCGATCGCGCCGTCGCCGAACCTCATCGCCCACGGGTGAATGAGTTTGCAAAAGTCGAAAGAGTCTTCGTGGCGAGCAAAAAACTCTTCGATCGAGCCACCGTAGTCCCAACCGTCTTTTACCCACTGCAGAAAAATCGATGGTATGAGCGATAACTGGTCACGAACGTAGAAGATAATTCGCGAGTCGGACCCGATAGTTGCTCGTAGCTGTTCGACAACTTTTTCGGGAGCAAATGCCAGGTTTTCAGAGCTGAGTATCAGAGACCTATCGGCATGAACGGCTAGTTCAGCTGCAAGACTGTCAAACGAAGATTCCGTTATCTCCGAAGTTTCGAGATCAAAAAACCCGTGGTGCGCAGCGCCCAATAGTCCGGCTTGCGGGTAGTGAAGTCCGTGTTCGGCAAGTTGGCAGCGGTGATCGTGCAGCCAGCCTTGGATGCTTGTAGTACCCGTCTTACCTATTCCGATATGAACGAAAGTTGTCATGTGGTTCTATTCGCCGATCAAGTCGGTTGGGCGTGAGCACTGTGAACCACGAACTGCAAAGGCGCGCAACTCTAGCTTGCTGCCATCTCGACAAAAGTCCGTTCATGCCAAATTGAAAGTACCATGATGGCTTCCCAGCGGATTTTCGATCGGCCCGCGATATCCCACGATGACCTCAATATACTCCGCACGGATACCCTGAGCGATGTCGTCGACATAAAGCATCGCATGAGGGTTCCCAGTGGCAGAAAGCACTCGGAGGATATCGTAACCCCAGTCGACGGTAACGAGGGCGCCCAGATTCGATACTGGATTTCCGTGATACTCCGCCGGCAGCAAATGCACCGTTTGGTCATTCACTATCCATGCACGCCGGCGGCTCGGCTCATTCTTGCGCACGATCGGTACGGTGAACAAATGCGCACCACCTGATCGCAGCGTTCGCATGATCTCGTGTGTTGCCGCCACAGGATCAAAAAGGTGCTCAAAGACGTCTTGTGTGACCACGATATCGAAGAGAGAAGAATCGAACGTTTGGTGGGCGAGGTCCTCGTTGCGCCACCCCAGTTGCGGATGAACTGCGCCGCGGGGAAGAGCCTCGTCAAACTGGGTAAAGACATAGCCGGGACATTGCTCTCGAATCTTCTTCGAGACTCCTCGAAACACAGGCGAACTCTCGTGGATTGCTAGCTCGCGCCATTGAGGGAAAAACATATCCAAAGCCCGCATGAGCGCCCGCTCACGCGGGATTGAGCCGCAGTGTTCGCACTTGAGCGAGTCTCTGAACCAAGCGTTGTCGGCACGAAAAATCGTTGCGCGCTCGCAAATAGGGCAGTGACCCTCGAATGTCCAACAATTGTCGTCCTTTGAATCAGGAGGCATGTTTCAGGTTCCTGGCCGCCCGCGTCCGTATCATTCAGGTCTTCATATTAGCACGTCGCAGTTCCCAGCCAGCGGCGTCTGCGGACTTTATCGCGGGCTGGCGTCTTCCCACTCGTCCCTCGTCAGTTCCCAGTAGATTGAGCGTCTGGTCGTACCGTCGGGGCGGAGGGCGTCGCGTTCGCCCTTGCGTTTGAAGCCCATGCGGTCGATCAGCTTGGCCGAGCGGATGTTGTCCGTTGCAGCGGTCAGGCAGATGAGGCGCACCTTCAGCGTCTTGAAAATCCAGGCGATCGTGTGGGCGGCCCCTGCCCCGCCGGCGCCGCCGCCCTGCAGGCTTGTGCGGAGCGCGCCGCCGAGTTCGGCCGACGCGCGGTCGGGCCAGACGGTGATCTTCGCGTAGCCCATGACCGGGCCGCTTTCGACCATCGTCAGGATCAGGAGGCCTTCGCCGCGTTCGCGGGCCGCTTCGGCGTCTGCGATCCAAGCTTTGACCGAGGCCAACGTCAGCGGCTTCGGGAGGGCGTAGATCGGCTCGGAGACCGCGGGATCGGCGAGCAGGTCGAACGCCGCTCCGGCGTGGGCTTCAGTCGCTAGGACGCGGCCGGTGCCGAGTGTGGCGGGATCCGCGTTGCGCACGGCCTCGCGGATCGCTTTTTCTTCCGCCGCCGATGCGTCGAGAACGGTTTTCGGCGGCGCGGCCAATTACTGCCCGCTGACGATGCGCCAGGTGCCGTCCGGCTGGCGGCAGGCGACGCCGGTTGCAGTTTCGGGGTTGCCGTCGATGTAGACGCGCTGTTCGAACTCACGGCACGGGCCGGAATAGCCGCCGTAGCCTTCGTCGTAATAGTTGCCGGCGGTCACGTAGCCGTAGTTGTTCGTGTTCGGATTGCGCCACTCGTACTCTTGGCCTTCGTCGCCGTTGAACGCGTCGTAGTACGTGTTGTTGTAGTAGTAGGCGTCGTGGTTCTTGTCCTTGCACGCATCCTTCGCGATCGCGTTGCCCGCGATGCCGCCCAGGATCACGCCGCCGATCGTCGCCGCCGTGCGGCCGGAGCCCTTGCCGAACTGGTTGCCGATCACGCCGCCGACGATCGCGCCGAGGCCGGTGCCGACCGCGACATCGGTTTCGCAGTTCGAGTAGCGGGGTTGTGGGCCGCCTTGATAGGGCTGGCCTTGGCCGTAGTTGCCGTAGACTTGGCCGGCGAACGCCGGCGTCACGATAACGGCGGCAAGGCCAAGGCCTAACGAAATGCGTTTCAACACGTGTGGTTCTCCGTTCGGTTCATGGCGGAATATATGCCTCCGCCGGCACGTCCGGGAGGGGTTGCTTCGGTGACCCCGGTCACAGGGCGGCGCGGGCGTCGTTCAGGATTAAGACCCGCCACCCGCGTTTTTTCAGCTCCGCCAACGCGGTCGCGGAAACTTTGCCCGCCGTCGCCAGGATCGGCTGCTTCGTCTCACCACGTGTCGCGAGCTCCAGGCTGATCAGGTCCAGGCTCTTGGCCGCAGGTTCCGTCCAGGCTAGATCGTCGAACGGAAACACCGCGACGAGCGCGCCGTCGTTGTTGCGATTCAGCGCGAATTCGCGGACGACATA
Organism: Alphaproteobacteria bacterium; assembly: GCA_013140995.1. Taxonomy (GTDB): domain Bacteria; phylum Pseudomonadota; class Alphaproteobacteria; order Micropepsales; family Micropepsaceae; genus SZUA-430. Next base: position 14,605 of record JABFRX010000056.1, on the reverse strand, counting down.
AAACTCCTTCAGTGTGCCCACTTGCGCGCTGTGCCGCGCCATCAATTCGGCGCGGTGGCGGTGGAACTTTGCGAGGTCGGCACTGTCGGCGTTCGCGGCGCGGCGGATGAACGCTTCGCTGTTGCGGGCTTTGAGACCTTCCAGCGCTTCGGCGATCGCGTAAGTGTCGGCAGGCGAGAACGACTTGTTCTGTACGAACGCATCGATCACGTCTTCGTCCACGTCGAGCGGCTTCAGTTTCGCCTCAACGAGGGCTGCGATCTCGGCCGAGCTCTTGTCGCGGATCGGGTTAGCCAAAGTGGACGCCGTGGAGGTTGCAGATACCGCGACGCCTGCACCGCCGGGGATCGCCGAGATTGCGGCGGTGATCGAGAGATCGCCTGCCGCCATCGCGCGCGCCACATCCGCCAGGCCGTCGCGTAACGGCGTAAAGTCCGTGTACGGATCGACCTTCAATTCGAACGCGAGTTCGCGCGTTGCTTTGCTGACGCCCGCGACGCTGTCCACGAGGTCGTCGCGGCTCGCGCTCGATTGCTCCACCTCATCGACCGCGCGGTCGAACATGTTGGCGACGCCGGAGAATAGGTTGCCCGTCGTCTCCACGGGATCGAGGATCAAGTCGCGGCCGAAGCGGATCGGGGCGAGGCCCGCGTTGCCCAACGCCTGCGCGAACGTTTTTGTCGTCGACATTTGTTCGAGTGCGGAGAGCGCGCGCAGTTCGTTCAGCCGCTGCTCCATCCGGCGTTGGCCGTTCACCTGAAAATTGCCGTAGGGCGTCTCCACTGTGTAGAGGCGCACGAACCCGTCGGAGCGCACGCTTTCGGCAACTGTCCAGTTGGGGCCTTTCACGTCGGGCCCCAGCAGCGTGGCCGCGCTCATCGGCGCTGGGGTTTCGGCGAGCGCGGGGCTCGCGGCGAGGACAAAAAACAGGCTTAAGGCGCGCGTCTTCATGGGCTTCGTCCGGAGTTCTCAAGGGTTGCAAGAGTCGGACGATTCCCGGACTGCCGCAAGACCCAGGTTGATTCTCTCTTTTCTTTAGTAAATTCAATTACTTCCCGTGTGAAGTGAATTTTTACTCTGAAGAGCCCTTGCCGCCCGATGCAACTTGGCGTTTTATCTCCTTCGAAGTTGGGGAACTTCCAAAAATCAACGGTTCGGGGGGACGGATGGGACCAAAGCTCCTTTGTTTGGTGGCCGCCGCATTGTTGCTCAGCGGGTGCTCCGTGGTGCGGTCTTATGTGGCCGATATGGATATGACCGGCGCCGTCAAATACTGCGAGAAGAAGCGCACCAACCCCGACATTGCGCCGATCGCGGGCAAGCTTCCCATCGTGCATGTCGACGAGATCATTCCCGAGATGCTGATCATCGAGGCGGTGCCGACCGAAACTGAAGTCGCCGCGATCCGCGCCCTGTCGCGCGATCAGCGCGACTGCCGCGACCACATCGAATCCGTCGCCAAGGACCACTGGCCGACGCAGACCGCGGCGCGCAAAGAACTCGCCATGAAAGTCGACCTCGTGACCGCGCAGTTGCTGAAGCGCAACCTCACCTACGGCAACGCGAACCGGCTGATGCGGGAAGCGGCGCTGGAGGCCGAAGGCAAATTCACGCAAGACCGCAAGGAACAACTCGCCCAAGCGCGCCTGCAGGAAGTGGAGGCTTGGCGCACGATCGGCGATGGCGTTCGCGCCATCGCGGGGACGCAAAAGCCTGAGCCTTCGGGCGACCCGTGCACCTGGGTCGACAACAACGTCGACTGCCGCGCGCACTGAGAGGCTTGCCGCACGTTCGACTTCGCAGCTTGAATGGCCGCTTCCCGAATCGGTTGAGGAGCGGACATGGCGGAAGCGCTGGAACTTGAGTTCAACGACACCAACAAGCGCATCGGCATTCTGATTGCCGTGATGGCGGGCGTGCTGGCGTTCTCGGAAGCGGGCGGCAGCAACGCCTCGGCCGACGCGCTGCGCGGCACGGTGGAGCTGTCGAACACGTGGTCGTTCTTTCAGGCCAAGACCATCCGTATGACGACGCTGAAAGCGCAGGCCGAGTCGCTGGAGTTGCTGACCGCCGAGATGGCGGCGGGGCCGCAGCGCGAGGCCGTCACCAAGGCGATCGCCGAGTGGCGGGCGACCGCCGCCCGCTACGACAGCGAGCCCGAAACCGGCGAGGGCCGCAAGGAACTCTCGGCCCGCGCGAAGGCGATCGAGACGGACCGCGACAACGCGGCCGCCGCGAACGCGACGTACGATTTGTCGAGCTCCGCGCTGCAGCTCGGCATTTTGCTTGCCTCCGCGGCGGTGGTGACGGGCGTGCTGTGGCTCGCCTATATCAGCGCGGGGCTGGGCGTGGTGGGCACGGTGCTGGGGTTCATGGGGCTTTGGGCACCGCATGTTTTGGGTGGGTGAGGTGTCCGGATTGTCCGTGCCATGTGAGAAAGGCGGCGCGCCTGGTTTGCGGCGGCGCAGAGCCGTTTGATGCGCGCCAAGGCGGACACGGCGGACAGGGGTCGCCTGTCCGGCTTGGTGTGTCGGTTGTCCGGATTGGCGGTGATCGTGGTTCGGTGATCGGGATTGGGTGTTGGTGGGCATGAGGCTCTGTCCCCGTAATTTCGATACCGCGCGCAAAGCAGCTAAATCTTTAGTGCGCTCAACGCGTTAGCGCGGAAATGGAAAATTACGATGCGCTTCCTGCCGTTACGGCGTTACAACGGCTGAGTTCCGCCAAAAATGGCGTTACGCGGGTGTTACAAGTGCCGTTACTTGTAACGGGGTGCGGCGGCGATGCGTAACGCTCACCCCTTACTGGCCGACTGCGAACAAGGATCGTGAAAGCCCACTTCGATTTCCAAGCCACGGCCGCCGGACGCGCAATGCGCCGACGAAAGGTGCACTATAAGTTAAACACATAATACTTTCAAGCCGCAGATCGCCGCAGCCAACCCGTCGCACCTGCTACTGCCAACTCCTCCGCATGCTGAAGGACGTCTCATGGAGAACGCTCCGCGATGCAGGCCAGACGTACTTGCCTGCTAGTCCGGACGAACACACACCCGGAGGCAGTCGTGTGATAGCCTGTCGCCACACTCTGCAGGAGCCTGGAATGAGACTCGCTGGCTTTCGCATCCGCAACTTCAAGTGTTTCAAAGACACAGGTTGGCACACCCTTGCCGCAAATCGATCTGTCGTCGTTGGGGAAAATAGCTCGGGAAAGACGGCGCTCCTCTCAGCGTTGAGTCCGAAATTTACCAACCAGCCGTGTCGAGCAGAGACAAACCAACACGGAGCGGAGCTTGACCCCGAATCGATTGTCGACATTCGTTTCACCGCCGAAGGTGCAGAGTTTGAAGCTATCATTCTCCGGGCAGGAAACTCCTTGTTCATGCCTATGGAAGCTCCGCCGGCGGCTGATAGCAGCCTTAGGTCCGCCTGGCGAAACCTAACGAAACAAGGACAGATCGAATTCGAAGTGCAGAGAAACGGAGGCGGACCGATAGTCATGGCGCGGCGGCCATCCTTCAGTCTTTTTTCGCTGCCGGAGGGAGCCACTCTAAGTGGAACCTATGTCAATCCGGATCGCCGTAAGCAGACCGTCACATTTCAGGGGTACCAAAGCGTAACGGACGACATGGGAATTTCGCTCGCGCACACGTTAGTCGGCGAAACCTTCATCTTCGGCGCGCAACGCGCACTTAACGACCGGCATGCAGTAGGCGTTCGCATCAGTTCATCGTCTCCACGCACTCGCCAGAAGTTATCGCAGCGTGCGAACCAGAAAAAATATTGATGACGCGGTGGACCGGCGACAGCGGTGAAATCACCGACATCGATCCGAAACAAATAGAACAGATGAGATCAATTCTCGATCAAGTTGGAGCACGGCTGTCGGATGTCTTTGGCGCCGACAAAATTCTTTGGGTGGAAGGACCTACTGAGGAACGTTGCATTCCAATGATCTTGAAGCATTTCGGTGGTTCAATGCCTGTGGGCATTGTCGTTCTTGGGTTGGTGAATACGGGCGACGTTTTCGGCAAGCAAAAAATTCTAGTGCAGCGAATCTACAAAAAACTAAGCTCCAGTTCCACGCTCATTCCGCCTGCAATCTCGATCATTCTCGACAGAGAGGGATTGTCCGAACAGGAAATCGCTGACTACCGGAGGGAATCCGGCGGATTAGTTTCGTTTCTTCCCAAAAGGTGCTTCGAGAACTATCTGCTGCATCCTGGCGCAATAGAGATCGTCTTGAACGCCCAGGATTCGCTGAAGGAGAAGATTACTCAAAGTGGCATCACCACCTTGATCACTGCAACCGGAGACGACGCGGAGTACTTCAAGCCCCTTTCAAAGGCAGCTTTTGGAACACTCGATTGGGACCAACGCATCAACGGGGCTAAGGTTTTGAAGAAGGTCTTCGCTCTTCGCGACATCGAGTATGACAAGGCAATTCATGGGGTAGCGCTAACTGAAGCTGTGCTCTCGATCATTCCGGCTAATTTTCAGGACTGGGCTGAGTTGCTGAAGCCCGCTTACTCATCCCAGTAGCGCTTGGCTCGCCTAGTCAGCACAGGAATCTGCGGACGAATTTCTCAACAACCACCTGCTGCTTTGTTTCGCATTCCCAGATCGTAAGCAGCGCCCAACCTGCTTGGCGCAGTAGGGCTTGCGCGTTGCGGTCGCGCCTCACGTTTGCGGCGAGTTTTTGGTGCCAGTAGTTCGTGTTGGATTTTGGCAGTCTGGCGTCGGCGCAGGATCGTTTTGGGTGTTGGTGCCAGAAGCAGCCGTGGACGAAGATGACTTTTCGTTTTGCGGGGAAGACGAGGTCGGGTTTGCCCAAGGATCAGGGGGACACGTAACAAACTCAGGTGTCTGCGTTGGAACTTTTTCACGTGTCCCCGGAATTCTTGTGTCCCCGTAATTCTTGTTGGCGGAGCCTAGCACAAGACGGCTAGGATGCGCACTGGCCCTCGGACCGTCGGCATCCTTGCCGGCCCTTTGTGCGCTTGAGATTCAGCAAGGGCCGGCAAGGATGCCGGCGGTCCCGGGAAGAGAGTTTCCTACTTCGGCACGTGGAAGCTCTTTTGGATGTGGCGCACGATTTCTTCCCAGAGGGTGGCCCATTCGAGTTGGGCGGTTTCTTGGTCCTCGTCCTCGGTCACGCAGACCAGCAGATAGACGTTACCGGGCGCGGCGATGACCATTTCGCTTTCAACACGGCCCGGCAGTTTCTCCGCGCTGTCGGTGTAGCTCGCGGTGCATTCGGCGGCTTGCGAGCCGTTGTGGTCGAACGATGTGGAGCCGCCGATTTCGACGCCGCTGACCGACCCACCGTTCTGTTTGCAAAACACCTCGCGCTTTTCGCTGGCGAGCCCCGCCGCGAAAGCCTTCTGCGTTACGTTCTTCGGATAGGCCTCGCGCGAGGCCATGCACGTCAGCCCGCCGTGGCCTGCGGCGGTGACGGCAAAAAACATCAGGTTGCCGTCTTTCGATTTCTTGCCACCGCCGTAGTCGTCGATCTTCACCGGAATCGAGACGGTGAAATCGGGATTGCCGTCCAACGTCACGGTTTTCCAGCGGTCCTCGGCTGTCGCCGCGGCTGCCAATATGAGAATGCACGCGATCGCGGCGGTCACCTTGCGCGGTAGTGTCATCGACCCTCTCCGAGGTTTTGGCGAGCGTAGCACACTGCGCGTTAGCCTCTACGTCCGCAAAAAATTCGTCATAGCTGGGCTTGACCCGGCCACCCAGGGCCACACCCACAAGCGTCGGAGCGCACTGCCAACAAGTGCAGAAAAAATTTGGCTCCCGTGGTGATCGGCGGCCAAACGGTGCGCGTGATCCTGGGTGGCCGGGTCAAGCCCGGCCATGACGATTTTTTTGGGGAGGCCGACTGTAGCTCGTGAGAACTAGTGCGCGTCGTGGTCTTCGGCGTCGCCTTCGATGTAGAGGTCGAATTCCATCGTTTTGCCGTTGGCGAATTCGACTTTGAAGGGGACCATGTCTTCTTCGACGAGCGGTTTTTTCAGGCCGATCAGCATGATGTGGCGGTCTTTGCTGAGCTTCAGCGATTCGCCCGGCGCGATCGAGATCGGGAGCTCGACGGGGCGCATGCGCATGATTTCGCCGGTCATCGTCACGGTGTGGACTTCGACCGCCTCGGCGATCGGGGTCGAGAGCGATTTGATCTCGACCGGCGCCTTCCCGTTGTTGACGATTTCCATGTAGGCGGCGCCGGTTTTTGCGCCGGCGGGCGTCGGCGCCGCGCGCGGATGTTCGATCTTGATCGTGCCTTCTTTGACTTCGTGGCCTAGCGCCGGGCCGCTTATTGCAACGCTTAAGGGGAGGATTGCTACGCCAAGGTACGACCGCATTTCGAACTCCAACAACCGGGTGGGCGGCTATATAGAGGCCGCCAAGCGCTTCGGCTAGGCACGTTGGCCCGTGACTTGTGCGCGCATCGCTTTCAGGCTTTTCTAAGCGCAAGCGATTTCACCAAGGAGCACTCATGCGGCGCGATCATGCGACACCGGCCGGGACCGTCACCCGGCTTTGGATCGAGAGCGAAGTTCTGAAGTCGAACATGCTCGGCGATCCCACGCGGCGGATCGTCGACGTTTACGTGCCGCCGGGGCACGATGGGCGCGGGTTGCCGTTGCTGGTGGATGTCGTCGGGTTTACGGCGGGAGGACCGGCGCACACGAACTGGAAGAGTTTTGGCGAGAATCTGCCGGAGCGGCTGGACCGGCTGATCGCTTCGGGGGCGATGCCGCCGGTCGTCGTCGCCCTGCCCGACTGCTTCACGAAGCTCGGCGGCAATCAGTACATCAACTCGGTTGCGATGGGGCGGTGGGACGATTTTCTGCTGCAGGAAGCCGTGCCGCTGGTCGAGCGCACGCTTGGCTGCGGCGGCAAGGGCAAGCGCGGCTTGTTCGGCAAGAGTTCAGGCGGGTATGGCGCGATGGTGCATGCTCTGATGCATCCGGATTTTTGGAGCGCCGCCGCGTCGCATTCCGGGGACATGGGGCATGAGCTCTGCCACCTGCCGGAGTTTCCGGGCGTGCTGCGCGCGCTGAAATCGCACGGCGGCGAGATCAAGAGTTGGCTGAGCACGTTCTTCGAACAGAAGAAGACGAAGGACAAAGACGTGCACATTCTGATGATGCTCGCGATGTGTGCGTCGTACGACCCGGACCCGTCCGCCTATATGGGCGTGCGGCTGCCGGTCGATCCGCATACATGCGAGGTGATCCCGGAACGCTGGGCGAATTTCATGAAATGGGACCCGCTCGTGATGGCCGAGACGATGGGGCCGGGGTTGAAGAAGCTGAAGGCGCTCTACATCGATTGCGGCGACGTCGATCAATACAACCTCGTGTACGGGGCGCGGCGGATGCACCGGCTGCTGGATAAGACGGGTGTGGCGCATGTCTACGAGGAATTTCCGGACGACCACTCCTCGGTCGACTACCGAATGGACGTGAGCCTGCCCGTTCTTGCGAAGGCCTTGAGCGGTTAACCGTTGATCGCTTGCAGCCGCCCACGCTTTCCCCTTCACTGTGCCCACCGGGAAGGAAGAACAAAAGAATGCGCATAAGGGCGGCGATATTGGGTGGCGGGTCTTGGGGATCGACGGTCGCTTCGCTGGTGGCGAAGAACGTGCCGGCGACGATTTGGGCGCGCTCGGTGGAGACGGTCGACGAGATCAACGCAAAGCACACGAACGAGCGCTATCTGCCCGGCGCGCGGTTGACGCCGGCGTTGCGCGCGACGGCGTCGATCGAAGAGGCCGTGCGCGGCGCGGACGTCGTCGTGATGGGTGTGCCCTCTCAAGCGATGCGCGATACGGCCCGCGAGGTGGGCAAGCACATTCGCGCCTGGGTGCCGGTGATTAGCTTGTCGAAGGGGCTGGAGCTCGGCTCGAAATTGCGCATGACGCAGGTGATCGAACAGGAGCTGCCGGGGCATCCTGCCGGCGTTTTGTCCGGACCAAACCTCGCACGCGAAGTTATGTCCGGTTATGCGGCGGCGAGTGTGATCGCGATGGAGGACGAGGTCATTGTCCAGGAGCTGCAAGCGATCTTCAAGACGGGGCTGTTTCGCGTTTATACGAACACCGACGTCGCGGGCTGCGAACTCGGCGGCGCGCTCAAGAACGTCATGGCGATCGCGACCGGTATGGGCGACGGCGCGGGGGCCGGCGAGAACACGCGCTCAGCGGTCATTTCGCGTGCGCTGAACGAGATCACGCGGCTTGGCGTGCGCATGGGCGGCAAGCCGGAAACATTTGCGGGGCTTGCAGGCATCGGCGACCTGATCGCGACCTGTACCAGCCCGCAGAGCCGCAACCGCACTGTCGGCTTCGAGCTCGGCAAGGGCCGCAAGATCGCCGACGTCCTTTCCGGCATGCGGCAGGTGGCGGAAGGCGTGAAGTCGGCGAAGACGGTGTTGCAACTCGGCGAAGAGTACGAGTGCGAGATGCCGATCGCGACGCAGGTGAACGGAGTCGTCAACGATGGGCGCACGGCGCAAGAGGCGTTCCGCGGATTGCTGAAACGCATCGCCGGCGCGGAAGCGGACCCGGGATGACCTCACAACTGTCATCCCGGACGCTAGCGGAGCCCGCTGCGGAGCAGCGCTGGCGGAGCTTGCGAGCCGGGACCCAGGAGAACGGGCTGAGCGCGTTCCCCTGGGTCCCGGATAGTAAGGTTCGCGCGCCGAATGCTTCGCATTCGGGCTCACCTAACCTCCGGGATGACAAGATTTTGTTGGTGGCGGGAGACGCATGAACGAAACTGTGTCCCCACAAACATCCGGCGAACCGGTGCCGCAGTGGCCGGCGGGACCGGGCGTGCGCGTCGTGTTTCTTACCGACTGTACGACGGCGACAGAGCGTGGCGTGGTCGAGCGCTGGATCGCGCAAGTGCGGCCGAAGGAGACGCGGGACGAGGAGGTTTCGTTCTTGGGGTTGCCCGCAAAGCCGGATGATCTGAAGCCGTTCGCCACGCAGCTGAAAGCATACTTGAGCGACGGGGCCGTGCTGCTCGCGCCGGTGCGCATCGCGTGGTTGCCGCGCGAGCGCGGCGGCGAACGGACGGCGCGGCTTTCCGACCTCATCATGCTGCGCGATCCGCGGCACCCACGCGAGGCCGACCAGAAGAAGATCGTGGCTGTGGAGCCGGAGCGGTGCCGCGTCGTGGCTGGCGGACCGGCTACGATCGGCGAACTGAATGCGCGGGCGAAGGCTTCCGGCGACGCGGATGCGAGCGATGCGGACGCGTTTGCCGAATTCGTTTCGCGGCAGGCGCGGCTGGCGCTGGAGCGCGCGGAATACCGGTTGATCGGGCGGCGTTACAAGCTGCCGAAGCTTGTGGCGGAGCAGATTGCGGCGTCGCGGCGGTTCCGCGAGGGCGTCGACGAGACGGCGGCCAAGCTCAATCGCTCGAGCAACTCGGTGATGAAGGAAGCGGTGAAGTATCTGCACGAACTTCGCACCGCACACAGCCCGTTCTGGATCGACGTGATGATGCAGATCGCGCGCGGGCTCTTCTCGCGCGGCTACGGCGCGGAAGTTGACTACGACCAGGCGCAGATCGAGCGCACGCGGGCCGCGCTCGAACGTGCGCCCGGGATCATCCTGCCCAGCCACAAGTCGAACCTCGATTCCGCGGTGACGTCGGTCGCGTTCGCGGACAACCGGCTCGCCACGCCGACGACGTTCGGCGGCATCAACATGGCGTTCTGGCCGATGGGCACGGTCGCGCGCAAGGCGGGTCGCGTGTTCATCCGGCGCGACATCAAGGGAAACCCCGTCTACAAGTTCGTGCTGCGCGAGTATCTAGGTTATCTAGTCGAGAAGCGTTTCAGCCTCGAGTGGTACATCGAAGGCGGGCGTTCGCGGACGGGCAAGCTGCTGCCGCCGAAGCTCGGGCTGCTCACCTATCTCGTCTCCGCCTATCGCGAGGGGCGCGTCGAAGACCTCATGCTGATGCCGATTTCGATCGCTTACGATCAGCTGCATGAGGTGAGCGAGTACGCCGCCGAAGCGAAGGGCGGTAAGAAGCGGGCGGAGAACCTCGCCTGGTTCGTGCGTTTCTTCCGCGCGCAGCGAAAGCCGTTCGGTCGCATTTATTTCCGCGTCGGCGAGCCGGTGTCGATGCGCGAGATGCTGGGGCCACCGGACGGCACGAAGACCGAGGGCGATGAGGAAACACTCGCCACGCAGAAGGTCGCGTTCGAGGTGTCGTGGCGTATCAATGACGTCACGCCGATCACGGCGACGTCGCTGATCTCGCTGATCCTTCTGTCGCATCGCGGGCGGGCGCTGACGCTGGAACAGGTGAACGAGGAGCTTGGCGAGTACGTTGCTTCGGCGACGCGGCGGCGTCTGCCGCTCGCGGCGAGCGCGAAGATCGCGGATGTGGAGGCGGCCGAGCGCGCGATCGAGTCGCTCGTCGCCCACAACACCGCGCGCGAGCACAAAGGCGGTCTTTCGACCGTTTACAGCATCGGGCCCGATCAACATCTGGCGGCCGCGTTCTATCGCAACACGATCCTGCATTTCTTCATCAACGACGCGATCTCGGAGTTGGCGTTGCTGAAAGCGTGCGATGCCGGCGGCGATCGCGAGGCGGCGTTCTGGGAGGAAATATTCCGCCTGCGCGACATTTTGAAGTTCGAGTTCTTCTTCAAAGAGAAGGGCGAGTTCCGGCGCGCGTTCGCGGTGGAGCTTGACGTGCTGGCGCCAGGCTGGCGCGAAGCGCTCGTCAGCGGGCGCGAGGCTGTGGTCGCGTTGTTGAAGTCCGCGCGGCCGCTCACCGCGCACGGCGTGCTGCGTTCGTTCGTCGAGGCTTACACGGTCGTCGCCGACACGCTGGCCGCGCACGACCCGAGTTTCGTGGACGAGAAGAAGCTCATCGCCGAATGCGGCGCGGTGGGACGGCAGTATCTGCTGCAGAAGCGGATCCAAAGCGAGGAGTCGGTGTCGAAACACTTGTTCCAGACCGGGCTAAACCTCGCGAAAAACCAAAAGCTGATGGAGGTGGCCGACAACGTCGCCGCGCGGCGGCACGCGTTTGCGGCGGAGTTGCGCGACATCATGCGCCGGATCGATACGGTGGAAGCGCTGGGTGAGGAGCGCGTGCGGGACGCGGTACGGGCCTAGCGCTTGCGCTTCGGCTTCAGGCCCAGAAGTTTCAAGCCGCCGTTCGGCCAGTCTTCGAGCGTGGCGACGTACAGGTCGCGGACCGCGTCTACGCGTTCGGCCAGGTCGGCGCGGGTCCAGTCGGCGACAGAGATCGGCGGCAACACCATCACGTCCACGGTGCCGGGGCGCATGAAGATGGCGTCGCGGGCGCCGATATCTTCGGCGTTGCGCAACACAACTGGCACGATCGGGATTTGCGCTTCCATCGCCATGTGGAAGGCGCCCTTCTTGAACGGCAGCAGGCCCTTCTGCGAGCGCGTGCCTTCGGGGGCGATGACGATCGAGATACCTTCTTTCGCGAGATCCGTCACCGACTTCATCGTCTCGATCGCTTTCTTCGCGTCGCCGCGGTCGATGAAGGCGACCTTCATCAGGCGGCCGACGGGGCCCATGATCGGATGGTTTTCGAGCTCTTTCTTCGCGACGCCGGTGTAGTTGATGCGCAGCAGCTTCGACATGATGAAGGCGTCGAAGTTGTTCGTGTGATTGAAGATGAAGACGGCGGGCCGCGCGGACCACAGGTTTTCTTCACCAAGGACGTTCAGCTTCACGCCCGCGAAGGCGTGGATCACGTCGGCCCAGGCAGGCGACAAAACGTTCAGCGCGGTGCGCATGTCGTTGTTCAGCACGCCCGCCGCCGTCGCGAGCGTCGCGATGGGACCTGCGGCTGCCAGCGAGGCCACAGTGCGGCCGATCGTTTCGAGCGATGGGCGGCCGCGGCTTGTGAACTTTTGCACCGGCCAGTTGTGCGCGCGGGCGAAGCGTTCGAGGTTCGGTTGCGGGTTCGTCGGCCGCGGGTTGCCAACCGTCGTCATCAGCGGCACTTCCTCGTTACCGTCGGCATAGGCGAACGAGCGGTCGAGGTCGATCTTGTGTTTGCGCGCGAAGGCTTTCACGGCGTTCGCCTTGCCCTCGCCCCAAAGCGGTTCGCCGGCGGGCTTGCCGGTCAAGCGGCCGTCGATCGTTTGGAAGCGCGTGCAGATCACGTTCTCTATGCCGAGATATTTTGCGGCGGGCTCGACTTGGAATTCGGTCGCCGAGGAGGCCAGGATGATCGTATGGCCCTTGCGCTTGTGTGCTTCCAGACGGCGCTTCATTTCGGGGAAGACGCGGTCGGCGATCTTGGCTTTGAAGAGCTTCTCGCCCTCGATCATCAATTCGCGCGCGTCGCGGCCCTTCCAGTTCGCGCCGGTGAACGCGATCAGCTCGCGGAAGCCCGCGAGGCCAAGTACGCCGCGAGCGCCAAGCGTGGCGAGGCCGATCATCTCCTGCGCGTTCACTTGGCCGCGCATGATGCGCGCCTGTAAGACGTCGAGCGCGGAATAGCCCGCGATCATCGTTCCGTCGTAGTCGAACACTGCGGCGATCGATTTGCCGGACGGGCCCTGCTCGATCTCTTCGATCGTGCCGGGACGCGCGGTTGCCTTGCGCACCACGGGGGCCACGCGTTTCGGCTTCGCGGGCGCGGGTTCTGGCGCGGGCAAGACGTCGGGTTCGGTTTGTTCGGCTGTCTTCTGCAAGGCGACCACCCCACGGGGTCTTGTTTTTCTTTAAGCGAGCTAACACCCAAAAACTGGCCGCCACTATAGGAAAAAGTGGCGAACGAAGTGCAAACGCCTCAAGCCCGTGCGGCGTCGAGGCTCACCGAAATCGCCGCCAAACCGCCGGAAAGCTCGGGTCCCAGCGGCCAGCCGAAGCCGATGCGCATAAATCTTCGGTCCTGCTCGAACCAGTGGCCGGGGCCGACGGCGGTGGCGTGGTCGACCTGTAGCGTGCGGTAGAAGCGGTCGATGTCGATGTTGGCGCCGGCCTTGATGCGGGGAAAGCAGACGCAGCCGCCTTCTGGGCGGACCCATTCCATGCGGGTCTCTTTTGCGAGCCAGGATTCAACGGTGGCAAGCGCTTCGCGGTTTGTGCGCTCGACAGAGGTGAGCCAACTCGCGCTTTGTTTCAGTGCGGCTTCGGCGATGTGTTCGTCGACGATGGAACCGCAGATGCCGATCTGCTCCTTCGCGGCGAGGAAGCGTTCCATCAACTGCGCGTCGCGGTTCACGATCCAGCCGACGCGGATGCCGGGGATGCCGTAGGACTTCGACATCGAGGCGACGCTGATCGCGCGCGGGCTTAAGGATGCCGCGACGGGGAGCTTCGGGACGAACGACATCTCGCGGTAGGTTTCATCGACGAGCAGATGGATGCTGTGTGCCTCGGCAATGGCGATAAGGCGCGTCAGGTCGGCGTGTTTCAGCGTAACGCCGGTCGGGTTGTGCGGCGTGGTGACGGAGATGAGCTTCGTGTTCGGCCGGATCAACGCTTCGAGCCGATCGACGTCGAGGCGGAAGCCGTCTTCGAATTTGAGGTCTAGGTAGGCGATCTCGCAACCGATCGCGCGCGGGGTTTCGATGTTCGTCGCGTAGTTTGGCCGCACGACGACCAGGTGGTCGCCTTTGTCGAGCAACGTCGTCGCGATGATGAAGAGCGCGCCGGCTGCACCAGCTGTGGTGAGGACATCCGCCTCGGTGACGCCCGCATTCTGAGCGATGAGCGCACGTAGGCCCGGCGCGCCGCGGTGCACGCCGTACATCAACAGCAGATCGTCGAAGCCAAGTCCCAGTTCGGAAACATTTCGATCCCGCATCGAACTTTCGGAGAGGTTGAAGCGGATCGTGTCGTAACCCTGCTCCTCCGGCGACTCGATCTCGATCGGCATGCGGACGTATTTCATGGGGGCCTCCAAGGGCACAACGTTTACCACGGAGGCGCTCCCAGGGGTTAGAGGCCTTCCACCAACGCTGGATGTTTTGGCAACTGCTTCAAGAGCGCGAGCAGCTCAGCCTTCGCCTGCGCGTTCGAGAGTTGATGGCGCTCGGCGAGGATCAACTCGTTCTTCAGCGAGTGTTCGAGCCCGACGAGTTCCGTGACGCGGACTTTGTAGCCATGCGCTTCGAGGTAGAGGGCTCGGATGACGTTCGTGAGATTGCTCGCGAATTCCCGGCGTTGGATGGGGTGGCGCCAGAGTTGGTGCAGCGGGTGTTTGGTTTCGTGTTCGAGGTGCCGCGCGAGTTCGGCTTGGCAGCAGGGAATGAGCGCCACCACGCGCGCTTCGTGGCGCAGCGCGAAGCGGATCGCGTCGTCGGTTGCCGTGTCGCAGGCGTGGAGAGCGGTCACCATGTCGACCTTGCCGTCGAGCTTCACGTCGGCTATCGCGCCGGCCACGAAGCGCATGCGGTCGAAGTTGGCTTCGCGCGCCAGACGCTCGGCGCCTTCCATCAACGGTCCGCGCGTTTCGACGGCGACGACTTCGCCTTTGCCCTTGGCCAAGAAGATCAGGTCGTAGAGGATGAAGCCCAGATAGGATTTGCCGGCGCCGAGGTCGGCGAGGCGTGGTTGCTCCTGCGCTTCGAAC
>JABFRX010000098.1 GCA_013140995.1 Alphaproteobacteria bacterium | reverse complement strand
TCATTCACGCGCGGCAGGCGTATGCGCGCCTGAGTGCCGCGTTGCAGGCCGAGAGTCCGACACAGCGCACCGTGCTGCCGCCGCCCGAAGGCGGGTTCAAAGTCGAGGAAGCGTGGATGCGCTTCGACGGCGTGAAGGAACCGGTGCTGCGCAACATCTCATTCGAGCTCGGCGCCGGCGAAGCGCTTGGCATCATCGGACCGACGGGCACGGGCAAAACGACGCTCGCGCGGCTTTTGATCGGCGCGTGGAAGCCGACGTCGGGCAGCGTGCGGCTTGACGGCGTCGAAGTGTCGGATTGGCCGTCGTCGCAGATCGGGCCACATGTCGGCTATTTGGCGCAGGACGTGGAGCTGCTCGACGGTACGATCGCCGAGAATATCTCGCGATATGGCGAGCACGACTCGGCGGCGATCGTCGACGCCGCGAAGGCCGCCGGTGCGCACAGTTTCATCCTGACGCTGCCGAACGGTTACGACACGGTGATCGGCGACCGCGGCAAGCTACTTTCGGGCGGACAGCGCCAACGCGTTGCGCTGGCGCGCGCGATCTACGGCAACACGCGCGTCGTCGTGCTGGACGAGCCGAACGCTGCGCTCGATGCGCACGGCGAGGCAGAGCTGCGGCGTGCGGTCGAAACGCTGAAAAAGCAAGGCCGTACGGTCGTCGTGGTTACGCACCGGCCGGCCATTTTGCCGGCGGTGGACAAAATCGCCGTGCTGCGCGGCGGCGAGATCATTTCGTTCGGACCGCGCGATGAGGTTTTGAGCGCGCTCAACAAGGCCGCGACTGCCGCTGCGCGTCCGGCACCGGTCAACGTCACAAATCTGGAGGCGCGCCATGCAGCCAGCTAAACCCGGACCGCGCCGTCCGAACTGGCCTGACAAAGTGGCCCACGTTTCGACGTCGACGAAACGCGCCGTGGCCGTGGGCTTCGCCGTGATTGCGCTCGCCTTCGGCGGCTTCGGCATTTGGAGCACTACGGTGCCGATCGCAGGCGCCGTTGTCGCGAACGGTCAGGTCGTCGTTGCTTCGAAGCGCAGGCAGGTTCAACACCCGACCGGTGGCGTCATCCGCGCGCTGCACGTCGAGGACGGCACCGTCGTCAGTAAGGGCGAGATTTTGCTGGAGCTCGAAGACGCTGACGCTATGGAGCGTTACGCGCGCACACGGGATTCGTTGTTCTTGGCGCTCGCCAGCGAGGTGCGTCTGCAGGCGGAGGCGTTAAACCGCCCTGCCCTTCAGGTTCCGTTGGAACTCAAGGAAGCTTCGGCGAAGCACCCGGCGGTCAAAGCGATCGTCGAGGGGCAGCAGCAGCTGTTCGAGGTGCGGCGCATCGAGATGCGCGGGCAGCTTTCGATCATCGAAGAGCAGCACGAGCAGTTGAAGAACGAGCTTGGCGGCTTGAACGCGGAACGGCGCGCAGCAGCCCAGCAAACGGGCCTCACCGCCAAAGAACTTAAGGCGGTCGAGGGGCTTTACGAGAAGGGTTACACGACACGCACACGCGTTTTCTCGCTGCAGCGCGAAATGGCGCAGCTTTCGGGAAATTCGGGGCGTTTGGCCGCAAGCGCCGCGCGCACCCGCAGCGCCCTGATCGAGAACGAGCTGAAGCTGATACAAGCGCGCAATCAACTTTATACGGTCGTGCAAGGCGAATTGCGCGACACGCAGGCGAAGATTCCGACGCTGCGCGAGCAGTACAACGCCGCGAAACGGGCTTTCGATGCGATGACGATCCGCGCGCCTTCGGCCGGCACCGTGATGGCGTCGCGCGTGAACACGCTGGGTTCGGTCGTGAGGCCGGGGGACACGATCCTCGAAATCGTGCCGGCGGGGGACCGGCTGATGGTCGAGGTTCAGCTGCGTCCGGGGGACGTGGATTCCGTGAAGATCGGGCTTGAGACCCAGATCACGCTGACGGGCCTCAGCCAGCGCACGAGCGAGCAGCTCACAGGACGCGTGACGCACGTGTCCGCCGACGCGCTTCAAGATACGCGCTCGAGCGCAACATATTTCGTGGCTCATGTGGACGTGCCGCTAAGCCAGATCGAACGCCTGAAGGGCGTACAGCTACAGCCCGGCATGCCCGCCGCCGTGATGATCAAAACCGGCGACCGCACCGCGCTCGCCTATCTGACCCAACCGCTTACCGACAGCATCAACCGCGCGTGGAGAGAGCAGTGACCCCTCCCCGCCTCACCCGCAAACAATTTGCCGAAGCACAAGGACGCTGACCCATGGTCAAGTACATCCGCTCAGATCTCGAGTTCATCCTGGACCAGATCCTCATCGCCGAACGCCACGCGGCGGGCGAGAACCTGGCCGACATCCTCCCCAACAGCGAACTCCCCTTTGGGCTTCGTACGATCGATGGGTCGTTCAACCATCTGGTGCCGGGACAAAGCACGCTCGGCTCGGCCGATCAGCAGTTCCCGCGGTTGCTCGATCCGGTGTTCCTGGCCGGCCAGAACGCGATCTTCGGACCGCCGCTGCCCACGCATTACTCGCAGACGACTGGGATAGTCGTCGATTCGGCGCCGCGCACGATTTCCAACCTGATCGTCGATCAGACGGCAAACAACCCGGCAGCCTACGCCCGCGCCTACGACGCTGGCCAAGACGGCGTTTTGGGCACCGGCGACGACGTTCTGAAGGACGGCGTTTCCATCGTCATCAGCCCCGGCCTCGACGGCGATTTCGGTACGGCGGACGACAAGGAAGTGTTCAAGTTCGACAACGTGACGCCGGACGAAGGTTTGTCCGCGCCGTTCAACTCGTGGATGACGTTCTTCGGGCAGTTCTTCGACCACGGCCTCGACCTGGTCACGAAGGGCGGCTCGGGTACGGTGTTCATCCCGCTGCAGGCGGATGATCCGCTGTTCAACGCGGGTGCCGATGGTATCGCCGGTACGGCCGACGATGGGCCGAACTTCATGATCCTGACGCGGGCGACGAACCAACCGGGCGCCGACGGCATCTTGGGTACGGCGGACGACGTACGCGAGCACACGAACACGACATCGCCGTTCGTCGACCAAAACCAGACCTATTCCTCGCACCCGTCGCACCAGGTGTTTCTGCGCGCCTATGCGCTTATCGGCGGTGAGCCGCATGCGACTGGCGAACTGCTGACGAACCGCGACCTGGGTCCGGACGGTATCTACGGCACCGGCGACGACGTGCCGATCGGCGGCATGGCGACGTGGGGCATCCTTAAGGCGCAAGCGCGCGACATTCTTGGTATCGAGTTGACGGACAAGGACGTGTTTAACGTTCCGCTGCTCGCGACCGATGCCTATGGCAACTTTATTCCGGGGACCAACGGTTACCCGCAGGTCGTGATGCGCACGGCGGGTGCCGACGCCATACTGGGCACGGCGGACGACGGGACGGAACTTATTGAAGGCAACCCCGCCGCACCGATCAGTCTGACGAACGCGATCCGTACGGGTCACGCGTTCCTCGACGACATCGCGCACGACGCGGCACCGACGGCCGGCAAAACTGCCGACGCCGACGATGTGGCCGGTGTCAACGACGGCATCTCGACGACCTACGACGACGAGTTGCTCGACGCGCACTATGTGGCCGGCGACGGCCGCGTGAACGAAAACATCGGCCTGACCGCGGTACACGCCGTCTTCCACGCTGAACACAACCGCCTTGTTGAGCACACGAAGCAAGTCGCTTTGGATACCGGCGATCTAGCGTTCCTCAGCGCATGGTTGATGCCCGGCACGGCACCGCTCGCCTTCCCAGCCGATCAGTCCGAAATCGACGCGCTTGTTTGGAACGGCGAGCGCCTGTTCCAGGCCGCGAAGTTCGGCACCGAGATGCAGTACCAGCATCTTGTGTTCGAAGAGTTCGCGCGCACGATCCAAGTGAACGTCGACGCATTCATCGACTTCAACGACACGATCGATCCGTCGATCGTGGCCGAGTTCGCACACACGGTTTACCGTTTCGGCCACTCGATGCTGACCGAAACCGTCGACCGCTACGACGCGAACTTCAACGCCGACCACATCGATCTCATTAGCGCGTTCTTGAACCCGCTGGAGTTTGCGGCGTCCGGTGCGACGCCCGAGGAAGCGGCTGCGGCGATCATCCGCGGCCTCACGCGCGACGTGGGCAACGAGATCGACGAGTTCGTCACCGAAGCTCTACGCAACAACCTGGTCGGGCTGCCGCTCGACCTTGCGGCGCTGAACCTGGCGCGCGGACGCGACACGGGCGTTGCGTCGCTGAACGCGGCGCGGCGCGAGTTCTACAACGGTACCGGCGACGCACAGCTGAAGCCTTATGTCAGCTGGGTCGACTTCGCGATGAACATCAAGCATCCGGAGTCGCTGGTGAACTTCATCGCGGCGTACGGTACGCATGCGGCGCTGCTTGCTTCCGATGTGGATACGCTGGCCGAGAAGCGCGCTGTCGCGCTTGCACTCGTGCTGGGCGGTCAGGCCGTGATCAACGAGGGCACGGTCGACGAGTACACCTTTACGGCCGACGAAACCGACCGGATGAACTTCCTGCACAGCCGCGATATCTACGAGAACACGGCGCAGGGTGTGACCACGACTGGCGTGGATGCGATCGACCTCTGGATCGGCGGCTTGGCGGAAGCCAAGATGCCGTTCGGCGGCATGCTGGGTTCGACGTTCAACTTCGTGTTCGAGACGCAGCTGGAATCGCTGCAAGACGGCGACCGGTTCTATTACCTGCACCGCTTGGCGGGGACGAATTTCTTCCTTGAGTTGGAGCAAAACTCGTTCTCCAGCATCGTGCAGAAGAACGCGGGCGTCGCGCATTTGCCGGCCCTCATCTTCTCGACGCCGGCCTACACGCTGGAAGCCGATCAGGCGCTGCAGTTCAACGAAGGCCTCGGCTCTGCCGATCCGCTGGGCGACGACCTGCTGGTTCCGCTGGTGAGCCGCGACAATCCGGACGGGTCCGGTTCGAGCTACCTGAAATACACGGGCGACGACCACGTCGTTCTGGGCGGCACCAGCGGCGACGACACGCTGATCTCGTCCATCGGCGACGACACCGTCTACGGCGACGGCGGCAACGACCGCCTGGAAGGCGGCTACGGTAACGATGACGTCCAGGGCGGCGCCGGTGACGACATTATCACCGACATGGGCGGCGACGACGTGCTGAAAGGCGGCGCGGGCAACGACGTTATCCACGGCGGCAACGGCATCAACCTGATCATCGCAGGCACGGGCAGCGACTTCGTCATCACCGGCGAAGATTCGAGCGAGGTGTTCGCCGGCGAAGGCAACGACTTCATCCTGGGCGCCAAGACCGACCCCGTCATCGTCGGCCACGAAGGCGACGACTGGTTCGAAGGCGGCATGAGCGACGGTATCCCCGGCGACACGTTCGATCCGTTCGGCAACGACCTGGTCGCGGGCAACGACGTGTTCATCGGCGACAGCGCCGCGGACGAAGCTCTGGGCGAAGGCGGCGACGACATCGTCGTCGGCACCGAAGGGCCGGACAAGTACGACGGTGCGTCGGGCTTCGACTGGGTAACCTACAAGGACGACCGGTTCGGCGTCAGTGTCGATCTGAACGTCGCGGCGTTCAACGCCGCGCCGTTGCCGGTTTCGGTCGCGTCGATCTTGACCGAGTTCGAATCCATCGAAGGCCTGTCAGGCTCGACCCATAGCGACGTTCTCCGTGGCAGCGACGAAGACGCGGTGGGCATCGCGGCGTCGGGGACGCAAGGCAGCGTGCTGACCAACATCGCGTTGATCGACGGCTTGCAGCAATTCCTGGACAACGCGCTCGGCTTCCCGGTCGCTTCGTTCGGCTCTGGCAATATCATCCTGGGCGGCGACGGCAGCGACTTCATCGAAGGCCGTGGCGGCGACGACATCATCGACGGCGACAAGTGGCTGGACGTGCGCGTCAGCGTGCGCAGCGCGTCCGATCATTCGATCGAGTTGTTCAGCGTCGATCGCATCGCGGAGCTCGTTCCGCGCATGCTGTCGGGCGAAATCAACCCGAGCCAGCTCCAGGCCGTGCGCGAGCTCAAGGAAGGTACCCCGGGCGAGTTCAACTTCGACACGGCCGTCTTCTCGGGCAACTTGGCAGACTACAACTTCACGTTCGATGACCGCGGTACGGCGGACTTGAGCGACGACATCGTGCGCGTGAGCGACACGGTGGTCGGTCGCGACGGCAGCGACCGCTTGCTCGGCATCGAGCGGCTGCAGTTCGCGGACGCATCGATCACGCTCCCCGGCTTCGAAGGTTTGAATAGCGATCCCGTGGGCCTCGCCACGATTAGCGACCCGACACCGGCCTCCGGTGAGACCGTCACGGCCTCGATCGCTGGCGTTACCGACGCCGACAATCCGGGCGGCGCCATCACCGGCGCGGTCGCGTTCTATTGGCAGTTCGAGCCCACTCCGGGCACGGGCGTGTTCGAAGATATCATCAACGAAGCGGCCGGCGCACCGATACCGTCGCGCACACTACTGATCACGGCAGACCTGGAAGGCTTGGCTCTGCGCGTACGTGCGGTTTATCAAGACGCTCACGGCGTGGTCGAAAGCGCGTTCTCGGCGCCGACGGCGCTGGTGGATGTGGGCGCACCGCCCGCACCGCCCGCTCCTGCCCCAGACATGACGGTAACGGCGGACAGCGACGGCGTGCGCTTTATCCGGTCCGATCTGCAGGCCATCCTCGATTCGATCAAGATCGCGGAAGGCCATGCGGCGGGCGCCGACTTGCTCTCGCTGGTGCCGAACTACCGCTCGTCGGTGGGCTTGCGCACCGTGGACGGCAGCTACAACAACCTGACGCCGGGTCAAGAAGACTTCGGCGCGGCCGACCGCGTGTTCCCGCGGATGACGGATCCGAACTTCATCGACGTTCCGGGGCCCACTTCTTATGCACAGAACAACGGCTTCGTCATCGACTCCGCACCGCGGACGATTTCGAACCTGATCGTCGATCAGACGGCTAACAACCCGGCGGCTTATGCTGCGGCGTACGACTTCGGTGCCGATGGCGTTGCCGGCGGTGGCGACGACACCCTTAAGGACGGTGTTTCGATCGCCGTAAGCCCTGGGCTCGACGGTCTCTTCGGGACGGCCGACGACGTCGATGTCTTCCAGCACAATAACGTTGCGGCGGACGAAGGGCTGTCCGCGCCGTTCAACTCGTGGATGACATTCTTCGGGCAGTTCTTCGACCACGGCCTGGACCTCGTCACCAAAGGCGGCTCGGGTACGGTGTTCGTCCCGCTGCAACCGGATGATCCGCTGTTCAACGCAGGTATCGACGGTATCGCCGGCACGGCCGACGATGGGCCAAACTTCATGTTGCTGACGCGGGCGACGAACCAGCCCGGCGAAGACGGCATCCTGGGTACGCCGGACGACATCCACGAGCACACGAACACGACGTCGCCGTTCATCGACCAGAACCAGACGTACTCCTCGCATCCCTCGCACCAGGTATTCCTGCGGGCCTACGTGCTCGTTGGCGGTGACCCGGTTGCGACCGGCGAACTGATCACGAACCGCAACATCGGTCCGGACGGCATCTTCGGCACCGGCGACGACGTCGAAATCGGCGGTATGGCGACGTGGGGCGTGGTGAAAGCGCAAGCGCGCGACATCCTGGGCATCAACTTGACCGATGCCGACGTCAATAACGTGCCGCTGCTCGCAACCGACCAGTACGGCAACTTCATCAAGGGCACGAACGGGTTCCCGCAGGTCGTGATGCTGGGGCCGGACGGTCTGCCGGGTACGGGCGACGACTTCCTGGTCGAAGGCAATCCGGCCGCGCCGGTCAGCCTGGTGGGTGCCGCCCGTACGGGCCACGCGTTCCTTGACGATATCGCGCACACCGCAGCGCCGCGCACTTCGGCCGGCGTGCTCAAGACCGAAGACGCCGACGATATCGCCGGCGGTCCGGTGGCCTCAGGCTTCTACGACGACGAGTTGCTCGACGCGCACTACATCGCCGGCGACGGCCGCGTGAACGAGAACATCGGCTTGACCGCGGTTCACTCCATCTTCCACGCGGAACACAACCGCCTGGTTCAGCACACGAAGGACGTGGTGCTGGCGACCGGCGACCTTGCGTTCCTCACCGAATGGCTGATGCCGGATACGGCACCGGCGACGTTCCCGGGACCGGCCGAGCTCGACTCGCTGATTTGGAACGGCGAACGGCTGTTCCAGGCCGCGAAGTTCGGCACCGAGATGCAGTACCAGCATCTTGTGTTCGAAGAGTTCGGACGTCTGATCCAGCCGAACATCGACGTGTTCCTGGGCGCGCAGATCAACTACGACGCCAACATCGATCCGTCGATCGTGGCGGAGTTCGCGCACGTCGTTTACCGGTTCGGTCACTCGATGCTGACCGAGACGTTCGACCGTCTCGACCCGAACTTCGTAAACAGCGAAATCGGGCTGATCGCGGCGTTCTTGAACCCGCTTGAGTTCGCAGCTTCCGGCGCCACGCCGGACGAAGCGGCGGGCGCGATCATCCGCGGCGTGACGCGCGATGTCGGCAACGAGATCGACGAGTTCGTGACCGAAGCCTTGCGCAACAACCTGGTCGGGCTGCCGCTCGACTTGGCGACGCTGAACCTCGCACGCGGCCGCGACACCGGGATTCCGTCCCTGAACGCAGCCCGGCGCGACTTCTACGAGCAAACGGGCGATAGCAACCTGAAGCCCTATACGAGCTGGGCCGACTTCGTTCAGCACATCAAGAATCCGGAGTCGCTAGTCAACTTCATCGCGGCGTACGGCACGCACTCGGCACTGGTGGCGCTCGACGTGAACACGTTGGATGAGAAGCGAGCCGTCGCGCTCGCCCTCGTCTTGGGCGGTGAGGCGATCATCAATGCGGGCACGCCGGAAGAACGGACGTTCCTCGCGCTTGACGCCGACCGGCTCGACTTCTTGAACAGCCAGGGCGCTTACGCGAACGGCCTCAACGGCGTCACCACGACCGGCGTCGATGCGATCGACTTCTGGATCGGCGGTTTGGCCGAAGAGAAGATGCCGTTCGGCGGCATGCTGGGCTCGACGTTTAATTTCGTGTTCGAAACGCAAATGGAGGCGCTGCAGAATTCCGACCGGTTCTACTACCTCGACCGGACGGCGGGCATGAACTTCCTGACCGAACTCGAGAACAACACGTTCGCGCGCTTGATCGCGGCGAACACCGACGCCAAGCACTTGTCCGGCAACGTGTTCTTGACGCCGGCGTACTTCTTGGAAATGAACCAGCTGGAGCAGTTCAACGGCGATCCGCTCGACGGCGGTCTGGGCAACCTCGATCCGGACAGCGGCGATCCGCTGTTTCCGCTGGTCATTCGCGAAAATCCGGACGGCTCGGGTTCGAACTACTTGCAGTTCACGGGCGGCGACCATGTCGTGTTGGGCGGCACAGACCTTGGCGACGACACGCTCGTCGGCTCGATCGGCGACGACACGCTCTGGGGTGACGGCGGCAATGACCGGCTTGAGGGCGGCTACGGCAACGACATGTTGTTCGGCGGAAGGGGCGACGACATCCTCACCGACAAGGGCGGCGACGATAACCTGCAGGGCGGCGACGGCGACGACGTGCTGCACGGCGGTAACGGGCTCGACCTTCTGCTTGGCGGCCACGGCAACGACTTCATCGCGACGGGCGAAGACCTTAGCGAAGCGTTCGGCGGCACCGGCAACGACTTCTTGCTGGGTTCCACGGCCGACGAACTGCTGGTCGGTAACGAAGGCGACGATTGGATCGAAAGCGGCTCGGCCGACGGCGCGGCGGGCGACAACCTCGACGCCAACGGACTCGACCTCGTCACCGGCAACGACGTCTTCATC
>JABFRX010000114.1 GCA_013140995.1 Alphaproteobacteria bacterium | reverse complement strand
GGCTTCACACCGGCAAGGCGCGCGGGGACGGCGTTCATCAGCACACTCGACGGATAGGCTGCGAGACCACCGGGAACGTAGAGGCCCGCCGCATCGACCGGCGTCCACCGCGCGCCGAGCGTGACGCCCTGCGCATCCGTGTAGCGGTCGTCCGCGGGCTTGTGACGCGCATGAAAGGATTCGATCCGCGCGGCGGCATGTTTCAGCGCGGTGAGTGTTGCGGGTTGAACGGCCGCTTTGGCGATAGCGATGTCGGTATCGGTGACGCGCAAGTTTGCGGCGTTCAGGTCGAAACGGTCGAAGCGTTTTGTGAGGTCGAACAAGGCCGCATCGCCGCGCGCCTGCACCTCGGCGATGATCGCGGCGACGGCTGCTGATACGTCGGCCGCCGTCTCGCGCTTCTCGGCGAGGAGGGCGGCGAAGGCGCTTGCAAAATCTGCTGTCGAAGAACTCAGTCTACGCATGGTGGCGCACCCGGGAGCGCGGGCATCCTGCACGCTCTTTCTTGCGCTCAAAGGCCCGAAGAGCGGGCAGGATGCCCGCGCTCCCGAGCCGGGCTACCCCTCGGCGCGTCATCCCGTTGCCTCGTCGAGCCCGTGACCCGGCTTGTTCTTTGTCGCCCATGGCGCGGAGAGGTCGGTCAGCCAGGCGTCGAGGCATTCGACGTCGAGTTTGATCGCGCCGCCGCCGGCGAAGGTGAGCGTGAGCGTGCCGGAGAGGTCAGCCTTTGCTTCGAACGCAACAGTCATGAGCGCTGCCAAAGCCTCCGCGTTTGCGAGGCGCAATCCCGTCGTCTGCACGCGCTGCACCGCGTCGAAATGGAGCGCGCTGCGCACGCGGCGGTACGGGGCGTTCTTGTCGGCCTTTGCACCCTTGCCCTTTTCCGTCTCCAGATCTTCCCACATGAAGCGGTTGAAGATGAGTGCGAAGCGGCGCTTCGACTTGTCGAAGCCAAGGTCGGTCATCTTCACCAGCGCATCCTGCAAATGCGCAGCGATGACGCTGAGGTCGAGCGTGTCGATGGCGCGGAGGCGGAGGGGGGTGGTCATCGGAAATCAGATATCAGATATCAGGGATCAGAAGGCAAGCGGCTGGCCGACGGTCGCCTTGGAGCGATAAGCATTCAGCAAACAACAGCAAAAATCCAAAAAGCCCGTCATGGCCGGGATTGACCCGGCCACCCAGGGCATCGCGCTCAGCGGCTTGAGCCTGCGACCCTGGGTGGCCGGGTCAAGCCCGGCCATGACGATATTCTTGCCGATAGCTGATTACTGTCCGCTGATCGCTAACCTTTGACGCGCTTGATCTCAGCCCCGAGCGCGGAAAGTTTTTCCTCGATTCTCTCGAAGCCGCGGTCGAGGTGATAGACGCGGTTGACGACGGTTTCGCCTTCGGCGGCGAGGCCTGCGATGATGAGGCTTACCGACGCGCGGAGGTCCGTCGCCATCACTTCCGCGCCGCGCAGGCGGGGCACGCCGCGCACGATCGCGGTTTGGTGCTCGATCGTGATGTCGGCACCCATTCGCGCGAGTTCGGGCGCGTGCATGAAGCGGTTTTCGAAGATCGTCTCGGTGATGTGCGAAACACCATGCGCGGTCGCCATCAAGGCCATCAGCTGGGCTTGCATGTCGGTCGGAAAGCCGGGGTACGGTTCCGTCGTGACGTCGACACCGGTGTAGTGGGCGCCGTTGCGCGAGACGCGAAGTCCGCGGTTCGTCGGAGCGATCTTCACGCCAGCGGCCTCGAGCAGCGGAATGACCGCGCCGATCGTGTCGCCGCGCGCCCCGACGAGTTCGACTTCGCCGCCGGTCGCGGCCACCGCCATCGCGTAGGTGCCGGTCTCGATGCGGTCGGGAATGACCGTGTAGTTTGTGCCGCGCAGGCGATCGACGCCTTCGATCGTGATCGTGCGCGTGTCCAGGCCCGAAATCTTCGCGCCCATCGCCTGTAAGCACAGACCGAGGTCGGTGATCTCAGGCTCCATAGCCGCGTTTTCGAGAACAGTCGTGCCTTTCGCCAAGCACGCGGCCATCATCAGATTTTCGGTCGCGCCGACGGAGACGAACGGGAACTGGAATGTGGCGCCGTGCAGGCCGCCCTTGGCGCTGGCGATGACGTAGCCGCTGTCGATTTCGATATGCGCACCCATGGCCTCGAGGCCCTTGATGTGCAGGTCGACTGGGCGCGTGCCGATTGCGCAGCCGCCGGGCAACGACACCTTCGCCTGATGGCAGCGTGCGAGCAGCGGGCCAATGACGAGGAAGCTCGCGCGCATTTTGCGGACGAGTTCGTAAGGCGCCTCGGTCGACGCGATGTTCTTTGCGTGAAGCTGCAACACGCGGCCTTCCGCTTCCGCGTGGCCGTTGCCGTTCATCGTGAGGCCGACGCCGAGACCGCCCAGGATTGCAGCAAGCTGCGAGATGTCGGTCAGATGCGGCACGCTCGCCAGCGTCAGCGGCTCATCCGTGAGCAGGCTTGCGACCATCAACGGCAGAGCCGCGTTCTTCGCACCCGAAATGCGGACTTCGCCGTTCAGACGGCGCCCTCCGCGAATTTGAATTCTGTCCACGCAACTGTCCCGATGAGTGAATCCGCAAATCACTTCGCGGGGGCGAGCATAGCGCTCACAAACCTTAAGGGCGAAACGTGTAGCCCGGGTATGGGGGCCAAACAATGGCTGGAATGCCAGGACTTAGGCCGGATTCTCGCGGTTTTTAGGCCGCTTTGCGGCAGGGCGCGGCTTTGCGCCGTCTCCCTGCGGTTGCGATTGCGCGCGCGCTTGGGCTTTGCGCCGCTTCAAGTTGGCGCGGAGGGCTTCGGCCAAGCGGTCGGCTTTGGCCGGTTTGGGTTTGTCACGCATGCTTCACCGATACGTCAGCCCGGTTGGCTCTAACGCATTCCAGCTTATATCCTCGCTCCAACACAAGCGAGAATGGAGACGGATCGATGGCCCTGTTTGGATTGAAGAAGAAGGGCGTGATGCCGGCGGCCGGTGAGGCTTTGCCGGGGCGCGGGACCGAGATGCGGGTGCCGGATGAGCATCACGTGCTGGGCACGCGGATGAAGCCGCCGTTTCCGGAGGGGCTTGAGTTCGCGATGTTCGGGCTCGGCTGCTTTTGGGGGGCGGAGCGCAAGTTTTGGCAGCAGGACGGCGTCTATTCGACGTCCGTCGGCTATGCAGCGGGGACAACGCCGAACCCAACGTACGAGGAGGTCTGCTCGGGCATGACCGGCCACAACGAAGTTGTGCGCGTCGTGTTCGACCCGAAGAAGATTTCCTTCGAGCAGCTGCTCAAGGTGTTTTGGGAGAGCCACGACCCGACACAAGGCATGCGCCAAGGCAACGATATGGGGACGCAATACCGTTCTGGCATCTATGTCGCGAACGAGACGCAGCGCAAGGCCGGGGAGGCGTCGCGTGCGATGTTTCAAGACCTCCTGACCAAGGCGGGCCACGGCAAAATAACGACCGAGATTCTGGACGCCCCGGCGTACTACTACGCGGAGGCCTATCATCAGCAGTATCTGGCGAAGAATCCGGACGGGTATTGCGGGCTGGGGGGTATGGGGGTTTCTTGTCCGATCGGCATAGCGAGGGCCTGACGACGGAATACGGAAAAACAGGGATCAGAGAGGCACATTCCGATCCCTGTATTCCGATTTCCGTCTTCCAGTGGCTTCCCTCGCCGCCTGCCCCACGGTATACGACCGGCGCCGCTGTTGTAGCGTAGTGGTAGCGCAACGCCTTGGTAAGGCGTAGGTCGTGGGTTCAATTCCCACCAACAGCACCAGATTTCAGAAAACAGACGACGGAATACGGGGATCGGAGGGCGCACCTTCCCATCCCCGTTTTCTGTATTCCGTATTCCGGCTCTGCCCTGCCGCCTTTGCCGGGATCACAACAAATTCACGGGCGGCGCGAATGAATTTTCGCTAGATCATCTTCCGCTTTTGCGAGGAGAAAGATATGCGGCGCGCGGGTTTCTTGATGGCCTTGGCTTGTGTGGTGGCGGGCGTTGCGAACGCGGCACCAGCGGCGCCTCCAGCGCCCGTTGCACCGCCGGTGCCGGTGCCGCTTTCCATCACCGTGTTCGACCAGGAAAACTTCAAAGGGCGCTCGGTGAAGATCAGCGCTGCGACGCCCAATCTGGCTATGCTGCAGTTCGAGGATAAGGTCGCGAGTTTCGAGGTGGCGGGTGCGGGCGATTGGGTGCTTTGCGAAAACCGCAACTATGGCGGCCGGTGCGCGCGCGTGCAGACGAAGGGTGCGGACTTGCGGATCATTCAGCTGTTCGCGCGGGTGAGTTCACTTTATCCGGTGCCGGCGGTTGCGCCTGCTGTGCCGGCCGCGCAGAAATAGAATACGGAGAACGGAGTACGGGGATCAGAAGCGCGCGCTGTGCTGACCCCACTCTTCGTATTCCGTCTTCCGTCACCTTGGCTTCGGCGGCGGGGGCGGCGTCATCGGCACCGGATAGAGCGACGACACTTGGCCGTTGATCTTCAGGCGCTTCAGGTCTTTTTCCTTCGCGCGGATGCGCACGCACTTGCCCATGAAGTTGCGGTGTTCGCAAAGCACCCAGTCGCGGCCTTTGATCTGCACGCTGGCGATCACGTCGTTGAAGTTGATGCGGGCGAGGCTCGGCACCATCTGATCGAAAATCAGCTTGCGGCCCTTGAAGTTCGGCTGGTCGAAGACGGTGATCACCGCCGGCGGCGGCGCGGACGGGGCGACCGTCGCGGCGACTGGGTAATGGGGCTGCGCCACGGCAATCGCGGCGGAGGCCACGACGGCGATCGCGGAAGCAGCAACGGCGAACGACTTCATACCAATCTCCTTCAACGAACCGCCCCCGGATTTGGGCGGTGAAATAGTGAGACGCACGGGCCTTGGCAACCCCGCTTGCGCGGCGAAACGCCCAAGCGCACATCTCTCCACAAGCGGCCTTTTGGCACGGGGCGGCTGAACCGCGGGCCAACGCGGGTTTCAGCCGCCGTTCACCTGCGCGTAAGCGTTGGGGTTAATGCAGGCCTCAACCAGCGTTGCGTTCGGCGAGCTGACGCAGATTTTCTTCGTGGTCGCTGCGGTCGAGCCGGTAGAACGCAATTGCTGCCATCATCGCCATCCAGAACGTCAGGATGATGGGCACGTAGTAGGCGCCGAGACGCCAAACGACGTCTGCGGGCACGTCTTCGGGTTTGACGCCCGCCTTCAAGCCCGCGAGCGCGAGCACCACTGTCGCCGCCATCACGCCCAAGCCCGACACCATTTTGCGGATGAACGTCGCCGCGGCGACGAACGTGCCTTCGGAACGCCGGCCGGTTTTCAGTTCAGACTGCTCCACAAGGTCGGCCATCATGGCGGCGGCCAGAATCTGGAAGCAGATAATGAGGCCGACATCGATGATGCCTGCGATCAGCACCAAGATAAACACGAATTGGTGCGTGCCCGCTTCGATCAGGCCTGCGAGTTTCAGCACAATCGGCAAGGGCGCCCCTAAGAACGCGATCAGGCCGATGATCATGGCGCCGCGCTTCTTACCTATCGTGCGGGTGACGATCGGGGCCATGACGGCGCCGATGATCGCCGAGAGGAAGACGCCCAAGGTCAGCACGCCGATTTCCAGCGGCGAGAACTTCCAGAAATAGGTCGTGATGTAGAACGCGAGCGCGGCCGACAGCCCCGCGCCGATCGAGCCGAACACGTTCGCCACAAACAGCGCGACGAACGAGCGGTTGGACAGTGTCTCGAAAACTTCCTTGAAGATGAGGCTGAGCGTCATGCGCCGCTTCGGCGGCGGGGGTTTCAAGTGCGGTATGCGCGAATGCGTGCCGAGCGCGGAGAGCAAAATCGACAACCCCATCAGGCCCGCCGCGATCACGCCATAGGTTGCGTAGGCGTCGCGGTTGAACTGCCCCGTCGTGGTCGCGGTGGCGAAGGCCGGGAAGAGCGCCATGAACATCATCACCGACATCGCGTTGCCGCCGGTCCAGCCGAAGAAGAGGCGCCAGGAAATCAGCGTCGCCCGCTCGTCGTAGTCGGCGGTGAGCTCGGGAGTCAGTGCCGAGCTTGGCGTTTCGTTGAACGTGATGAAGGTCCGGATCAGAACCGCGAACCCAAACAGGTACCAAAACAACGCTTCGTTCGACCATCCCACCGGCGGATTCCACAGCAGATAATAGGTCGCCGCGACCGGGATCGCAGAGGCGTAGAGGAATGGATGACGCCTGCCCCACCTTGAATGCAGATTGTCGGACCAATAGCCGACGATCGGATCGCTGACTGCGTCGACGATGAGGGCCAGCGTGATTGCCAAGCCCACCGCACCCGCGTCGAGACCGATAACCTGGCTGTAGAACAGCAGCAGGAAGTAGGCGAAGCCACCGTCTTTGATACCGTAAGCGACAGACCCGAAGCCGAACGCGAGCTTGGTGCCTAACGAGAGCGTCGCGGATTTCGGCGCAGCCTTTTGCACGCGGGCGTCCTTTGGGTGGCAGGGTTTTACCTACCACGGAAGTCAAACGCTCCCACGGTTATTTGGCCAGCTTGGCCTTCACGTAGTCGTAGAAGCCGAGATCCTTGCCGCGGTGTTTGTACTTCGCCAGCTTCCAGTCCGCGGTCTCGTTCTTTTCGGTGCCATAGTATTGTTCGATGCCGTAGTCGGTAAGCTCGGCGTTGGGGGCCACGACGAAGCGGCCGTTGATCAGATTGCCGTCGGCGTCTTTCGTGTAGTCGGCGAGCTTAATCGGGCGCCAGTTCCAGAAACCGGAGCCGAGCGCCGGTGCCGTGCGCGGAAACTGCGGGCCGAACGTGCCGCGGGTGACTTCGCGGTCGGGGTTCGAATCGACGTAATGGACGGTGCCGTCGTCGTCGACCTTGAACACATAAACGACGTGGCCCCACGGATCGTAGATGATGCTGCCCGGCCGGATCGCGCCGCGTTCGACTTTGGGCGAATAGAAATCGGAGGCGCTATAGCCGTTGTCGAACGTGTGTTCGATGCGGAACATCGCAGTCGAAACCGTTCCGCGCAGATCGAGTAAGAGCTTCGCCGGATCGGTGTCGGCCTGCCATTCGAGCTGCAGCCGCGCAACGACTTGGTTGCCCGCGTCGGAGAAGCGGAAATCGGGCGTGGGGCCTGAGCGCGACATGACGTAGATCGGATAGGAAAACGGCAGTCCGTTCTTCCACGCGTAGTACGCGCGCAGCTGGTAGATGAAATCGGCGCAGTCGCCGTCCATCCGCAAGTTCGGCGGGTCGGTGTCGCGGTAGGGGTTGGCCGTGCTCTTGAAACAGGCGGCGGGGTCCTTGCAGTCGTGGTTGCCGAAGCCCGCGACGAATTCGCCGAAGCGCTTTTCGTCGTCCGCGTCCCAGTGGTCTTTTTTGATCTTCCAGCTGCCGGTATCGGCGTGCGCGAGCGTGACGCTGAGCGCGAACGCGAGAAGGCTCAAGAACGAACGGACCATGATCACCCAACTCCCCCGCCCCTCATGATGCAGGAGCGCGCCAAGAAGGCAAGCGCGTGCCTGGTTCGTTCTACCTGCCCCACGCAAACCCGCACATTTCTTGAGCACCATGCGCCGCCGCATCGGTGCTAAAGTACGTCTAGCTGTTGGTCTGAAACGCCCTTTGACGTTGAGCAAACCCCTGAATATTGCGCACCGCGGCGGCGCGGGATTGCGCCCGGAAAACACCTTGGCTGCGTTTTCGCATGCGCTCGACATCGGCGTCGACGGGTTCGAACTCGACGTGCATGTGGCCAAGGACGGCACCGTCGTGGTGTTCCACGACGATGCGCTGAAGAGCGACATCGTGCGCGACGCGGACGGCCGCTGGCTCGACGGCCCGCCGCCGCTGATCAGAGACCTGCCTTACGCGGACCTTGCGACCTACGACATCGGGCGGCTGAAACCAGGCTCAAAGTACGGCGCCAGGCACCCCGGTCAAATGCCGGTCGACGGCGAGAAGATTCCGCGCCTTGCCGACGTCATCTGGATGCTGAAGCGCTCGGGCGGGAACGAAAAGCTTTGGATCGAGCTCAAGAGCAACTTCATCGACCGCGCGCGAACCGTCGCGCCTGAGGCAATGGCGGAAGCGGTCATCCGCGTCGTCAAACGCGAAAAATTCTTGGATCGCACCGTGCTTGTCGGCTTCGATTGGCCGGCGCTGATTGCAGCGAAGAAGCTCGCGCCGAAGGTTGAGTGCTGGTTCACGACCTTGCCGCAAAGCTACTTCGCCGAGGCGCCGGTGCCGCCTGAGCATGGACCGCCGCCGAAGGCTGAGCTTGAGGCCTTGCGTGCGATGGAGCGCGCGGGTGCTCCGTGGACCGGCGGTTTCGACAGGGCAAAGTACGGCGGTTCCGTCATCAAAGCGGCGAAGGCCGCAGGCGCTGACGGCTGGTTCCCGTTCTTCGCCGACATCAATCGCGCGACCATGACGGAGGCGCGGGATTTTGGTCTAAAAGTCGGCGCCTGGACGGTGAACAAGCCCGACGATCTCGCGCGCCTCACCGACCTCGGCGTGGATGGCCTGTGTACGGACTATCCGGACCGGTTGGCGGCGTTGTTGAAAGGCTGAGCGCCACCGCATTACGGTTGTGTGACGGACGGCAAATTGCGTTCTGCGCCGTTTCTCGCCAGTATGAGCATCTTCCCTCGATGGTTTGGATTTCGACGATGCGTTTGCGTACAGCGTTTGTAGTTGCCGCCCTGTCGCCGCTTGGCGCGTGTGCGAGCTGGGGTGTTCTGCCGTCGACGGTCGAGACGACCCAGTCGCCGTTCAAGAGCTACAAGAGCGCCGAAGACGCCTATGCGCAGGTGAAGCCTTATGTCACCACGCAGAGGGAGCTGAAGGCGCGCGGGTTCGATCCGTACACGACGCCGAACATCAAGGTGCTGAACTATCTCGACATGGTGCCGCGCTTCTTGCCGCAGCAATCGATGAAGCAGGAAGACTTGGACCCGGCCGTGCAATCGTGCCTGACAGCGCGCGAGCGCTGCACGGGGTGGCAGGCCGAGCCATCGATTTCGTCGAAAGACCGCACCGGCAACGTGGCGCTCGATGTGTTGGGCTTCGAGCGCGAGACGACGGCCACGGGTTGGAAGGCGTCGATGCTGCTGCTCATTCAGGACGGCGTCGTCGTCTACAAGCTTTGGTCGGGCACGCCCTCGATCCTTGAAGTGAAGACGGAGAAGAAGCCGCTGGGGCCGCTACAAGATCTCTCGGGCCCTGCTGCTGCTGCGATTTCAGGCGCGGTGAAGCCCTGAGGGAAAAGCGCATCGCCGTCATCGGCGGCGCGGGATCATTCGGTCAATCGCTCGTCCGCGGGCTTCTTGAGACCACGGACTGCCATGTCGTTATCTGCGGCCGGTCGCGGGACAATGCGGTCGCGTTCGCGCGCACGCTTCGTGCCCCGGAACGGGTGTCGGTTGCCTTCTTGGATCGCACGCGGGTGAGTGCGGCCGGTGTCTTGGCGTTGAATGTGTTTTGCGTTGTGGATGCGGCGGGACCATTTCAAGGGAGTGCCTATACGTTTGCACAGGCCGCCATCGAGGCTGGCGTCCACTATATCGACTTGGCGGACGCGCGCGATTTCGTTGCCGGGTTCGGTTCGCTGGATGAGGTTGCGAAGGCGCGCGGCGTGCTCGCCGTCACCGGCGCGAGCACGACACCCGCGTTGACGCAGGCCGTGCTCGACGAACTCTGCCGCGGCTGGAAGCGCGTCGACAGTGTCGAGATCGCGCTTAGCCCCGGCGCGCAAGCCGCGATGGGTCTTGCCGTCGTGCGCGCGATCTTGAGCTATGCGGGCAGGCCTGTGAACGTCTGGCGTTTCGGACGCTGGGATACGGCACCGGGCTGGGGCCTGCT
>JABFRX010000288.1 GCA_013140995.1 Alphaproteobacteria bacterium | reverse complement strand
CACCGAACGCGTGCAAACGCCGGGCACGTTCGCCGAAGTTCCGAAGAATTATATTCTGCAAGGCATCACGCGCCCAGGCACCGAAGCGCTGCTCTATATCACCGTCTACGGCGAATGGGCCCCCAAAGTCGCCGAAGGCGCGTGGACGCAACAAACGGCGCGCGCGAATTAGTTACTCTGCCGCGAGGCGCGAATGCGCGAACGGATAGACCCGGTCGCGGCCCAACAGATAAGCCTGGAACCCGCGCGGAAACAGCCCCGCGAACGCACCGTCGAACACGTCGAGCCCGCCGGTGTACGAACCGAATGCCGGCAGCACGCAACGCGTTCCGTCCGCAACGAAGCAGCGCCGCTTCAACCGCCGCACGCGCGTCGCCACCCACGCAACCGGATGCAGGTGACCGCATAGTTCTCCAGCAGCGGCACGCCCACGCTTCGGCTCATGCCGGAACGTCAGTGGCCCCTTCGCAAACTCAAGCGAACACTCGCCGCCCAGCACCAGTGCCGACGCCGCATCGTGATTGCCTTCGATCCAAACGAACCGCCGCTTGCGCATCAGCGCCGTAATCGCGCGCCGCGCCGCCGCATCGAGCCGTGATGGCCCGTCGCGGTCGTGAAAATTATCGCCGAGGCAAACGATCGTCTTGGGCGCTAACCGCTCCACCACCTCGCCAAACCGTGCGAGCGTTGCATGCGTGTCGTAAGGCGGCAGCATCTGCCCCGTCCGCGAAGCAAACGCAGAACCCTTCTCGAAATGCAGATCGGCAACCGCAAGCAGCCGCTCGTCCGCCCACCACAAGGCGCCGGACGGATCGGCAGTCAGCGAAACCCCGGCAACGTCGAACTGCAAGCGACTCTCCCGAACCAACGAGCACAGACCGTACTCAAAAAAATCGCCCCCGAACAATCGGGGGCGATCCAAACGCTTGCGAGAACGGCGAGAGCCTACTTGCGCGGGCCGGTAACTTGCGCGGTTTTCTGGTCTGCAACCACGCAACGCCACGCGAGTTTGCCCGTGCGAGCGTCGCGCGTTTCGCGCAGCACCTTGCCGTCTTTGCAGGCCGGAACTTTCCAGCTGCTGCCGCCGAGCAGGATGCCGAAGCCTTCCGCAGCCTGAACCGGCGCGGCAACGGCGATTGCGGCAACCGCCGCAGCAAAGAAAATCGTTTTCATCGGGAGTACCTCAATTGGGGGGCGTCTAAGGTTTGCGTGCGCGAGGTGCGGCACGCATGGGCGAGCGTCAAGTGACGCGATTGTCAGACAAAGCCGCGCAACCGCCGATCCGTGAGCTACTACAACGGCTTAACCAACCTGCGCCGCATCGGCACAGGCCGCCACGGCGTTGTGGAAATCGCACGGCGCCCGCCTGACAATTTGTCAGTTTAGGCAGATGTGCTATGGTCACGACACCGCCCTTCCCGAAGGAAACACCCGCATGGCCGAGCACTTCGACGTCCTCATCATCGGCGCCGGCATTTCCGGCATCGACGCCGGCTACCACCTGAACAAATTCGCCCCGCAGAAGAGCTACGTCATCCTCGAAAACCGCGAGCGCATCGGCGGCACGTGGGACCTGTTCCGCTACCCCGGCATCCGCTCGGACTCCGACATGCTGACCATGGGCTACGGCTTCAAGCCATGGACGCACGACAGCACGATCTCGCCCGGCGACAAGATCCGCAACTACGTCACCGAAACCGCCAGCGAAAACGGCATCGACAAACACATCCGCTTCCGCCACGGCGTAAAACGCGCGAGCTGGGACTCGACGACCGCCCGCTGGACCGTCGAAGCGGCGAAGCGCGACGCAAACGGCCGCGAAGAACCCGTCACGTTCACCGCGAATTTTCTGTTCTCCTGCGCCGGGTACTACCGCTACAGCGAAGGCTACACGCCCGAATTCCCCGGCCGCGAAAACTTCAAAGGCCAGGTGATCCACCCGCAGCACTGGCCGGAGAGCCTCGACTACGCCGGCAAGCGCGTCGTCGTCATCGGCTCCGGCGCCACCGCGGTCACGCTGATCCCGAATATGGCGAAAACCGCGGGCCACGTGACGATGCTGCAGCGCTCGCCCACGTACTACGTCTCGCGGCCCGAGAAAGACGCGACCGCGAATTTCCTGCGCAAGATCATGCCCGCGCGCTGGGCCTTCATGATCCCCCGCTGGCGCAACATCGTGCTGCAGCGCTTCTTCTTCAACCGCGCGCGCACGCAGCCGGCAAAAATCAAAGAGATGCTGCTCAAAGGCGTGACCGACCTGTTGCCCGCGGGCTACGACGTGAAGACCCACTTCACGCCAAGCTACAATCCCTGGGACCAGCGCCTCTGCCTCGTGCCCGACGCGGACCTGTTCGAAGCGATCAAGCAAGACCACGTCGACGTCGTGACCGACCACATCGACACGTTCACCGAAACCGGCATCAAGCTGAAGAGCGGCAAGGAACTGAAAGCCGACATCATCGTCACCGCCACCGGCCTGCACGTCCAAATGCTGGGCGGCACGCAGTTGACGGTGGACGGCGCACCCGTCGAGGTCGGCAAGACGTTCGCCTACAAGGGCATGATGTTCTCGAACGTGCCGAACCTCGCTTTCGTCTTCGGCTACACGAACGCAAGCTGGACGCTACGCGCCGACCTCGTCTGCGAATGGGTCACGCGCGTGCTGAACAAGATGGACGAAAAAGGCGCCCAAATTGTAACCCCGCGCCCCGCCGACCCGAATATGCAAGCCGACCCGATGCTCGATTTCTCAAGCGGCTACGTCCAACGCGCAATCGCAGCCACGCCAAAGCAAGGCCCGACCGCGCCCTGGCGCCAAAACCAAAACTACTTCACCGACCTCAAAGAAATGCGCAAAGCCCCCATCGAAGACGGCACGCTGCAGTTCACGAAGGCGGGCGCTGCCGCAAAACCGGCGCTCGCCCGAGCCGCAGAATAGACAAGTGGCCACTGCCCTAGGAGCGCGCGCGTCCTCGCACGCTCTCCGAACGACGCGCTGACGAGGCAGTTCGCAGCATTTCCAAGTCAGCGCCGCCGCTGGCCGTCGCACCGCGAGACGATAGTGAGTGCGGGCGGCGCACCCGACAACGCGCTTAGAACCAGCGCCCGCGGCCGTACAAGCCGCCGCCGCCGACCACAAGAACGATAAGAACGATAACGAGTAGGGTCGTGAGATCCATTTTGCTTCTCCTTTTGCGTGCTGGCCGGCGCGCGTCTGTCCGTGCACCGCGCGTGAGGCACGCCCACGTTAAGTAAACGTTGACGCTGGTCATTCGGTTGCATGCCGGAGGACTGTTCTGGCGCCCGCCAAACGCAAGGACCCCTCGCACATGCAGCACACAAAAATTCACCCTGCACGTGGCGGTTGAGTGACTCTGTTTCGCGCTAGCATCTTGGCCTTCGTGCAAGGAGGGTAGCCATGCGCGGACTGACATTTTCTCTCGCCGCGATGGTCGCGGCGATTACACTGACACTGACGCTCAACACAGCGCCCGCATCCGCCGACGACGGCGCGCGCGCTTTCACGCAAACGCTCATCGATCAAGGTTTTGGCATCCTGCGCGACACGCGCGCGGGCAAGACCGACCGCGTGAGCCGCTTCAACGCCTTCATCGTCGGCCACATGGATGCGCGCAAGACCGCGCTGTTCACGCTGGGCAACTATCGCCGCGGCGCGCCCGACGGCGTGGTGGAACCGTTCGTCGAAGCGTTCACGCAGTACTCAACCGCGATCTACGGCA
The DNA here is from genome assembly GCA_013140995.1 of Alphaproteobacteria bacterium. Taxonomy (GTDB): domain Bacteria; phylum Pseudomonadota; class Alphaproteobacteria; order Micropepsales; family Micropepsaceae; genus SZUA-430. Next base: position 6,141 of record JABFRX010000288.1, on the reverse strand, counting down.
CGCATCTCGTCGACTACGCGGCCTCCACGCTGCGCGTGACCGGCGACATCGCAAACAAGCCGGGCGACGTGACCGTCATGACCCTGGCCGAGGGCGGCACGTTGCGCGAACCGCTGCGCATCGCGTTCCGCCTGTCGTCCGAAGGTGGGGCCTACAAGATCGTCGATGTGCAGGTCTCGGGGATCTGGCTCTCGGTGGAACAGCGCGATCAGTTCGCGTCCGTGCTGTCGCAGAACCGGGGCGACATCGCCTCGCTCACCGCCTCGCTCAGGGACCGCGCGTCGCGCCTGCGTGCGGGCGGCTGAACTCAAACCGCGGCCGCGGCTTCTTTCATGATCGCCGCGATCGCGTCCTCGCCGTCGGGCGAGTGGATCCAGCTTTCGGCGGACGCTTGGCTGTCGAATTGGAGCGCCACGCGTTGCGGGCGTACGCGGTCCGGCACGGGGACGAGCACCTCGAACGTGCCCTCGAAGCGCGCGTCCTTGGTGAGTTGGGCGAAGGGCGGGTTCAGCCCCTTTTTCTTCTTCATCTTGAGATGACTCATTTCGCTGTTGACCGGCCTGGTACCCGGTCACGCCCCAAAGCGCAAACCCGCGCAAAGCCCCAGGGACTCAGCGCCGCACCAGCATCCCGCCTGCCCAAGCACAAGGCAGCGCCGAAGCCGCAAGCGCAATCGGATACCACATCGGCCCAAGGTCCAGCGGGATCGCCACATAAGCCCCAAGCGAAGCCAGCACCGTCCCGATCCCACCCAGCACCAACGCATGCGCCATCGGCCGCACGGGCGCGAGCCACGCAGTGAGCGCGCACCCCAAAACCGAAAACACCGAGCGATAACCGAGCGCCAATGCGTTCAGCCACGGGTCGGACATCCGCTGCCCTTCCGGCGGAAACACGCCCCACGCATGCAGCACCTCGTCGGTGCCGATATGCGTCGCAAAGATGAAGACGAGCCCGGCGATGACTGCGGCAATGCTGCGGATCATCGGCGTGCTCCCACTGCTGCATGATGACCGAGCATGGCGAACAGAAAGAACACCGGCAACCCGCCCCAGAAAAACCATGGCGGATTCTGGATCATCCACGCATTGAACACGCCGCCTGCCGTCAGCAGAAGCCCCATGATCTGCGCCAGCGCGGGTGACCCCGTGCGCGCAATCCGCGTGGTCGCAAACCCACCGGCGAACGAACCCGCAGTCCACCCGATCGCGACCAGCACGAGCGCGGAGAGCGGCATCGCCGCCGCAAAGTCGCGCACTGCCTCAAGGTCGTTCGTGTCCATGCCGGGCGGAAACGGATAGAGGAACGAGTTCGCAAACTCGCATCCCATCATAACCGCCGCCGCAACGACGAAGCCCGCAACCACCGCCAAAACGTTTCGCATCATGCGCCCGAGTTTAGCCGCGCGCCGCGCGCCACGCCAAGCGGTCGCCAGCACGATCGGCGGCCGTCAGGCCCAATCGGATGAGGAAAGGCGGAAGGCACGTACCGCGCTCCCGCCCTCATCCCGTCACCTCAAGGCGACCAAACCCAATACGCGTCCGCGCGCGGGTTTCCGTGCGCGGGATCGTTGTCCTGCAAGTGCGCATAGTTCTCGAGCAATGCCCCGCCATAGGCCGGCCAGAAGCAGCCGATGTCCCAGGTGGCCGTGACGCCCTTGGAGCTGCAGTTCGCGCACGACGCTTCCTTATACGCATGGCCGTGAATCCACGCCCACACTTGGATCGTCGAGATGTTCGTCGCGGGCACCGGCCAGCCGCACCCTCCGCCCGCCTTCGGCCCATAGGCCCAACCCTTGGTCTTCAAATCCCAATACCGGCAGAACCCGTTCGAATAGACGAGCCAGGCACTCGCGCTGTAGCACGCGAAGTGGTGGGGGTTGCCCGCCTTTGCCTCGCCGACGATGGCATTCGAGGCGTCCTTTTGGAAACGCTCCAACCAACCCTGGCGCTGGCCCTTCATCTCATAGGTTTGCGGCAGGATGAAGATGGCCTTCTGATTGCCTTCGCGGTCCGTGATGTTGCCCTTGGCATCCATCGCGTAACCTTCCTCGGTAAGCGACTCGCGAAAATTACCGGGGACATAGTCGGCATCGACGATGAATAGGCCCGTCTTAGGAATCTTGCGCATTTTCTTCCAAGCGGCGCTGGTGATTGACTTCGCACCAGCAAAATCACTAAGCGGCAGACCGGCCTCGCGCCCCGCCAGCTTGCGCCCGACGGTACCGCGAACGCCCATCTGCAAACCCTTTACCGGTTTGACCCGGTCCGGCGGCAGCGTCGCGCCCGCCGGAACTTCGCTGCCGGCGGCAGCGCCCGGCGGCGCACCTTTCGGCGGATCGGCCGCAAACGCAAATTGCGTAACACCCACGCAAAGGGACGCGAACAGAACTGCAGTACCAAGCCGTGCAATCTGTGACATCACGAATGGTCTCCTGAGAGAACGCCCCCACCCGCGGCGCGGACCATACGCCTGCACGTCGCGCCTCAACAACGCGCCCGCGATCACGATTGCAGCCCGCGTTACTGAGTCACATCGCCCGCGATTGCGAAGCGAATTCAGCACCCCTGCGGCGACGGAAGGCCGAACCCTAGCTGCGCCGCACCTCGCGGAAACTCACCAGCCGCCCGCGCACCTCGTCCCAGAGCGCCAACCGCACGCACGAAAAGCTCTGCCACAGCGTGAGCCGCCCCACGTCGCGCAGCTCCGGATGATCGCGCAGCACGCGCTGCAGCCGGTAGTACGGAATCCGGCTCGACAAATGATGCACGTGATGCACGCCGATGTTCGCCGTAAACCAGCGCAAGACCGCCGGCAAATCGTAGTGCGACGAACCTTGCAGCGCCGACTGCTGCAAGTCCCATTTCTCAGCCCCCGCCCACACTGTCCCTTCGAACTGGTGCTGAACGTAAAACAGCCACACGCCGATCGAAGAGGCGAGCAGCAGGATCGGAATCTCGATCATGAGGAACTCGCTCCACCCGACGAGATACATCATGCCGACCGCCACGGCCACGATGACAAGGTTGTTCACAATCGCCGAGAACCAAGGCCGCCAGCCGCCGTCCATCAACCCGACCGGCAACCTGTTCGAGAGGAAGAACACGAACGCAGGCCCGATCAGAAACAGCGTGACCGGATGCCGGTACGCCCGGTACCGCAGCCGCTCATACCAGGGCGAGGCTTTGTACTCGGCCACCGTCATCGTCTCGATGTCGCCGAGACCGCGGCGATCCAGGTTGCCCGACGTCGCGTGATGCATACTGTGCGTCTTGCGCCACACACCGAACGGCGTCAGCGTCAGCACACCGCACAGCCGCCCCACCCAGTCGTTGAGCGCGCGGTTCTTGAAGAACGCGCCGTGCCCGCAATCGTGCAGGATGAGGAAGATGCGAACCAGAAACCCAGCGGCGGGGATCGCCAGCGGTAGCGCCAGCCAATAGCTGAACCCCATCAAGAACCACATCGCCGCCCACAGCGCCAAAAACGGCACGACGGTGATCGCAATCTCGATGAACGACCGCGGCGTCGACGGATCGCGATAAGGGATCAAAAGCATCGCCCAAGCGCGGGCATCGCGCGGCTGGTGAGCGGCCGCAGGCATGTCAACTGAAGGAACGGACAAGGCAAACCCCGAAAATCAGCAGCCACGACCCATGCCAGGATTCGCCAGAATCGCCTAGTTCGCGAATGTGTCAGTCCAAACAAAATCGACATGGCCCACCCCTGCGTCCGTCATGGCCGGGCAAGCGAAGCGCGACCCGGCCACCCAGGGCCACGCCAACAAACGCTCTCCAAGACGGAGCGGGTGACCGTGGGTGGCCGGGTCAAGCCCGGCCATGACGATTCTGTTGTTGCCAAGTGTCACGCGTCGGATCGCGCAATCGACAAATATGTCCAATTTATATTGAAAAAAGCAAATGACCGGAGCCTCGCCAATCATGCCCCCAGACGGATTCCAGACGGATGTTTCCGCAGAATGCCGCCGTGCAGACGCATCAGACGGATTCGATTTTCGCATTTCGCAGGGTTGCTAACGGATGTGGCGGTCGAGCTAACGCATATCTAACGGATTGCTAACGCATGAAATGGCGCAACTCTGCGGAAATAACGCATATAACGGATTCGATTTTCGCGTTTTCGATTTCTGCCGGGCAATTGCACAGGAAAAACATGAGCTTGCCTATCGAAGCTGCCTTACCTGAGTTGACGCGGACACTGATGTCCGCCCGCTCGGCCGTACTCGAAGCGCCGACGGGTGCCGGCAAGACGACGCTGGTACCGCTTGCGCTGCTGCGCGAACCGTGGGCTGAGGGCAAAAAAATCCTGATGCTGGAGCCGCGCCGCGTCGCCGCCCGCGCCGCCGCCGCCCGCATGGCCGATCTCATCGGCGAGAAGGTTGGCGAAACCGTCGGCTACCGCGTACGCCTCGATTCAAAGGTGAGCGCAAAGACGCGCATCGAGGTCGTGACCGAAGGCCTGCTCACCCGCCGCCTGCAAAACGACCCGGAACTGAAGGGCGTGGCCTGCGTGATCTTCGACGAATTCCACGAGCGCAGCCTGAACGCGGATTTGGGCCTGGCGCTAACCCTCGAAACGCAAGCCGCGCTGAATGAGAACCTGAAGATCCTCGTCATGTCCGCAACGCTCGACGGCGCACGCGTGGCGAAACTGATCGACGGACCAATCGTGCGTTCCGAAGGTCGCCTCCACCCTATTGAAACCCGCTACACGCCGCCGCCCTTGAACGCGCGCATCGAACAAGCGACTGCGAACGTCATCATGCGCGCGCTCCACGAAACCGACGGCGGGCTGCTGGTCTTCCTTCCCGGCGAAGGCGAAATCCGTAACGTGGCGCGCCTGCTCGAAAGCGAGGACATAAGCGGCGCGACGCTGCTCCCGCTCTACGGCACCCTCACCGCCGAGCAACAAGACCGCGCGATCCGCCCGCTCCCCGGCACGCGCAAAATCGTACTCGCCACCGCCATCGCCGAAACCAGCCTGACCATCGAAGACATCCGCGTGGTGATCGACGCAGGCCTCCAGCGCAGCGCGCGCTTCGACCCCGCGACCGGCATGACGCGGCTGGTGACGCAGCGCCTCTCCCTCGCCTCCGCCGACCAGCGCCGCGGCCGTGCGGGCCGCGTGGCGCCCGGCGTCTGCTACCGCCTGTGGGAGGAAACCGAAACCCGCGCGCTTACCCCCTACACACCGCCCGAAATCTTGACGAGCGATCTCAGCCCCTTCGCACTCGACTTGGCCCTCTGGGGCGAACGCGATGCGAGCCGCTTGAAACTGCTCGACCCGCCGCCGGCCAGCACGTTCGCCGAAGCGCAAGACTTGCTGCGCGAACTCGACGCGATCGACGCAGATAAACGCATCACCGTGCACGGCCGCGCCTGTGCCACGTTCGGTGCACACCCGCGCCTCGCCCACATGATGCTGCGCGCGAAGGAACTGGGCGAAGGCGCGACAGCCGCCGCCCTTGCCGCGATCCTGAGCGAACGCGACGTCATACGCGGAACCAAAGACGCCGATCTGCGCACCCGCCTCGAAGCGTTCGATGGGGGCAGCGCAAACGCAGATAGAGGCTCCCTCGCCCGCGCACGCGAACAAGCCCGCAGCTGGCGCCGCACCCTCGACGTTAAAGACGGCCGCTTGGATATGCACGCCGCCGGCCGCCTCACTGCCCTCGCCTACCCCGAACGCGTCGCCAAACGCCGCGGCCCCGCGAGCTTCCGCATGGCAAGCGGACGCGGCGCGACGCTCCCCGATACCGACGCACTGGCACGCGAAGACTACCTCGGAATCGCCGCCCTCGACGGCGCCGGCGCAAACGCGAAAATCCATCAAGCGGCACCACTCACGCTCGCCGACATCGAAGAGTTGTTCGCCGACCACATCGAAACTCGCGAAGTCTGCGAATGGTCGAGCCGCGAAAAAGCGGCGATCGCGCGCGAAGAAGAACGCCTCCACGCATTGACCCTCGCCGAACGCCCGCTGAAGAAACCCGACGCCGCCAAACTCGCCGCAGCCGTGCTGAACGGAATCCGCGAACTGGGCTTGAAATCACTTAACTGGACACCGGAACTGGACGCATTCCGCGCGCGGGTCGCGTTCATCCGCAAACTCGAACCCGAC
>JABFRX010000215.1 GCA_013140995.1 Alphaproteobacteria bacterium | reverse complement strand
GCTTCGCAGCAGGCTTCGCTAACGGCCGGGATGACAATTTTAGGCGCCAACCGGACACAAAAAAAACAGGCGGCCGAACTCATCGTTCGACCGCCCGCTCGTGTCACGTCACCGCTTACGCAGCGCTGAGGTTCACAGCCTTCGCGCCGCGCGCGTCAGCTTCCGTGTTGAAGTTCACGCGTTGACCTTCGGTCAGCGTGCGCATCCCGGCCTGCTCGACCGCGGTCGCGTGGACGAAAACGTCCTTGCCGCCGCCGTCCGGCGCGATGAAGCCAAAACCCTTGGTCGCGTTGAAGAATTTCACGGTACCCGTATTCGAAGCCATTTCTTGTCATTCCTTGAACAAAGCAAATTTGCGCCCGGGCGAAATGCCAAGACGCGGCGAAAAGCATGAACAACGCTTGAAAGAAGGTTTTCGAACCGGATTGCGGCGCGGGCCTTAAAAGGCACCTCGCCGTAACTTAGGCCCACACTTCACAACCGTGCAGCCGTCACTGCGCGTATATATAGGCGTTTCCATGCCAAATCGCAAGAATGCGCCGGCCGCGGCGCTTTTACCGCTTTTGCGGCCGCATGGTGAGGTGCACGCGCCCGATCTTCAGACCCCATTTGGAAACCACTGCGGCGTTTTCGACCGACCCGTCCGCGTTCAGCGTCAAGAGATCCTGAAACCGGACCGCGATGGGCCCAAGGCCGGTGTCCAGCGTCACGCGGTAGTCGAGGCGCACACCGTCGCCGTCCTGCCGCACGTCCGCCGCGCCGATCACGTCCTCCCGCGTCCCGGAATAAATGCCCTCGGCGGTCTTCGTCAGGCGCCAGGTTTTGCGCTCCGTCAAGCCGCCGTCATAGGTGAAGTCCTCGACCAGCGTCAGCACTTGGCCCTCCCACGTGCCGTCGATCAAGACGTTGAGCCGCGTCTCGCCGCCGGTCAGGCTGTTCACGAACGCACCCTCGGCGAGCAGCCGCCCGGTGAGCGCTTGCTCCAGCACAAGCTTCTTTGGCGGCGGCGGCTTTGGAATATCCGGCATCGATGCGCATCCGGCCAACACCGCGCCCGTCAACAACAAAACCGGTCGCGCGGGCAGCATGGGTCAGAGCCCCTGGTGGTTCATAAGAGTTACGCGCCCGCAGGCCGGCCGGATCATGAGACAAACGGGATCGCTGTCCCACGGTCCCACGTGTCCCACTCACCCGCGCGAAAGCCTCTCGAAAGCGCCAAGCGCCCGCGCCCGCGCCCTGTCATGCTCCACGATCCGCTCGGCGTATTTGAGCGCTTTGAAATTCGGCGCATCCCAAGGCCGGTGCAAAAACCGCGTATCGCAAGCTTGCAACTCCGGTACCCAGCGCCGCGTATAAACACCATCGGGGTCGAACTTTTCGCCCTGCAAAACCGGATTGAAAATCCGGAAGTAAGGCGCCGCATCCGCACCCGATCCGGCCACCCACTGCCAACTCGCCGAATTGCTGGCAAGATCCGCATCGACCAAGGTGTCCCAAAACCAAGCAGCCCCGCGCCGCCAATCGATCATCAAATGCTTGATCAAAAACGAAGCCGCCGCCATCCGCACGCGGTTATGCATCGTGCCGGTCGCCCAAAGCTCGCGCATCCCGGCATCCACGATCGGATAACCGGTCCGCCCTCGTGACCACGCGCGAAACCCGGCCTTGTCTTCGGCCCACGGAAACGCATCGAAGCCGGGACGGAAGTTCTTCTCCGGCAGCGTCGGAAAATGATAGAGCAGGTGATACGAAAACTCGCGCCAGCCGATCTCGGACAAAAACTTGTCGGCATTGCCCTCAAGCTTTGGCGCCTGCTTCGCCACCTGCAGCGCATGCCAAACCTGGCGCGGCGAAATCTCGCCCCAATGAAGGTGCGGCGACAGGCGCGAGGTCACAGCCTCGCCCGGCATATCGCGCGCAGCCGCATAACGCGAAAGCCCCTCATCGACGAAGGCCGCCAGCCGCGCCTTCGCCCCAGCCTCGCCAGGCGTCCAAACCGGCTCGAACCCGCTCGCCCAATTCGGCCGCGTCGGCAACAGCTTCCACGCGGCCAACGCATCCGATTTCGGCCAAGCATCGGGCGGCTGCAAAGCCTTCCGCGCGGGCAGGGGAGCGCCCGGCTCCATCGTCGACTGCGCCGCGCGCCAAAACGGCGTGAAAACTTTGAACGGCGTATCGCCGCCTGTCTTCACCTCCCAAGGCTCTTTGAGAAGCGATCCGTTGAAACTCGAAACCGCAACATCGCGCGCCTTCAAAGCCTCTTTCAGCGCCCCATCCCGCGCGACCGCATAGGGCTCATACAAACGGTTCCAAACGACAGCCTTAGCACCCGTCTCGGCGACCAATTCCGGCAGCACCTTGTCCGCGCGTCCGCGCCGCAAGATCAGCCGCGACCCGCGCTTCGCCAAATCGCCGGCAAGCGCCTCCAAACTGCGGTGCAACCACCACCGCGAAGCCTCACCGGTTTTCCAAACGCCCGGCGTCTCGTCGTCGAGTACAAAGACCGGCACCACCGGCCCCTTTTGAGCCGCCGCCAACGCGGCATTATCCGAAAGCCGAAGGTCCTGCCGGAACCAAACAATCGTGGGGGGGGTCATGCGAGCCACTACGGCCCACAGCCGCCGCCGGATCACAAGCTTACGCGCTCGTCCAGCACCAACATCCGCTCCGCGTACCAACTCTTCTCGCGCTCAAGCAGAAGCGCGGCCGAACGCTCGACGATCGGCGGCTCCACCGTGTTGAGCGCCGCAAATATCCACTGGATCGCACGCGCTCGCGGGCGTGAGCGTCCGCCGGCAACAGGCCCGCGTGCTGGGAGGCGATATGAAGAATGATCGCCCCCGTCTCGAAGAGCGAAAGCGCGCCCGGACATCGCCTCGCGCATGCGCTGCGCCAAATGCCGAAGCAACTGGGTCAAGGTCAGCGGCAAACGCGAACTTGCGCAGTGAGCCGGAAGGGGCGCGACATGACAACAATCTGGGGAACAACAATCTGGGGACATGTGTGGACGGCCCCCTGTTGGCAAGATGTTTTTTGGCGATGGTGACGAAGTTCGGTAGGTGCGGACATGTGTTCGGCCTTTGAGTGCGGTTCACATGCCCGCTGGCCCTGATGAAATCC
>JABFRX010000269.1 GCA_013140995.1 Alphaproteobacteria bacterium | reverse complement strand
GAGCACGGTCACGGCATGATTGAGGCCGATCGTGAACACGTCTTCTTCGTTGTCGAGGTTCGCGTACATGCCGTCGTGCAGGATGTAGGGTCCGAAGCGGCCGAAGTTTGCCACGATCGGTTTGCTCGTTTCCGGATGCATGCCCACTTCGCGCGGCAGCGAGAGCAGGCGTAACGCCTGTTCCAGCGTGATCGTGTTACGGTCCACGCCCTTCGGAAGGCCTGCGCGCTTCGGTTTCTCGGCGCCTTTGTCTTTGCTGCCTTCGCCGAGTTGCAGATAGGGACCGAAGCGGCCGGCGCGTAGCGTGACGCTCAGGCCCGTTTCCGGGTCCACGCCGAGCGCCTTCGTTTCCATCGCCTCGCCGTTGCCCGCGGAGGCGAGGGGCCGCGTGTAGCTGCACTTGTCTTCGCCTTCGCCCTTGTAGTTCGAGCAGCCGATGAAGGCGCCGAACTTGCCGAGCCTGAGACCCAGCGTGCCGTTCGCGCACATTTTACATTTGCGCGGGTCGGTGCCGTCGGCGTTGGGCGGGAAGATGTGATCGCCCAGAACTTCGTTCAATGTGTCGAGAACCTGCGTGATACGCAGATCGCCGATGTCTTTAATCGCGGCGTTGAAGCCCAGCCAGAAATCGGCAAGCAGCTTTGTCCATTTCAGCTTGCCGTCCGAGACGAGGTCGAGCTGTTCTTCAAGGTCCGCCGTGAAATCGTACTGGACGTAGTGCTGGAAGAAGTTCGTCAGGAACGCCGTGACCAGCATGCCCTTGTCTTCCGGGATGAAGCGGGCCTTGTCCATGCGCACATACGAGCGGTCGCGTAACACCTGCAGGATGGACGCGTAGGTCGAGGGGCGGCCGATGCCCAGTTCTTCGAGCTTCTTGACCAGCGAGGCTTCCGAGAAGCGCGGCGGCGGTTCGGTGAAGTGTTGTTCTGGTTTGATCTCCGCGACGTTCATGCCGTCGCCCTTGGCGACCTTCGGCAGGCGCGCGCTGTCTTCGTCGTCGCCCGCGTCGTCGCGGCCTTCTTGATAGAGTGCGAGGAAGCCGTCGAACGTCAGCACGGAGCCGTTCGCGCGCAAGCCGGTTTTGCCGTCGCCGGTTTCGATGTCGACGGTCGTACGCTCGAACTCGGCCGCTTCCATTTGGCTTGCGACCATGCGCTTCCAAATCAGATCATAAAGCCTGGCCATGTCGGGCTCGAGGTTCCGCATCGATTCGGGCGTGCGCGCGACATCGGTCGGGCGGATCGCTTCGTGCGCTTCCTGGGCATTGCGCGTCTTCGATTTGTACATGCGCGGGCTGTCGGGCATGTGACGCTTGCTGAAACGGCTTTCGATCAGTTTGCGGGTCGCTGTCAAAGCTTCGGGCGCCACGTCGACGCCGTCGGTACGCATATAGGTGATGAGGCCCACGGTCTCGCCGTCGACTTCCAGACCTTCATAGAGGCGCTGGGCGGTGCTCATCGTGTGCTTTGCGGAGAAACCGAGCTTGCGCGCGGCCTCTTGCTGCAAGGTTGAGGTAGTGAACGGCGGTTGCGGATTGCGGCGCGCCGGCTTCGACTCGACGCTTGCGACCGTGAACTTCCCCGCATCGATCGCGTTGCGCGCGGCAACGGCCGCGGCCTCATTCGGCAGCGAGAATTTGTCGAGCTTTTCGCCGTTCAGCTTCGTCAGGCGCGCCGACATGTTGTCGCCGGACGGCGTTTTCAGCAGCGCGTCGATGGTCCAGTATTCCTGGGGGCGGAACTTCTCGATCTCCATCTCGCGTTCGCAGACGATGCGGAGGGCGACCGACTGCACGCGGCCGGCCGAGCGAGCGCCCGGCAGTTTGCGCCATAGGATCGGCGAGAGGTTGTAACCGACGAGGTAATCGAGGGCGCGACGCGCGAGATAGGCGTCCACCAGTTCGCCATCGATCTGGCGGGGATTGGCCATTGCCTCGGTCACGGCGGCCTTCGTGATGGCGTTGAAGACGACGCGTTCGACGGCGACGTCCTTCATGACCTTCTTGTCCCTAAGCACCTCAAGCAAATGCCAGGAAATGGCCTCGCCCTCGCGGTCGGGGTCGGTGGCCAGGATCAGCTTTTTGGCGCCTTTGACGGCGGCAGCGATCTCGTTGACGTGCTTTCCGGCGCGGTCCTGGATTTCCCAGGACATAGCGAAGTCGTTATCCGGCTGGACGGAGCCGTCTTCCTCAGCCAGGTCGCGCACGTGGCCGTAGGACGCCAACACCTTATATGTATTGCCGAGGTACTTGTTGATCGTCTTCGCCTTGGCTGGCGACTCCACGATCACGACATTGCTTGCGGCCAACTCTAACTCTTTTCGTTGGGGGGCCCTTTTGGGGGCGGGACACTGGTCTGAATCTGGTTAGGGTGTCAACCAACGGCAATGTGGGGCCGTGTCGCTGCAGGAAAAACTCTATATAATTCAAATTGTTAAATCATTAACACCCGCCGGATGCCGAAATTTTTTGGCCGGGATGCCGGGTTATTTGACCGGCGAATTCGAGGTCCAGGAGGGCTGCCGAGACCCCCGCCGGGGATGCGCCGAGGAGTCGAACCAGCTCGTCAATTTCAACCGGTGCGGGTCCTAGCCGCTTTAGAATCTCGCGCTGGAGGGCATCGGTATTTTGCAGGATCGCGCGGGCTTTCGGGTCGGATTTCGGCTTCGGTTTTGGTGTGGGCTCGCGGGGGCCGAGGGCGTTCAGAACGTCCTCCGCGCTCTCGGTCAGGATCGCGCCTTGGCGGAGCAGGCCGTTCGTGCCTTTGGCGCGGGGGTCGAGCGGCGAGCCGGGAACCGCGAACACATCGCGGCCTTGTTCGCCTGCAATGCGGGCCGTGATGAGCGAGCCGGAGTTCAGCGTCGCCTCCACCACGACCACGCCACGCGCGAGCCCTGAGATGATGCGGTTGCGGCGCGGGAAATGGTGTGCGGTCGGCTGTTGGCCCATTTGTATTTCGGAGATGACGGCGCCTTTCGCTGCTATCTCTTCGTAGAGCACTTGGTTCTCCGGCGGGTAGACGACGTCGATGCCGCCCGCCATGACGGCGATCGTGCCGGTGGCGAGGCTGCCTTTGTGTGCGGCGGTGTCGATGCCGCGCGCTAGACCCGATACGATGACGATACCGGCCGCGCCCAAGTCGTAAGCGATGTCGCGGGCGAAGCGCTGGCCGAGGGCGGAGGCGTTGCGTGCGCCGACGATCGCGATCGTGTCGAGTGCGAACAGTTTTGGATTGCCGCGCACGGTGACGATGGGCGGGGGCACGTCGAGATCGACGAGCGCGCGCGGATAGTCCGGTTCGCCGTGTGCGAGGATGCGCGCGCCGGCAACGGCCGCCCTTTCGAATTCTGCTGCTGCTTCTTGTTCGGTGGGGAGTTTCAACGGCCGCGTGCTGCGCGACCGGCGCGTGAGGTCGGGTAACGCCGCGACGGCTGTCGTCGCGTCGCCGTAGCGTTCCAGCAACGCCCAGAAAGTTACCGCGCCGATGTTGCTTGCGCGGATCAGGCGCAGGCGTGCGAGGCGCTCTATGTCGTTCAGCGTCGTCGTGTCATCCATTGACGTGAATCAAAGCGCGGCGGCGCTCCCTCAGCCAGTGTTTTCCCCATCGTATTTGAGGGAGATTGGCCATGGATTCTGGCGACATGATGTTCGTTTGGGCGGTGGTCGCTGCGATGAGCGTGTTCGCGGTGACGCTGTTTTCGGTCGCGTGGATCACGAACCGGAAGTAGGGATTTCAGGCTTTCGTTCGGCCGATCCGCGGTTCTTCGCCCTTCAAGAGGCGGGCGATGTTTTCGCGGTGGGTCACGAAGATCAGGCCGGCGAGCACGATGGAGCCGAGCGTGTAGGTCGAGGGACCCAGGAATGCCATGTAAACTGGCGATGCGGTTGCCGCCACCAGGGCCCCCAGTGAGGAGATCCGCCCGATCGCGACAGCGGCCAGCCATGTGGCGAGGCCCAGAAGCGCTACGGGCCAGTGCAACACGGCGAGAATGCCCAGACAGGTCGCGAGACCTTTGCCGCCTTTGAAGTTCAGCCAGACCGGGAAGATGTGGCCGGTGAACGCGCCAAGGGCTGCGGCCATCGCTGGGTCTTCGCCGAATTGTTTGGCTATGAGAACGGCGACGACGGCCTTGCCAACGTCGCCGATGAGCGTGAGTGCGGTGGCGAGCTTGTTGCCCGTGCGTAGCACGTTCGTTGTGCCCACATTACCGGAGCCGACTTGGCGGATATCGCCGAGGCCGAAGGCTTGGGTCACGATATAGGCGAACGGGATCGAGCCTAAGAGATAACCGCCTGCGAGGGCGAGGAGTGCTTCGAGCATTATACCGCCGAGAAGACCGTGGTTCCGGCAACGATTGTGCGGGACACGCGGCCTTGCATCAACCGGCCTTTGAACGGCGAGTTTTTCGAGCGAGAGCGGAATTCGATCGGGTCGATTTTGCGCGGGGCGCCGGGGTCGAAGAGAACGAGGTCGGCGGGCGCGCCTTTGGCGAGGCGGCCGGCGCTCATGCGTAGGAGTTTGGCGGGTTCGAGCGTCAGGCGGCGCAGGATGTCGATCAGCGATACGCCTGCTTCGTGGTGCAGCGAGAGCGCTGCGGGCAACAGCGTCTCCAGACCAACGGCGCCATAGGCGGCTTGGGCGAAGGGGAGGCGTTTGGTCTCCGGGGCTTGCGGGTCGTGGCTGGAGACGATCGCGTCGATGGTACCCGCGCGCACGCCTTCGACCATCGCTTTGCGGTCCTCCTCGGATCTAAGCGCGGGCGAGACCTTCGCGAAGGTCTTGTATTCGCCGATGTCTTGTTCGTTGAGCACGAGATGGTGCGCGGAGACGGCGCAAGTCACGGGTAGGCCGCGTGCCTTTGCTTTCGCGATGATTTCGAGGGCGGCGGCAGTTGAGACTTGGCCGAGGTGGTAGCGGGCACCGGTGAGTTCGACGAGGCGCATGTCGCGTTCGACGACAATTGCTTCGGCTGCGGCTGGGATGCCGCCGACGCCCATGCGCGCCGCGAATGCGCCTTCGTTCATGTGGCCGACGCTGGCCAAGGCCGGGTCTTCAGCGTGCGCGATGACGAGCGCGTCGAAATTCGCGGCGTAGGTCAGGCAGCGGCGCATGATCAGGGTCGAGGCGATCGTGCGGTCGGCGTCGGTGAAGGCGACGGCGCCTGCTTCTTGCAGGAGGCCGAGCTCGGCCATCTGCGTGCCTTTGAGGCCTTGGGTCAAAGCGGCGCAGGGATAGACGTTAACCTTTGCGTTTGCAGCGGCGCGGCGCTTGATGAAGTCGACAAGCGCGGCATCGTCGATCACCGGGTCGGTTACCGGCATCATCGCGAACGAGGTCACCCCGCCGGCGGCTGCGGATTCGCCGGCGGAGGCCAGCGTCTCGCGATGTTCGGCGCCGGGTTCGCCGGTGAAGACACGCAGATCGATGAGGCCCGGCGCTAAGGCTTGGCCCTTGCAGTCGACGATGTCGGCGTTCGCGGGTTTCGCGTCGTTGAAGAGGCGCGGGCCAACGTCGGCGATCTTCCCGTCTTCGACGAGCAATCCGCCTGGTGCGTCGAGGTTCGTTGCCGGGTCGATCAGGCGGGCGTTGATGTAAGCGGTGCGCGTCATACTTTGCGCTCCGCGTTCGGGAGTTGCCGCGCGAGCGCATCAAGCACAGCCATGCGGGCGGCGACGCCCATCTCCACCTGCTCGTGGATCAGGCTGCGGTCGATGTCGTCGGCGATGGCGCTGTCGATTTCGACGCCGCGGTTCATCGGGCCCGGATGCATGACGAGCGCGCCGGGCTTGGCGAGTGCCAGCTTCTCGCGGTCGAGGCCGTAAAAGTGGAAGTACTCGCGCTGCGACGGCAGGAAGGAGCCCGTCATACGCTCCATCTGAAGGCGCAGCATCATGACGATATCTGCGCCTTTGATCCCTTCGCGCAAGTCGGTGAAGATTTCGGCGCCCCAGGTCGCGGCGCCTGCCGGCATCAATGTGCGCGGGGCAACAAGTCGGACGCGCGCGCCGAGTTTCGTCAGCAGGTGCACGTTCGAGCGGGCGACGCGGCTGTGCAGGACGTCGCCGCAGATCGCGACGGTTAGGCCCTCAATCCGGCCCAAGCGGCGGCGGATAGTGAGCGCGTCGAGCAGGGCTTGAGTCGGATGCTCGTGTGCGCCGTCGCCGGCGTTGACGACGGAGCAAGACACCTTGTCAGCAAGCAGGGCGACCGCGCCTGAATCCTGGTGGCGGATGACGATGATATCGGGGCGCATCGCGTTCAGCGTCATCGCCGTGTCGATCAGCGTCTCGCCCTTCTTTAAGGACGACTGGTTGACCGACATGTTCATCGTGTCGGCGCCGAGGCGCTTGCCCGCGAGTTCGAACGACGATTGCGTGCGCGTCGAAGGTTCGAAGAACAGGTTGATCAGCGTGCGGCCGCGGAGCGTGTCGCGCTTCTTGCTGATTTGCCGGTTGAGGTCGACGTATTCGGCGCCCAGATCCAGCAACGACTCGATCTCTTGGCGCGTCAACGGCGCGATGGCGAGTAGGTGTTGGCGGGCGAACAAGCCGGTCATCGCGGGGGTGGGTATAGGGGGGCCGCGCGCCTACCGCAAGGCGCGATCAGGCCAAAACCCACAACATGATGGGCATGGTTAGCATTGCGGCCAGCGTTTGGGCGGTCGTTATGTTTGCCATGAGCGGTGCGTCGCCGCCGAGCTGGCGGGCGAGGATGTAGGACGACGGCGCGCCGGGGACGGCGGCGCAGATGAGGGCTGCGACTTGTGCGGCGCCCGTGACGCCGAGTGCGGTGGCGCCCGCTGCCACGATCAACGGCATGATCGCGAGCTTCAGGACCATCGCGGCGACGACGGGCAAAGGCCGGCTAAGGGCGTTGCCCAGGTCGAGGCTGGCGCCGACGGCGAGCAGGCCGAGCGGCAACGCTGCCTTGCCGAGGAGATCGATCGTCGTGGTGGCGACTTTAGGGAGCGGCAGGCCGATTGCTTGCACGGCGATGCCCGCGATGCAGGCGAGGATCAGCGGGTTCATCGCGAGTTGACGCGCGAGGGTTGCGATGTTCGCGCTCTGGCCGTTGTTGCGCATCAGGACGATCACGCAGAGCAGGTTTGCGAGTGGGACCATCACGGCGACGGCGATGGCGATCAGTGCGAGGCCCGGTGTCCCAAGCACGGCGGCAATCGCGCCGAGCGCGACGTAGCTGTTCCAGCGCACCGCGCCTTGGAACAGGCTGGTGAAGGCGGGGCCGTCGAGCGCGAGCGCTGCGCGGAACGGGAACGTGAGGGCAGCCATCACAATCATCGCGCCTGCGAGCAGGAGCGCCATGCGTCCGACAGGCTGGTTCGCGAAATCGGCGAAGGCGATGGCGCCGAACAGGAAACAGGGGAAGAGGACGAAGTAGGTGAGTTGCTCGACTGCGCGCCATCCGTCTTCGGACAGGAAGGCAAGGCGGCGCAGCACGGCGCCGAGCGCGATAATGGCGAAGACGGGAATGATGGCGATGACGACGTCAGTCATGCTTTTTCGGCCGCGATCTCTTCGAGCGTTTTCCGTGCGGGCTCGGGCAGGAAGTACACGGGCACGAGGCAGAGCGGCGCCAACACGGCGAGCGCTGCGATGGCTGGGCCGTGCGAGCCGAACTCGCGGAACAATTCGCGTTCGATGACGAACGCTAGGATACCGCCGAACAGTGAGGCCGTGAAGCGGATCGCGGCGGCGAGGCTCCGGTGCGAGGTCGGGAACAGTTCGGCGCCGAGCGAGGCTTTCAGCACGTCGGATGCCAGAAGCGCGAACAGGCCGGTCGTCCAAAACAGGACGAGCCAGGGGCCGCTCGCCCATGCGAAGAAGAGCGCGAAGCTAAAGGCCGCCGTCAACACGGAAACCGCGATCACGACGCGGCGGCCGTAGATGTCGCTCAGCGTGCCCGCCGTCGTGGTGCCAAGAATCGCGACGAAGCCCGAGACCAGCATCATCGCGCTCACCTGCCAAGGAAGCCACTGATGCGTGCCTTGCAGGTACGACGATGCGAGCGGGATCGCCGTTCCGAGCGTCATGCCGAACAGCACGCACATGACGACGACGAGAAGGAGCCTGTCCGGGTAGTTCCGTATGAGGCTCGACAGCGGATTGACCGTTCCCTGTTCCGCGCGTTCGCGGAAGCGGCGCGTCTCCGGCAAGCTGCGGCGGGCCCAGAGGAGCCAGAGTAGCGGGATCGCGCCCAACGCGTAGATCGTGCGCCAGCCGAACGGCAACTGGTTGACCAGCGCGAATACGAGTGCTGCAGCTCCGCCGCCGAGCGCGCCGAGGGCGCCGAGTTGGCCTGCCGCCCAGCCGCGCGTGCGTTCTGAGAACTCCTCCGCGATGACCACCATGCATAGGATTTCTTCGGTGTAGATGAAGATGCGCGCGATCGTTTGGGCCGCAATGAACTCCTCGAGCGACTGTGCGAAGGCGGTCCAAACGGTGCCGATGGCGGCGCCAGCCAGCGTGATCATCAAGAGGTTGCGCCGGCCGATACGGTCGGCCAGATAGGCTAGCGCCAAAGCGGGGATGACCCCTAAGCGGAAGATCGCGATCACGATGCCGATATTTTCTTCCGGGATCGCGAAGCTTGCTTGGATTTGCTTTGCCGCGAAGCCGTAGATGTTCACGTCGTAGCCGGCGATGAAGTAGGCGGCGCCGACGAGCAGCAACAGGTTTTGCTGCTCGCGCGGGATCGGCTCGGGCGGGCGGATGTAGATGCGGCGGAAGAGTTGACCGAACATCTAACCTCGCCGCATCGCGTCGAGGGCGCCTTGCAGGATGAAGGCGGCGGCCATTTTGTCGACGACTTCTTTGCGCTTCGCGCGCGAGACGTCGGCTTCGATCAGCGTGCGGGTGACGGCGGTGGTCGAGAGGCGCTCGTCCCAGAACAGGATCGGGAGTTGGTGCTTCTTCTCGAAGTTGCGGGCGAAGGCGCGGGCGGATTGCGCGCTCGGACCCTCGGTGCCGTTCATGTTCAGCGGCAGGCCGATCACGAGGCCCGCCACGTTGTGCTTCTTGATGAGGGCGATAAGCGCAACGGCGTCGGTCGTAAACTTTCCGCGCGGGAGCGTCTCGAACGGGGTTGCAACTGTGCGCAGCACGTCGGTCAGCGCGATGCCGATCGTTTTCTCTCCAAGGTCGAGGCCGAACAGGCGCTCGCCGGGCTTTAAGAATGTGGCCAATTCGGCGGGCGTTTTGACGATCACGAAGGGTGGCAGCTCGCGCCTTGCAACGGGTGGTCTTGGTTGGTAGCAAAGCCCCCGTTCCACCACAAGAAATCGATCTCATGTCCGTCGATAAAGACACTGTTAGGCGCGTGGCGCGGCTTGCGCGGCTTGCGTTTCCCGAAGAGCGGCTTGTGCCTATGGCCAAGGAGCTCAACGCGCTTTTGGCTTGGGTCGAGCAGTTGAATGAGGTCGATACCTCCACGGTCGAGCCGATGACCAGTGTCGTGAAGGTGTCGTTGAAGATGCGGGACGACGTGGTCACCGATGGTGCCCGGGCTGAGGCGGTGGTGCAGAACGCGTCCGGGGCTGAGGACAACTACTTTGCTGTGCCGAAGGTGGTCGAATGAGCGATCTGACCGGACTGACGATTGCCGAAGCGCGCGACGGGCTGAAGAAGAAGGCGTTTTCCGCGAAGGAACTCACAGAGGCGCATATCAAGGCGGTCGAGAAGGCGCGGGCGTTGAATGCGTTCGTGACGGAGACGCCGGACATTGCGCGTGCTGGGGCTGCCGAGGCCGACAAGCGGATTGCGGCGGGTTCGGCGCGGGCGCTTGAGGGCATTCCGCTCGGGATCAAGGATTTGTTCTGCACGAAGGGCGTGCTGACGACCGCGGGGTCGCACATTCTCGATGGGTTCAAGCCGCCGTACGAGTCGACTGTCTCGCGCAATTTGTTTGAGGCGGGTGCGGTCATGTTGGGCAAGCTCAACATGGACGAGTTTGCGATGGGGTCGTCGAACGAGACCAGCTACTACAAACCGGTGA
>JABFRX010000256.1 GCA_013140995.1 Alphaproteobacteria bacterium | reverse complement strand
GCGTGGTTCAGCTTCCGGCGGGTACCGAGATGGTGATGCCGGGCGACAACGTGACGATCGACGTGGAACTGATCGTTCCGATCGCGATGGAAGAGAAGCTTCGCTTCGCCATCCGCGAAGGCGGCCGCACCGTCGGATCGGGCGTCGTCGCGAAAATCGTCAAGTAACGAAGTTAGAGAAGATCTGAAGGAAGAACGGAACGGCCCATGCAAAGCCAAAACATCCGCATCAGGCTCAAGGCCTACGATCACCGCGTGCTCGATATTTCGACGCGCGAGATCGTGAACACGGCCAAGCGCACCGGTGCACGCGTGCGTGGACCGATCCCACTTCCGAACCGGATCGAGAAGTTCACCGTGAACCGCTCGCCGCACGTAGATAAGAAGAGCCGCGAGCAGTTCGAGATTCGCACCCACAAGCGGCTTCTCGACATCATTGATCCCACGCCGCAAACGGTCGACGCTCTTATGAAGCTCGACCTCGCGGCCGGGGTCAGTGTCGAAATCAAGCTGCAATAACGATTAGAAAAGGTGGCGCTCGCCATGCGCACAGGGGTGATAACGCAGAAGGTCGGCATGATGCGTCTGTTTACAGACGACGGCCGCCACGTGCCCGTCACGGTGCTGAAGCTCGACGGCTGCCAGGTCGTGGCTCAACGTACGAAGGAAAAAGACGGGTACACCGCTCTTCAGCTGGGTTCGGGCCTGGCCAAAGTGAAGCGCGTCTCGAAAGCGGAGCGCGGTCATTTTGCGAAGGCTCAGGTCGAGCCGAAGCGCAAGGTCGCCGAGTTCCGCGTGTCGGCGGACAACCTCGTCGAGGTCGGTGCAGTCATCACGGCCGACCATTTCGTGCCGGGCCAGATCGTCGATGTCTCGGGCATCACGATCGGCAAGGGCTTTGCCGGCACGATGAAGCGCCACAACTATAGCGGCTTGGAAGCGAGCCATGGCGTTTCGATTTCGCATCGCTCCGCTGGGTCGACGGGCAACCGCCAAGATCCGGGCCGCACGTTTAAGGGCAAGAAGATGTCGGGCCACATGGGCCAAGTGCTCGTCACGACGCAGAACGTTGAAGTGGCGAAGGTCGACGTCGAGCGCGGCCTGATCATGATTAAGGGCGGCGTGCCTGGATCGAAGGGCAGTTGGGTGATGGTGCGCGACGCGGTGAAGCGTCCGCTGCACAAAGACGCGCCGAAACCGGCTGCGGTTAAGAAAGCCGCTGCCCCTGCGCAGCAATCGGCGTGAGGATCTGAACCATGAAAGTCAAAGTTCTCACCCTCGATGCCGGCAATGCCGGCGAAGTCGAACTCTCCGAAGGCGTCTTCGGGGTAAGCCCGCGGGCGGACATACTCGCGCGCGTCGTCCAGTGGCAAGAGAACAAACGCCACAAGGGTCAATCCCGCGTTCTGACCCGCTCGGAAGTCGACCGCACGACGAAGAAGATCTACAAGCAAAAAGGCACCGGCCAAGCCCGGCACGGCGCGGCGGCGGTCGGTCAGTTCCGCGGCGGCGCGAAGGCCATGGGCCCGGTACTCCGCTCGCGAGAAACCGACCTCCCGAAAAAGATACGTGCCTTGGGCCTCAAAATGGTCCTCTCTGCAAAGAGAAAAGACGGCCAACTCATCGTCCTCGACGCGGCCAAGATTACCGAAGCCAAAACCAAAAAAGTTGTGTCCTCCTTCGGCAAGTTGGGTCTGAAGTCGGCAGTAATCGTCGACGGTCCGGCTTTCGACACCGGTTTTGAGCGCGCGGCCCGCAACATTCCGAACATCGACCTGCTCTCGGTGGGTGGCATCAACGTCCTCGACGTTCTGCGCCGGGAAAAGTTGGTCCTGACCAAGGCGGCCTTGAGCGCCATTGAGGAGCGCTTCAAATGAGTAAGCTCGCATCCTACACGGCGATCCTTTCGCCGGTAATCACCGAAAAGTCGACGAAGCTGTCTGAGCACAATCAAGTCGTGTTCCGCGTACCGCACGACGCGACGAAGCCGCAGATAAAAAAGGCGGTCGAAGAGCTCTTCAAGGTGAAAGTCAAGGGCGTGAACACGCTCGTGACGAAGGGCAAGAAGAAGATGTTTCGCGGCCGGATGGGTCAGCGGAGCGACGTGAAGAAAGCCGTCGTGACCTTGCACGAAGGTTCGACGATCGACGTGACGACGGGGCTCTAAATTATGGCGTTAAAGACCTTCAGACCCACGACGCCCTCGACGCGCCAATTGGTGCTGATCGACCGTAGCCAGCTGTTCAAAGGCCGGCCGGTGAAGCACTTGACCGAGCCGCAAAAGGAATTCGGCGGCCGCAACAATACGGGCCGCATCACAACGCGCTGGCGCGGTGGCGGGCACAAGAAGCTCTACCGCGTGATCGACTTCAAGCGTCGAAAGTTCGACGTCGAGGGGACGGTCGAGCGCATCGAGTACGACCCGAACCGTTCCTCGTTCATCGCCTTGATCAAGTATCCGGACGGCGAGCAGACGTACATCCTAGCTCCGCAACGCCTCGGCGTCGGCGACAAGGTGGTCTCCGGTACGAAAGCGGACGTGAAACCCGGCAATGCAATGCCGCTCGCCGCGATGCCGGTCGGCACGATCGTGCACAACGTCGAGTTCAAAGCGGGCGCCGGCGGCAAGATCGCGCGTTCGGCGGGCACCTACGTGCAATTCGTCGGCCGCGATCAGGGCTACGGCATCCTGCGCTTGAATTCGGGTGAGACCCGCAAAGTGCGGCTCGAATGTATGGCGACGGTCGGCGCCGTTTCGAACCCCGACCACATGAACGAAGTGATCGGCAAGGCCGGTCGAAACGTCTGGAAGGGCAAGCGCCCCTCCGTTCGCGGTACTGCGATGAACCCGATCGATCACCCGCACGGCGGCGGCGAAGGCCGCACCAAGGGCGGCCGTCATCCGGTCACCCCGTGGGGACAGTTCACGAAGGGCATGAAGACGCGCTCGAACAAGCGCACAACGAAATTGATTGTGACCTCGCGTCACCTGAAGAAGAAGGGCTAAAGACGTATGGCGCGTTCAGTCTGGAAGGGACCGTTCGTCGACGGCTTTTTGCTGAAGAAGGCAGAAACCGCGCAAAAATCGGGCCGGCGCGAAGTGATCAAGATCTGGAGCCGCCGCTCCACGATCCTGCCGCAGTTCGTTGGCCTGACCTTTGGTG
>JABFRX010000292.1 GCA_013140995.1 Alphaproteobacteria bacterium | reverse complement strand
GCGCCGGCTGCGCCATCGCTACGGACACCATCATCGTGAGCCCGAGCATCAATCCTGCCGCGGCAGCAACGCGCGCGATCGTCATCCGATTACCCCTGTTGACTGTTACACGTCCCATAACCACTTGCCTTCCGTCGACAAAGTCCATTGGCGTTCGACTCATACCACAACGCACAACAAACACAGCGGCTGCACACCGCCTCATGCTTAACACCTAGATTTCGACCGAGAGTCATCCCCGCGTCCGCAACCGTTACGATATTGTTGGAGATAATAAGCGCAGTCCGAACTGGACTAGCCTGTTATCTCGAACAGGTCGGCGCCACACGGCTCGACTGCCCGATGATCCCCCGCCCAAAACCCACAAACAACTTTTGCGCCGGGAAACCAGCGCAACCCCAAGGTGCGTTATCTCAAAGAATCAGGGCACAGGCAAACTGAAAAACGACACACTGTCCCTCAAGGTAAAGCCGAAAAGACGTGGTTTCCCCTTGGGATTGCAAGCGTCCAGTTCGGTAAACGCCGCGGCGTGTCAGAGAGTGATCGTCATTCCGTCGAAGGCAGGCTCCACCCCTTCCGGCACGCTATCACGGAGGGTTTTGTAGTCCAGGTCGGTATGGAGGTTGGTGAGGATCGCTCGTTTCGGCCGCACCCGTTCGATCCAGCTCAAGGTTCTCTCGACATGCGCGTGCGTTGGATGTGCGCGGTAGCGAAGTGCATCGACGATCCAACAGTCGACACCGGCGATCGCTTCGAACGCGGCATCGTCGAGAGCAACGACATCTGACGAATATGCAATTGGGCCGAAGCGGAAACCTTGGCTCACCATCGTCCCGTGATCTTGGTCGAACGCCTGCACGGAGATTGTCTCGTCCGCGCCGCCGATCGCCAACGCGCGGAACGGCCGCTCGATCGTGTGATCTTCGATGATCGCCGGATAGCCGCCGCGTTCGCCGTCTTTGAAGCAGTATCCGAAACGCTGTTTCACAGCTTGCATCGCTTCCGGTGCGGCGTAGACATCGACGCGGCGCATCATGTTCTGCGCAATCATACGCAAGTCGTCGAAACCGTGCAGTTGATCGGCGTGATCGTGGGTGATGAGAACGGCGTCGAGTTTGCTCACACGCGCGCTCAACAACTGCTCGCGCATATCGGGGCTTGTGTCGACCAATACGCGTGTTGCGCCGCGCTCAACAAGGATGGAACAACGGCGGCGGCGGTTCTTTGGCTCTCGCGGGTCGCATGCGCCCCACTCCCCTGCCCCATCCGCACCGCCGAGGCGCGGCACACCACCGGACGAGCCGCAGCCTAAGATGGTGACCTTTAGGGCCGCGGTCATGCCGGGCGACGGGTCTTTATGAACAGGCGGAAGAAGTTGTCCGTGGTCACTTGCTCAAGACGCGCGACATCCACGCCCTTCAAGCGGGCCACGACGTCAGCCGTGTTTTTCACGAAGGCGGGCTCGTTACGCTTACCGCGGTGAGGCATCGGCGCGAGGTACGGTGCGTCGGTCTCGACCAACAGGCACTCTAGCGGCACGGTTGCCACGATAGTGCGCAATTCGTCGGCCTTCTTAAACGTCACGATGCCAGAGATCGAGATGTAGAAGCCGATATCGAGCGCGGTCTTGGCAAGTTTCGCCGTCGACGAGAAGCAGTGGATCAGACCCGGAAAGGCGCCACGGGCCGTTTCTTCCGTTAGAATTTCGCACAGATCGTCGTCGGCATCGCGCGCGTGCACGATCAGCGGAAGTTGCGTCTCTCGCGACGCGGCGATGTGGGCCCGGAAATTACGGATCTGGTCGTCGCGCGGGCTGTGCTCATAGAAATAGTCGAGGCCCGCTTCGCCGATGCCGACGACGCGCGGGTGCGCCGCGCGTTCGATCAACGCCTTGGCTTCGTTCAACGGCTCGACCGCTGCTTCATGCGGATGAACGCCGACGGAGCACCAGATGTCATCGTAACGCTCGGCGATGGCGCGTACACCTTCGAACGTGCTGAGGCGCGTGCCGATGGTCAGCATCGTACCAACGCCCGCCGCGCGCGCACGCTGAACCACCGCGTCGAGCTCCGGCCCGAAGTCGGGAAAATCGAGGTGGCAATGGCTATCGACGAGCATGTGGTTTCGCGTCAGCGTTGAGACGCCGCCTCAATAGCAAAAAACGTGTTCAGAACCAGTTGTTTCTTGTCCAAGTTTAGATCGTCAGCCCGCAGCGCGTCGGCCTTCAGCATTTCCCAAAGGCCAGACCAGCGCTCCAACGGGATAGCCGCGCGAAGGTGTCGCAGAAGCGCGTCTTCGCCGGGGATACCGTCAAGCGGCGTATGGGCGCCGCGCAGCGTACGCTCTTCGATCTGCGATAGCAGGCTCACAAACAAGTACAAGCCGCGCTCGACCGGCGCGCGCGCGACCTTCTCAGCGAAACCAAACAGCCTAGCGCCAATCAGACGTGGCAACGAAAGCAGCAGTTCCACGATTTCGCGATACATTGCCAAGGCATCGCTTTCGGCAAGCTCCAACGCGCGGCCCGGTGCGCCGCCGGCCAGCGCCGACAGTAACGCTTGCGCCTTCTGATCGATCGACGGCGCAAGGGCTGCGACCGCCTCCTGCATCGAGCGGTCATTCAGCTTTCTCAACGTCAGCAAACGGCACCGGGAGCGCGTGGTGGGTAGCAAGCCTCCGGGTGCGTGCGAAACGAGAAGCAGAATTGAATTTGAGGGTGGTTCCTCCAGGATCTTCAGCAACGCGTTCTGCGAGGCGCGGTTCATGTCGTCGGCTGTATCGATGATCGCGATGCGCGCACCGCCTTCCGATGCGTGACGCGAGAAGAAGCCGTGCAAGCGGCGCACCTCGTCCACCGGCAATTCGGTCTTGAATCGCTTCTTGTCGTGATCCCAAGGGCGGCGAATGACGACGAGGTCGGGATGCGCGAGCGCTGCGACCTGCCGAGCAACGGGATTGCTTTGCGGCACTGCGAGATCGTCCGGGCAGTTGCTCGCACCATGCGCCAGCAACGCGCGCGCAAAGCGCCACGCGAGCGTCGACTTGCCCACCCCTTTGGGACCGGCGAGAATCCAGGCGTGCGGCAGGCGGCCCGAGCGCGCCGCGGTCGCCAGCGTTTCTGCGGCCGCTTCATGACCGTACAACTCGAAGCGCTCGCGCGGCGC
>JABFRX010000202.1 GCA_013140995.1 Alphaproteobacteria bacterium | reverse complement strand
ATCTAAGATGCCGGGAACGGGTTTCATTCACCTTCTTTAGAACATGGGTGCGGTTAAAGAAAACGTTGACTTGGGGGCGCGGCAGACCCTCAATCGCCCGCTTTTTGCCGACGGAGCGACTCACGCGTTATGTCACAGCTGTTTCAGCCGATAGCGGCCGCCAAGGGCGACGCGGGTGAGACGCACACCTTTGCGGGGCTGAAGCTCGATTCCGGCGAGACGCTTTCGCCGGTTATCATCGCGTGGAAGACGTACGGCACGCTTAACGCGGAGAAGTCGAATGCGTTCCTGCTTTGCCACGCGCTCACCGGCGATCAGTACGCGGCGGAGGCCCATCCCGTTACTGGCAAGCCTGGGTGGTGGGCGTCGATGGTTGGGCCGGGCTTGCCGATCGACACGAACCGCTTCCACGTGATCTGCGTCAATGTGATCGGCGGGTGCATGGGTTCGTCGGGGCCGCATGCGGTGAATGCTTCGACGGGCAAGCCTTACGGCCTGAGTTTTCCGGTGATCACCATTCGCGACATGGTGCGAGCGCAGGCGATGCTGCTCGATCATTTGGGCATCGCGAGTTTGTTTTGCGCGGCCGGCGGGTCGATGGGCGGCATGCAGGTGCTGCAATGGGCGGCGAGTTACCCTGAGCGCGTGTTTGCGGCGTTGCCGCTTGCGACCGCGGCGCGGCATTCGGCGCAGAACATTGCGTTCCATGAAGTGGGACGTCAGGCGATCATGGCCGATCCGGATTGGGCGGGCGGGGACTACATCGCGCAAGGAACGAACCCGAAGAAGGGGCTCGCCGTCGCGCGGATGGCTGCGCACATCACGTATCTTTCGGAAGCCGCTTTGCATCGCAAGTTCGGGCGCAATCTGCAGAACCGCGAGGCGGTGTCGTACGCATTCGATGCGGACTTTCAGGTCGAGAGTTATTTGCGCCATCAGGGTTTGAGTTTCGTCGACCGGTTCGACGCGAACGCTTATCTCTACATCACGCGGGCGATGGATTACTTCGACTTAGCTGCCGACTATGACGGCGTGCTAGCGAACGCGTTCAAAGGGGCCGCGACGCGGTTCTGCGTGGCTTCGTTCACGTCGGACTGGCTGTTCCCGACGGCGGAATCGAAGAAGATCGTGCATGCGTTGAATGCGGCCGGGGCGAATGTCAGCTTCGTCGAGTTTGCGACAGATAAGGGGCACGACGCGTTCCTGCTCGATATGCCGGAGATGTTTCAGACGCTGCGCGGGTTCATCGACGCGGCGGCGGTTGCGCGGGGGCTTTGAGAGATGCTGGCGAAGCCGCCGCCGTTACGCCCGGACCTAGCCCGGATCGCCGAGATGGTGACGCCGTCGGCGCGCGTGCTCGACATCGGGTGCGGCGGCGGGGAGTTGATCGACCATCTGGCGCGCACGAAAGCCGCCGACGCGCGCGGGATCGAGCTTAGCCAGGCGGGCGTGAACGCCTGTGTGGCGAAGGGTTTGCCAGTGATTCAGGGCGATGCCGATACAGACCTTCGCGACTATCCGGCGCATTCGTTCGACTTTGCGATTTTGAGCCAGACGATCCAGGCGACGCACAAGCCGAAAGAAGTTCTCGCGCAGCTGCTGCGCATCGGTAAGCGCGTCATCGTTTCGTTCCCGAATTTCGGGTTTTGGAAGGTGCGGCTGAAGCTGGCGCTCACCGGGCGCATGCCGCGCACGGGCGTGCTGAACTATGCGTGGCACGAGACGCCTAATATTCATCTGTGCACGATTGCGGACTTTGTGGCGCTGACGCGCGAGATCGACGCTTCGATCGAGCAATCGCTGGCCGTCAGCGAAGCGGGCCACGTGCGCGAGCTTAGCGAGCCTGGCTATTGGGATAATTTGACCGCCGAGGGCGCGATCTTCCTGCTGGCGCGGCCCTCCTTCGCAAAGGCGTCGGAGGGCTGAAGCGCGCCTGCCGTGGCTTTCGGCGAAGGCCGCACCAACACAGGCCGGCTGGGAACGCGCTGTCGAAGCCCACGGTCGGGGGCGAGGGCGATCACTTCCTTCGTCACTTCCATCAGGTGAACGCCGGCAAGTTGCGGCCAGATGCGCTGACCCCAGCGTTCCCAGCGTATGCCGTTGCGCACCAAAAACCCCGCGCCAAACGGCGGCATGTGGAGACAGCTGATCGAGGCGATCGGCGTGAACATCGCGTCGGTCAACAAGCGGTTCAGTTGCCCGCGTGAAAACGGGCGGCCGTGGCCGAACGGTGTCGTTTCGACTTGCGCCCAAAGGCTGGTGCGGTTCGGCGCGATCACGACGACGCGGCCGGACGGGGTGAGCACCCGCCAGATTTGGCGCAGCAATGGCCTTAGCGTTTCCGTTGTCTCAAGCAGATGTGCGACCACGACGCGGTCGATCGAGGCGTCGGGCAGCGGCAACGCACTCTCGTCGGCGAGCGCCACCAGATTTTCCGCTTTCGCAGGCCAATAGGCGACGCCTTGTTGGGCCGGCATCAGCGCGATGACGCGCGCGGCTTCGCCCTGAAACGGGCGCAGATAGGGTGTCGCGTAGCCTAAGCCCAGCACCGACATGCCTTTGACATTCGGCCAGACCTCGCGCAGGCGCGTGCGGATGTAGCGGCGCGCGATTTGGCCCAGCTCGCGATCGTAGAACGTTTGGAGTTCGCCCGCGTCTAGGTGCATGGCGGGCCTGTCAACCGGCAGCCTCGGACGCCGTCTTCTTCTTCAAGTGTCTGATCCAACGCGGATCAACTTGCGCCAGCGGAAGGTAGATGAACACGTCGGTCGTGCCGAACTGATGGTCTATCACCGCACCGTCGCCGATCTGCGCGCCAGAGCGGACATAGCCCTTTACCAGCGGTGGCAACGAGCGGAGCGCTTCGGCGGCGTCGATCTCTGCCTTCGGAATCAAGTCCATCGAGACGTAGCGCGACGGCAGCGCGCGCACGCTGGCTGCTTCTTTCGTGCCGTGGAAGTGATGCAAATAGGAGAGCTGCAGCGCCAGCGCGTTGGGGTCAGTGCCGGGTAGAGAGGCACAGCCGAACATCAGCGCAACGTCATTGCGGATCAAATAGACCAGCAAACCGCGCCAGAGCAGTTGCATCGTGGGGCCGGTGCGGAACTCCTTCTCGACGCAGGACCTGCCGAGTTCCAATAAGCGCTGACCGCTACGCGATTTCAGCATCGCCGTGATGTCGTATTCGCCAGCGGTGTAGAAGCCGGTTGGCGAGCGGGCCGCCGCTTCCTCGCGCATCAGGCGGTAGGTCGCGACCACACGGTTGTCGTCGCGATCGACAACGAGCAGGTGCCGGCAGATTGGGTCGTAAGCGTCGAAGTCGCGACCGGCCGCCGCCATCTCGGGCGAGGGCTTCGCGCTCATCTCGCGGTAGAAGACGTCGTAGCGCAGGCGCTGGGCTGCCTCGACTTCGGCAGGTGTCGTCGCCAGGCGCACCTCGAGCGAGCCCGAGCTGTCGAGGACGTGTTCGCTGCCAGCGTTTTGCGGCGTGGTGCCGGTCATTCGAGTTTCCGCGGAGCCCGAGAACTGGTCCGCTTAGCGTTGGTTTCGGCGCAACTTAAGCGACGCCCGTCTCGCTGGCAAACCCGGCCCCGGGCTTCAGCGAAGCCCCGTGGTCTCTGCGCATGAGCCACCAGAGCAGCAGTAAGCCCGGGATCGCGAGGACTGTAGCGATGATGTAATACCAAACCCACCCTACCGCAGCGACCGCGAACCCGGCAGGAGCCGACAGTCCAATGCGCGCTTGGCTCGCAAGCGACGATAGTAGCGCGTACTGCGTTGCAGTGTAGTTGCGGTTGCCACAGAGCATCGACATGTAGGCGACGAACGCGGCGCCGCCGATGCCGGTTGCGAAGTTTTCAACGCCGACCGAGCCTGCAAGTGCTGCGAACGCCCAAAAGCCCGGCGTGCCGCCTGCATCGATCGCCGCAAACGTGATTTGCTTGGTGCCTTCGGCATCCGGGATGCCGATCGCGGCCGTTATGTCCGGGAGCGCGAGTGCCGGCCAGATGAAGATCAAGTTCGTCGCCATCTGGGCGATGCCGCCGATCCACAGTGCGCGCATGACGCCGACGCGATTTGCGATGATGCCGCCAATATAGCCGCCGATCAGCACCGCGAAAAAGCCGAACGGCCACTGGATTGCCGCATAGGTCGCCTTTTCGAACCCGAGTTTCAGAAAGAAGAACGTTCGGAGTTCCGACGTGAAAGCATCGCCGAGCTTGAAGAGGACCACGAACAGCAAGATGGCCCACCACAAGTCCTTGCGCAGGAAGTCGCTGAACGGTTCGATGACGGCGGTGCGGAAGCGCTCGCCCATTGGTTTTTCGAAGCGAGCCTTCTGGCCTTCCCACGACTCCGGCGCAAGGATTGTTCCGACGATGCCAACCGCCACCATCGCGGCCATCGAGAGGTAGCCGTACGACCACGCGTCCGCGCGCGGGACGCCCGAATATTCGAGCCAACTGATCAGCAAGACGGCACCGGTGAACGACAGCAGCATCGCGGCCCGGTAGGCGGCGTTGTAGTTCGCATAGCCGGCGGTCAGCTCCTCTTCCTTCAAGGCCTCAATTCGGTAGGCGTCGATCACGACGTCCTGCGAGGCGGAGAAGAACGCCACAAGCGCGGCCACAGCGGCCAGCGTGAGCTTGCTCTCGAGCGGGTCGACGAATGCGAGCCCCGCGATCGCGCAGGCGAGGCAGATTTGGGTGACGAGCAGCCACGATCTGCGATGTCCGAGCCAACGGCTTAAGCCAGGAATCGCAATCCCGTCGATCGCGGGCGACCAAACGAACTTCCACGCATAAGCGGCGGCCACCAAGCCGAACAGACCGATCTCTTCGACCGAGACCTTGCTCTCCGTGAGCCAAGCCTGAAGTGTGGAGCTGGTCAGCTGATACGGCAGTCCGGCAGAGAAGCCGAACAGGAACATCAGCGCGACGCGCGGGCGGAAGTACACAGAAACCGCATCCCACCAATGGCGTTGCGGCGGCACTCCGTTGGCGGCCGTTCCTGACATACAAACCTCACTGGTGACGCGTGTTGCGGCGGATCAGACTCGCCCCGACCTTGCTTTGTCAAATCGGGAACGTTCGACCGCAGGACGGCTACAGCGTAAGTGATGAATTCGCCGTTTCAAAGCAGGTCGCAGTCTGTCGATTCGGCCGCGCTAGGCTGTCTTCGCGACGCTGGCGGCCGCGGGGGAGAAGCGTTTCAGCACGGCGCGCAGTGCATCCAGGTTCAAGGGCTTTGCCAGGAAGTCGTCCATGCCGGCGTCGATGCAGATTTGGCGGTCGTCTTCGAGCGTCGAGGCGGTGAGGGCTACTATCGGCAAGCGGCCACGGCGGCGGCCTGCCTTTTCCTGTGCGCGGATGCGTTGCGTTGCCTCTAGGCCGTCCATTTCCGGCATGTGGACGTCCATCAGAACGAGATCGTAGGGAGCGGTTGCCAGCGCTTCGACGCATTCGCGGCCGTTCGCGACCGTGTCGACGCGGTGACCCATCTTACCGAGCAACGCCGTCGCCAGCATCACGTTGATGCGGTTGTCCTCAGCCACCAGGATGCGCATGCTGACGCCTTCGGTCGAGAGCGCGGGCGCGTGGTCGTCGCCGAGCGCGGGATCTGCGGCGCCGGTATCTTCGCCGTTCAGCACTGCGGCGACACGCTGTATCAACGACGTGCGGCGGATCGGTTTGATGAGGTAGCCGTTGAAGCCTGCCGACTTTAGCGCCGGCAACGCCGCGCGTTCGCTGACCGGCAGGAGAACGATCGTCTTTACGCCTTGGAGGCGCGCCTTGAGGCGCACGAGAAGTTCGGTGGCCGGCGCGCTACCCGCGCGGCTGTCCATCAAGAGCACGTTGAAGGAGCCGCTGGCGAGCGCGGTTTCGGCGGCTGCCGTCCCTTTCGCCGCAAACGCGTCGGCTCCCGCTTCGCAGAGTTGGCGCACGAGCGATTCGGCGAGACCTGGGAACGCCGTCAGTACCAGCACTTTTGCACCGGTGAGCGCCGTGTCGGGCGCCTCAACGCCCGGTGCGCGCTTCATGGGCAGTGTGAACCAGAAGCGGCTGCCCTTGCCGATCTGGCTGGACGCGCCGACCGCGCCGCCAAGTGCGTTGACGAGGCGCTGCGTAATCGCAAGGCCGAGGCCCGTGCCGCCGTAGCGGCGCGCGAAAGAGGAGTCGGCTTGCGTGAATTCTTGGAATATCTTGGGCAGCGCGTCCTCGGAAATACCGATGCCGCTGTCGGCGACTTCGAAGCGGATGAAGCGGGCGTCGGTGTCGGGGGTCGCTGTGATGCGCACGCCGCCGACGTCGGTGAACTTCACGGCGTTGCCCGCAAGGTTCAACAGAACTTGGCGCACGCGTCCTTCATCGGCGAGCATTTGACCGGCGAGCCGCGGGTGCGCGTAGGTTGCGATATCGATGCCTTTTTCGAAACAACGGTGGCCCAGCAGTTCAGCCACGCTCTCGATCAATGTGCGCGGCGAAAATGCGGTCTCTTCCATCGGCATCGCGCCGGACTCGATCTTCGAGAAATCGAGGATGTCGTTGATGATGTCGAGCAACGCCTCACCCGACTCGCGCACGGCGTTCGCGTAGGAGCGTTGCTCCGCCGTCATCTGCGTGTCGAGCAAAAGACCCGCCATACCGATAACGCCGTTCATCGGCGTGCGGATTTCGTGGCTCATCGTGGCCAGGAACATCGACTTGGCGCGGTTCGCGTCTTCGGCTTTGTCGCGGGCTTCACGCAGCGCCGATTCCAGTTCCTTTTGCTCCGTGATGTCGCGGGCGACGCTTTGGATTTCGGTCACGTGACCGACATCGTTTCGGATCGCGTAGTCTTCCCAGGCGAACCAGCGCCAGCTTTGGCTGGTCTTCAAGCGCTGATCGTAACGCACGCGGCCCTCAGCCCCACCCGTTAGCGCCGGCGGGTGATTGATCTTTTCGTCCGGATGAAGTTCGGGCGTGAACTGGCGGCCCAGCGCGCGTTCGCGGACCACGCCGAATGTCTGGCAGAACGCGTCGTTCGCGAACGTCAGGCGGCCGTCCGGCATCTTGCGCAGGATGACGTCGCCTTGTTGTTCGACGAGGCCCCGATAGCGCGCTTCGTTCACTTGCAATTCGCGGTGACGTTGTTGCAGCGCGCGCACTGTCGTTTCGAGTTCGAGCTTAACCCGCGCGAGTTCGCCGGAGCGCAAGTCCAACGCGTCGACGCGCTTGCGCGCCTCGAGCAGCGCCAGGAATAGGATCGCGAGGCCCGCCAACGCGACGAGGCCGACGCCGAACGGCGTCGGGCCCATCGTGCTCGCCGGGAATACCATCATCGCCGCCGTGGTGATCGCGACCGCGGCAAGCAAGATGACGATAAACAGACGCGCGAGATCGGGAGCGTTCACACGGTCCTCAGAACCCAGGGGTTAAGCCAAGGTCTGTAAACTCGCAGGAATCGTCTTAAGATTGCTTAAACTTTCATCGTTACCGCATGGCCCCGGCGAAAACAGCAGGAGCGGCGGCGCGATTTCGGGCGGCACTTCTTCAAGGCTGGTTGGCGCGCCGGCAGGGCTCGCGATCGTCGCGATGGAACGTCCGGGGAACCGCATGACGGCGAACTTCGCGCCCCACGCGCCTTGAACGCGCGGGGCGTGTTGTTTGCGTTAGTGGCGTGCGTGCGACCGCTGGCTGCCGAACATGGTGCGGCCGAGCAGTGCGCCGATGCCGCCGCCGGCAGCGGTCGAGCCGAAAACTTGCGTAAGCACCGCCGGGTCGAACATCGGCTCGGTGATCGCGGAAGCGTCGGCCATGCCGATCATGCTCATCAGTTGTGTGCCGAGCGCAGTGAAGTTGATGATTTGCGTCGTGCCTTCGGCGAGCGGCGTCCAGCCGATTGCTTGCGTGATCGCTGTGCCGAGCGTGCCCGAGATGCCGCCTGCGACCGCGCCGGCGCCTGTCGCCGTCGTGCTTGCGGTCTTGCGCTGCGTCATCGAGTAGTAGGCGCCGGTCAAGGCGGCGATCAGACCACCCGAAGCAAGCTGGCCGTTCAAGCCGTAGTTCGTGATCATGTCGGCGGCGCCGCCGACGTTCATCGTGTTCGCGAACGCGAGGCCGACTTGCAGGATCGTGCCCATGAGACCGGTCGCGACGACGCCCGGTTGAATGAGGTATTGCAGATAGCGAAGCATGTGTTTCCCCTCTTGGTTTCCGATTTGCACCGATTCTAGCACCAAGGGGTGATGCGTGGCGGACGCAGGGCGTTAGCTTTCGATGGGCCTGTGACGGGTGGCAGTCCGTTCGCGGAAAACGGCGGCGGTGAGCCGATGCCGTTGGTTAGCGGCTTCCCTTTCAGCGACTCTTTGCGTTGCAATAGGCGGGGATTCCACTCGACCCCGGAGCCCCATGTGATTCGCGTTCCCTTGCAGGCCGAGCTTGCGGTCAGTTGGTGATTTGGAGACGGCGGTAGCTGAGCGCTTCGGCGATGTGGGGACGCTTTACGCCGTCTTGGTTTTCGAGATCGGCCAATGTGCGCGCTACACGCATCACGCGGTGGTAGCCGCGCGCCGAGAGTTTGAGCGCATCGACAGCTTTCGTGAGCAGCGCCATGCCCGCTTCGTCTGGCCTTGCGACGGACTCTAAGAATTCGCCGTCGGCTTCGGCGTTCGTGCGGATGGGGACACCATCATAGCGTTTGCGTTGGATGTCGCGCGCGGCGGCGACGCGGGCGGCTACTTCGGCGGTGCCTTCGGCTGGTGGCGGGAGTGTTAGATCTTGTGCACTGACGGCGCTGACGTCGACGTGCAGGTCGATGCGATCGATCAGCGGGCCTGAGAGTTTCGATTGGTATTCGCTGGCGCATTTCGGTGCGCGCGAGCACGCCCTTTCGGCGTCCGACAGATACCCACAGCGACACGGATTCATCGCAGCCACAAGCTGGACTCGGCTTGGGTAGCGGATGTGCGCGTTTGCTCTGGCGACCAACGTCTCGCCGGTTTCGA
This sequence comes from Alphaproteobacteria bacterium, assembly GCA_013140995.1. GTDB lineage: Bacteria > Pseudomonadota > Alphaproteobacteria > Micropepsales > Micropepsaceae > SZUA-430. The sequence goes on along the minus strand of JABFRX010000202.1, from coordinate 1,066 downwards.
GGGGTTGGCGGAGCGAGTCCAGGACTTGGCGTTGGAACTCAGGCAGTTCGTCGAGGAAGAGGACGCCCAAGTGCGCGAGGCTGACTTCGCCTGGCTTCGCGCGGATACCGCCGCCGACGAGCGCTGCCATGCTTGCCGAATGGTGCGGGTTGCGGAACGGACGGCGGCGGCCGATCGCGCCGTTTTTCAGTTCCCCGGCGAGGCTTTGGATCATCGAGACTTCGAGCGCTTCGCGCGCGTCGAGTTGCGGGAGGAGACCGGGCAGCCGTGCCGCCAGCATCGATTTGCCGGCCCCCGGGGGCCCAAGCATCAGCAAGTTGTGACCGCCGGCGGCTGCGATTTCGAGTGCGCGTTTGGCGGTCTCTTGGCCCTTCACGTCGCGCAGGTCGGGCACAGTGATCGTTTCGTCGGCGAGTTTGGCGACGGGCGGGCTCAACACCTGCACGCCTTTCACGTGATTGATGAGTGCGACGAGCGAGGGTGCGGCGATGATTTCGAGGCCGCCGGCCCAGGCGGCTTCCGGGCCGGAATCTTGCGGGCAGACGAACGTGCGTTCGAGTTCGAGCGCTTTGATCGCGGCGGGAAGCACGCCTGCGACCGGAATGATTGCGCCGTCGAGCGACAACTCGCCGAGCGCCATGTGGCTCGCCATTTCGGGCATCGGGAGCACGCCCATCACGGTCAGCAGGCCGAGCGCTATCGGCAAGTCGTAGTGGCTGCCTTCTTTCGGCAAGTCGGCGGGCGAGAGGTTGACCGTGATGCGTTTCGACGGGAGTGCGAGGCCGACCGCGTGGAGCGCGGCGCGGACGCGTTCGCGGCTTTCGGCGACGGCTTTGTCGGCAAGGCCCACGATCGACATGCCCTCCTTCAGGCCGCCGCTTGCGTTCGCCATGTGGACCTGCACGTCGACTTCGCGCGCTTCGATGCCCACGAAGGCAACGGTCGAGATGTGCGCGACGGTCATGCGGTGCGCGCGGCGTGGCGCTTTTCTATCGCGTTCCAGATGAGCGCCGCGACGTCGACGCCTTCGAAGCGTTTGACCGTCCAGATGCCCGTCGGCGAGGTG
>JABFRX010000211.1 GCA_013140995.1 Alphaproteobacteria bacterium | reverse complement strand
ACCTCGCCGATCCGCAGAAAGTGGGCCGCAGTGCGGCCCAGCGTACGCTGAAGCGGCTCAATCCGCGCAAGGTGAAATCGCAGGCCGTGCCGGTCGTTTTCGATCCGCGCGTTTCGAACAGCATCGTCGGGCACTTGGCGGGTGCGATCAACGGCGTGTCGATCGCGCGCGGGACGTCGTTCCTGAAGGCGAAGATGGGGCAGCGGATATTTCCGGAAGGCACACGCATCGTCGACGACCCGCACATCGTTCGCGGCGTGCGCTCGAAGCCGTTCGACGGCGAAGGCGTCGCGAACCGGGCGATGGACTTGGTCGAAGACGGCGTGTTGCAAACGTGGTTGCTCGACAGTGCGACCGCGCGGCAGTTGAAGCTGTCGTCGACGGGGCACGCCGCGCGTGGCACGGGCGGGCCGCCCTCGCCCTCCGTGTCGAACCTCTATCTGGTGCCGGGCAAGGAGACGCCGGAGGCGCTGATCGCCGACATCGCGGACGGGTTTTACGTCACCGAGTTGATCGGCATGGGCGTCAACGGCGTCACCGGCGACTACAGCCGCGGGGCCGCCGGCTTCTGGATCGAGAACGGCAAAATCACTTACCCGGTCAGCGAGATCACGATCGCCTCCAACCTCAACGACATGTTCTTAAGGATGCGCCCGGCGAACGATCTCATCTTCAAGTACGGCACAAACGCGCCGACGCTGCGTATCGAAGGCATGACGATTGCAGGGAGTTGAGCCACGTGACCGCCGATCGCGATTTGCTTGTCGCCGCCGTGCGTGAGGCGGGGGCGATTGCACGCCGGGGTTTTGAGGGCGTTTCGAAGAGTTGGGAGAAGTCGAAGGGCAATCCCGTCACAGAAACCGATCTCGCCGTCGATGCGTTTTTGCGTGATCGTTTGTGCAGTGCGCGGACCGACTACGGCTGGCTTTCGGAGGAGAGTGCCGACAACACACAGCGCCTCACGAAGGCGCGCGTGTTCGTCGTCGACCCGATCGACGGGACTCTCGCCTTCATCAAGCGCAAGCCGGAGTTCACGATTTGCGCGGCTGTCGTCGAAGCGGGGGAGCCGGTCGCGGCCGCGATCTACAATCCGATGACGGAGGAGATGTTCGCGGCCGCGCGTGGGGCTGGAGCGACGCTGAACGCCGTGGCGATCCGCGTGAGTGCGCGGGCGCAGCTCGAAGGTTGCCGCATGTTGGTTGCGCAGGATGTGATCAAGCATTCGGCTTGGCCGCAACCGTGGCCCGCGATGGAGATCGGCAAGCGCGCGTCGATCGCCTATCGCATGGCATTGGTCGCGAACGGCACCTACGACGCGATGATGGCGCTGTCGACCAAGTGCGAGTGGGACTCGGCTTCGGGCACGCTGATCGTGCAGGAAGCTGGTGGGTTCGCAACGACGCACGCGGGGGCGGTGCTGCCGTACAATCAGCCCGTGCCACATCATCGCAGTTTGATTTGCGCTGGCCCTAGGCTCCACGCTGCGATCTTGGAGCGCACCGGGGCAATCAGATTGCCCTGAGCGCAGTCTGGGAGCGCGGGCGTCCCGCCCGCTCTTTTGAGCGCCTATCGCGAACCCGACCAAGCACTTGAGAACCTCCAATCTTCCGGTTTGGCACAGAGTTTTGCTTTAACCGGGTTTGCTGCGATGTAGTCGACGACCGTCGCGTAGTGCTCATCGTCCCGGATCGCGCGGTCGAAGTACTCGGCGGCCCAAAACGCTCCTGTCTTTCCCAGCACAGCGTTGGCCTCCTTCGAGGTGAATGACTTCCAGGCGTGCGTGATCTGGGACAACGTCCAATCCGCGAGCGGTGTCGTCAGAACGTGGACATGGTTGGGCATGATGCACCACGCATGCAGCCGGTAGCGTTGAGCATCAAAGTGGAGCAGTGCATTTTCGACAATCTCCGCCACATCGGGCTTCAGTAGCGCGGCGCTCCCTTTGCCCCGGTCTAGCGCTTCTTCGATGCGCATCCGGCGCTTCAACGCCTGGTCTCCATCTGGAAAGCGCTTGAGATCTTCGCGCAGTCTTTCGAGTGCGATGGCGGGCAAACTGTCGCCGAGGCGAAAGGTGATCGACTGCGCGACCTCGCCAGCTTCCCAGTGCGGAAGATAACCGCGCGAGTGCCAGGTTGGTGAGGCCATGTATTCTAGTCTCTTCATCGGTAGGACTGTTGATATTTTCAAAGGTCCGGAATGCGTCAAGGCAGAAAGAGCGGGCGGGACGCCCGCGCTCCCAGACTGCGCTTGACGCATGACACCGGTTTGCGTCATCACGCGGGCCCTCAGGTGCGGGGTTGTTCATGACGAAGCAGTTGTTGCATTTGGTGTTCGGCGGCGAGTTGGCGGCGTTGAATAGGGTCGAGTTTCGCGACCTTTCGAAGATCCATTTCGTTGGGCTTTATCCGAACTTTGCGCAGGCGCGCGATGCTTGGAAGTCGGCCGCGCAGGCGACGGTCGATAATGCGCACATGCGCTACTTCGTGGTGCACCTGCATGACCTGCTGCAGCCGGAGGAGACGGCCGCGCATGCGCGGGAGGTTCGGGCCAAATTCGCCCCGCCGAAAAAGTCAGCCGCAAAGAGCAGTGGAAAGGGCGCAAAACCGGGGCGCGCCAAGTAACCATCCGCGGCTTGCGGATGTGGTTAACCCATTGGCCGCGTGATAGTTTCGCGCCCTCTTCCAAGGCGTTCGAGGGGCGGCTACAGGCACACGCGTGACGACGACCACGCCTACATCACATCCGGCTAAAGCGCCGCCGATGATTCGGCTCGCGCGCGATTTTGTGCGTCCGTACTGGGCGGCGGTCGCAGGCATCGTGGTGCTGATGCTTGGCGAGGCCGGGCTCACCGGCACGCTCGCTTACATGCTCAAGGACGTCGTTGATGTTCTGTTCGTGAAGGTACCCGGACAGAGCGTCGACATGAGCCTCATCTATTGGATCACCGGTGGGCTGTTCGGTGTGATGGCTGCAAAGGCCCTCATCTCGTATCTCAGCGGGACGATGCTTGCGCGTGTAAGCCTTGGGGTCATCAACGACCTGCAAGTCGCGATGTTCGCAAAGGTCACACACTATGATTTGGCGCGGCTTAACGCGGTGCACTCGGGGCAATTTGCAGCGAAGTTTTTGAACGACGCGACGCTGATCCGCGAGAGCGTGACGCGCTCGATCCAAGGCGCTATTCGCGACATGTTCACGATCATCGCGCTGATGGTCGTGATGTTCCTCCAGGATTGGCGGCTAGCGGCGGTGTTAACCGCCGTACTGCCGGTCACGGCGCTCTACACGTTGAGCCTCGGCCGCAAGACGAACAAAGCCGCAATCCGCGGCATGACGTCGACGGGTGATCTTGCCACGCATCTTTCCGAGACGCTGGATGGACGGCGCGTCGTGAAGGCGTACCGCATGGAAGATCATGCGATTGGGCGGGCGACTAAGATCATCGGCGAGCGCATGAAGCACCTGTTCAAGGGTGCGCGCGCGCGAGCGGCCGCGACGCCCGCGGCTGAGGTGCTTGCAGGCGCTGGGATTGCCGCCGTCATCTTCTACGCGGCGGTGAGCGACATCGGTGCGGGGCGCATGACGTCGTTCATGGCGTCGATGATGCTGGCGTATCAATCGATCCGCTCGCTTTCGAATTTTTGGACAGCGTTGTCGGAAGGGTCGGCGGCGGCGGAACGTTCGTATGCGCTGCTCGATGCGCCTAGCGATGTTGTCGACACGACGTGCGATATCCTTAAGCTGGCGCCATCGCCGCGGCGGGCTAGCGTGGCGTTCAAGGATGTGTCGTTCGAGTATGCCGGTGCGGCGATACCGGCGCTCGATCGCGTCACGTTTGATGTGCCGGCGGGCAAGACCGTTGCGCTGGTCGGTCCGTCGGGTGGCGGCAAGAGTACGATCCTGAACTTGTTGTTGCGCTTCTACGATGTGACGGGTGGCGCGATCGAGGTCGATGGCCAAGACATTCGTTGTGTGACTGTCGCGTCGCTGCGCGATGCCACGGCGCTGGTCACGCAGGAGCCGTTTCTGTTCGACGAGTCGATTGCCGACAACATCGCGTGCGGTAAACCCGTTGCTTCGCGCGAGGAGATCGAGGCTGCGGCGCGCGCGGCGGCGGCGCATGAGTTCATTGTGGCGCAGCCTCAAGGCTACGACACGAAAGTCGGTGAGGCCGGGGCGCGGCTTTCCGGTGGGCAACGCCAGCGGATCGCGATTGCACGGGCGGTGTTGAAGAACGCGCCTATTCTGCTGCTCGACGAAGCGACGTCGGCGCTCGACAACGAGAGCGAGCGTGCGGTGCAGGCGGCGCTGGCCGAGCTGATGAAAGACCGCACCACACTTGTCATCGCGCACCGGCTTTCGACGATCGTCGACGCCGACAAGATTGTCGTGCTGGAGCACGGTCGCGTCGTCGAACAAGGGACACACGGCGAACTGCTCGCGCGCAATGGGCTCTATGCGCGGCTCTATCGCAGCGCTGAGGCGCGCGGCGCACCCGTCGTGGCGGTGGCGGAATGAGTTCCATGTTCGACGATCTCTGGCGGCGCATCCGCAAGTCCGAGACGCTGCGCAGCATCGGTTGTTGGCTGATCGCGCAGTACATCCGGCTTGCGTGGGCGACCGGACGCTGGGAGATTCGCAACGCGAATACCGCCGAGCGATATTGGCGCGAGGGCAAGCCGTTCATCATCGGCTTTTGGCACGGGCGGCTTTTGATCCTGCCTGCGATGTGGCCCACGAGTGCGAAGATTTCGATGCTGATTTCGATGCATCGCGACGGCGAGTTGATTGCACGCGCGATCGGCTATTTCGGGCATGGCACGGTGCGCGGCTCGGCGGCGAAGGCGGGGTCGGCTAAGGATCGCGGCGGCGTCGGCGCGTTGCGCGGGATGCTGAAGGCGCTCAAGAGCAAGGAGTATGTGGGCATCACGCCGGACGGGCCGCGGGGCCCGCGCATGCGGGCGACGGAGGGGATCGTCACCGTCGCGCGGATGGCGGGCGTTCCGATTTTGCCATGCAGTTTCAGTGCGCGCTCGCGCGTCGTGCTTTCGACGTGGGATCGCTTCGTGCTGCCCCTGCCCTTTTCGCGCGGCGTGATCGTGTGGGGCGAGCCGATTTTTGTCGCGCGCGACGCTGAGGGTCCGGCGCTTGAGACCGCGCGGCTTGCGGTGGAAGCAGGCTTGAACGCGGTGACGAACCAGGCTGACGAGATCATGGGGGTCACGCCCGTCGAACCTGAAGACGTGCTGAGCCAAGGAGCCGTCGCGTGATGGCCGAGACACCGCGCTCCCGCCTGCTCGCCACGTATCGCAAGATGACGAGCATCGCCGAGCCGTTGACAGGGCAGTTTCTGCGGCAGCGTTTGGCGCGCGGCAAAGAAGACGAAGATCGCTTGCCCGAACGGCTGGGCCGGCCAGGGCGCGTGCGGCCGAAGGGCCCGCTCGTTTGGGTGCACGCGGCGAGCGTGGGCGAGTCGGTTTCGGTGTTGCCGCTCATTCGCGAGCTGGGCCGCATCCGGCCGGATGCGTCCGTGCTGGTCACGACCGGTACGGTGACGTCGGGGCGCATGATGGTCGAGCGGTTGCCGGCGAACGCGTTTCACCAGTTTGTACCTTTGGATACGCCGACGGCGGTGCGTGCATTCCTCGATTATTGGCAGCCGGGGTTGGCGCTGTGGGTGGAATCCGAACTCTGGCCGAACATGCTCTTCGAGACGCGGGAACGCGGCATACCGGTCGCGCTCGTCAATGCGCGCATGTCGGAGGGTTCATTCCGCAACTGGAAGCGTGCTAAGCGCGCTGCGGCGGAGCTGCTCGACTCGTTCGACATTTGCCTTGCGCAGGACGACGACGTTGCGGACAAGTTGAGACAACTCGGCGCGCGGCACGTGGAGGTGCCGGGAAACTTGAAGCTTGTCGGCGATCCGCTTCCGTACGATGCGGACGTGTTGATGGAACTGCGCGCTGCGGTTGGGAGCCGGCCGAAGTTGCTGTGGGCCTCGACACATGAGGGCGAAGAACAACTCGCCGCGTTCACGCATCGCGATTTGGCGGCACAGTTTCCGCGGCTGCTCACCATCATCGTGCCGCGCCATCCGCAGCGCGGACCGCAGATCGCGGCGTCGCTTGAAGGATTGTTCCGCGTTGCGCGGCGGTCCAAGGGTGAGTTGCCGAGCGCAGAGACGGAACTCTACATCGCCGACACGTTGGGCGAACTGGGTGTGTTCTTCCGGCTGTGTCCACTCGCCGTGATGGGCGGTTCGTTCGTGCCGCATGGCGGGCAGAATCCGCTGGAGCCGGCGCGGCTTGGCGCCGCAGTTTTGAGTGGGCCGCACATCGGCAATTTCCGTGAGATCTTTCGCCTTCTTGTGGATGGCGGCGGAGCGGAGGTGTTGGCCTCGAACGATCAGCTGACGGAACGCGCGCGCTTTCTGCTCGACAACGACATCGAAACGATGCAACGAGGACAAGCGGCCCAAGCCGTTGCCGGATCGAAAGAACCACTCGTGCGCACGTTCGAATTTCTCGCACCATATTTGAGGGCGTTCGATGCGAATGCGCGCGCCTGAGTTCTGGTATTCCGACCCGAACGACACCGTGGCTTTCGTGCTGAAGCCGCTTGGTTGGCTGTACGGATTCGTCGGCCGGACGCGCGCTTCGATGGTCACGCCGTTCCGTACGTCGGTACCTGTCGTGTGCGTGGGCAACCTGACGGCTGGCGGCACCGGTAAGACACCGCTTGCGATCGCGATTGGCGAACGGTTGAAGGCGCGGGGTTTGAAGGTTTGCTTCCTTTCGCGTGGGTACGGTGCGGATGTCCCCGGTGCGATGGTCGTCGATGCGGCGGAAGACACCGCCGAAGACGTGGGCGACGAGCCGTTGATGCTGGCGCAGCACGCGATGACGATCGTCTCGCCCGACCGGCCGGCGGGGGCCAGGCTTGGCGTGTCGCGCGGCGCGCAGGTCGTCGTTATGGACGACGGGTTTCAGAACCCGAGCTTGATGAAGGACCTATCGTTCGTCGTCGTCGACGCGTCGAAGGGGTTCGGCAACGGGTGTCTTATTCCGGCCGGTCCGCTGCGCGAGCGCGTGGAAGATGGGCTTGCGCGCGCCGACGCTGTCATCGTCATGGGGACGGGGCACGTTTTCTTGCCGGTCGAGAAGCCGATTTTGCGCGCGACGCTGGAGCCGCTGCCGGAGGAGCGCGTGCGCCTGAAGAACAAGCGCGTCGTTGCGTTCGCCGGCATCGGCGAGCCGAAGAGGTTTTTCGCGACGGTCGAGGATTGCGGGGCGATCATCACGTCGCGGCATGAATATTCCGACCATTACGCCTACTCCGACGACGACTTGGCGGACCTTCGCGAGATCGCGGGCGCCCAAGATGCTACGCTGCTCACCACCGAGAAAGATTTGTTGCGTCTTGAGCCCGACGTTCGTGCGGGGATCAGTGCCCTCAAAGTCGTCGCGAAGTTCGAGCCGGAATCCGCCGCCCAAATCGACCAGTTGATCGAGCAATGTCTGACACGATTTCTGCCGCCCGCACTGGCCATGCACTGAAGAAGATACACGCGGCGCCGACGCTCGCGATGCGGGCGCTCTACGCCGTCGAGTACGCGCTGTTTTGGAGCGTGATGACGCTGTTCCGGGCGCTGGGCCTTAAGCCCGCGTCCGACCTCGGCGGATGGCTCGCGCGTAAGCTTGGGCCGATGATCCCGGTGACACGGCGCGCGCGGCGGGCGATGGCGCTGGCGTTTCCCGGCATGAGCGAGGCGGAGCGCGAGCGCCATATTCTGGCCATGTGGGACAATCTCGGCCGCATGTTCGCAGAGTATGCGCACCTCGATAAGATATGGGCGGTGAAGCCCGGCGCGCGGATCGAGATTGCCGGCATGGAACATGCGCTGGCTGCGATCGCCAAGGGCCGGGGCGGGCTGTTCATTTCCGGGCATGGCGGAAACTGGGAGGTGCTGGCGCGCTGCATCGCCGATGTGGGCTTGAAGGGCACGCTCGTCTACCGGCCGCCGAACAACCCCTACGTCGACGCGTGGATCGCCAAGCAACGCCGGATCGGGCTGCCCACGCTTGCCGCCAAGGGCGGCGACGGCGCGCGGGTGATCATCAAGACGCTGAAAGAAAACGCGTTCATCGCGATGCTCGTCGATCAAAAGGCGAATGACGGGATCTCCGTTCCGTTGTTTGGGCGGCCTGCGATGACGTCGCCGGCCGCGCCGTCGCTGTCGATCCGGCACAAGGCGCCTATCGTGCCGGCGTGGTGCGAGCGGCTGCCGGATCAGCGGTTTCGCGTCACCGTCTATCCGGAGATTCAGGTGCCGGATACCGGCGACAAGGGCCGGGACACTTACGAACTTGCCCTTCGGCTCAATCAGTTTCTGGAGGCGCGGATCGCTGAAAATCCTGCGAATTGGCTTTGGCTCCATAGCCGCTGGCCGAAGGGTTGATCTCCTAAACTTTCGGGACGACGAGCGCGGCGTCCAAGCGCTCGGCGAACCAGTTCAAGCGCCAGCAGAGGTGCGGGCCGGTGGCGCGGCCGGTCTTGCCGACGGCGCCGATCGTTGCGCCCTTCTCCACCCGGTCGCCGACTTTCACGTCGATGCGCGACATATGCAGGTAGCTCGTCGAGACGCCGTGGCCATGGTCCAGGATCACGGTGCCGCCGGTGAAATAGAGGTCGTCCTCAGCCATCGCGACGATGGCACCCACGGGTGCGTGAATCGCGCGGCCTTCGGGGGCGGCGACGTCGACGCCGTAGTGCGGGCGTTTCTCGGCGCCGTTTAGGATGCGCCGGCTGCCGTAGACGCCGGTCACCGGGCCCTTCACCGGCCAGGCGAAGTCGTCCGCGAACCAGGCTTCGTCGCTGTTGCGCGCGCGAGCCGCGCCGATGAGGCGGTTGTCTCGGGCGATGCGGGCCAGCACGGAGGCCGGCGGTTCGACGAATTTTTCCGGCAAGCCGTTGATGCGCTGGATCTTGTACGCGCGCTCACCTACCGGGATCGATTTAGTTTCGCTTTCGCCGCCTTTCAAGCGGATGCGCAGTTCGGCCGCGCCCTTGCGGTCGTAGGCGACACCGAATGCGAAGTCGCCGTTCGTACTTAGACCCAGCTTGCGGCCGTCGATTGAAACGCTTGCGCCGGGTTCGGTACGCCCACGGATCAGCGTGCCTTGAACGAACTCACCGCGCAGCGCGGTTTCCGCACGCGCCCGCGCGCCGACAGCCACGAGCGTAGCGAGGCTCAATCCTGAGGTCAGAACGTTGCGGCGATCGAGCATGCCGGTTCTCACTTTTTGCGCGTCTCGCGGTAGCGTTTGTTTGCGATGTCTGCGGTCGCGTAGGCCTCCTGCAGATCGACGTTCCAGTAGCGCAGATCTTCGAGCGGGATGTGTGCGCCCGAAACGCCGCAGACGACGTAGGTGCCTTGCGTCAGGATTTGGTACTCGCCGTCGAGGTACCTAAGGACGGCCGGCTTGCCGACGGCGCGCTCCATCATGTTCATGGCGTTTGACCTTTCGTTTCGGCGCTCACGTTAGCGTGCGGGGCTTGCATCTAGAAGAGGTCTCCTTGGCCTGCGGTTTTCGGCTTTTTGCGGCTCGCGGGCGGTGCGGCATCGCCGACGACGCTGCCGGTCGCGGTGGCGGGCGCCGTGCCGTCGGCGAATGTGATTTCGAGTTTGTCGCCGGCCTTGATTTCCGCGCCGCGTTCGACGAGGCCCCTGCCCGCCTTCGCCACCAGTGCGAAGCCGCGGTTCAGCGTGGCGCGGTAGCTCAGCGTGTCGAGCAGTTTCGCGCTTGTCGTCAGGCGGGATTTGAGATCGCCGACGCGGCGCTGCACGGAGAGCTGCATGCGGTGGCTGAGATCGCTCACGCGTTCGCGCTGGCGCCTGGCGCCGGCCAGCATCGGTTGCGGGGTGAGGCCCGCTGCAGCGCGGTCGAAGCGCGCGCGCTGGCGGTGGACAAGCAGCGTCAGTGCGCTGCCGAGTTTCGCCGAGGTGTGGTCGAAACGCTGGCGCGGGACTTCGAGCAGGCGCTCGCGGCGGGGCAGCGCGCGGGCGATGTCGGTCAGGC
>JABFRX010000036.1 GCA_013140995.1 Alphaproteobacteria bacterium | reverse complement strand
CCGCCGAAGCCAACGCCCGTGTCAACTCACCCACCTCGTCGTTCACGTAGAGGCGCAACGCTTGAAACGTCCGCGTGGCCGGATGAATACCGTTCGCATAACGCCCGATCGCTTTTGCGCAGATGCTCGCAAGCTCCAGCGTGCGCGTGATCGGCCCCTTCGCCCGCGCCGCAACAATCGCGCGCGCAACCGCGTTCGCGCGATCTTCTTCGCCGTAAGCGTAGAAAATGCCGGCAAGCGCCTGCTCACTGAACGTGTTCACAATCCCTTCTGCTGAAATCCCGCTCGCACCCATGCGCATGTCGAGCGGCCCGTCGTTTTGGAACGAGAACCCGCGCTCAGGCACCTCCAATTGAAACGACGAAACGCCGAGATCGAGCACAATGGCATCGACGGCGTCCACGTCGTGGGCGGCGAGCAAATCTTGCATGGAGCCGAAAGTTCCGTTGAGCAGCGTCAGCCTGCCCGGGAATTCCCTAACGAATTCTTTACCGCGCTCGATCGCATCCGGATCGCGGTCGATGCCATACACCGAGCAGCGCGCCCGGCGCAGCAGCGCGCGCGAGTACCCGCCGCCGCCAAACGTGCCGTCGACGATGACCTGGCCGTCGAACGGCTGCAGCGCGTCCACGACCTCGGCGAGCAGAACCGGAATATGGACCGTATCGTTCATTGGGTTGCGCCCCCACCGTTCTTCACCCGAAGCATGCCCCGGTTCTCCGTTGCAGACCGCCGCGCCTGCAGCTTTCTGATTTCGAGCGCCCGCGGTTCCCAAACCTCGAAGCACTGACCCTTGCCCACGAACGCCGCGGATTCGTCCAAGCCCGCATGGCGCATCAACTCCGCCGGAAACGTCACCCGGCCCTCGCTGTCGAGGCTGAGTTCCACCGTATCGCCAAGCCAGGAATAGGCGAAGTCGTCGTAAAGCGGGCTCGACGGATCATGCGCGTCGATCATCGCCTGAATGCCGGCCATCCACTCCGCCCCGCCCGCGACGATTGCAGGCTCGCTCGTCGAGGTGCGGGCAAAGATCGTACGCGACCCTTGACCGTCCAAAACCTCGCGATAGCGCGCAGGCACCGAAATGCGACCCTTGGCATCGACCCGGTTCACGAACGTCGAAAGGAAAGGCCGGGCGATGGTCACGACCGCCCTCCAAACCGCTCAATGCAATGCCGACAGATCGCCACGACCCAAAAAACCCACCGCCGACACCGGCGTTACCCGAAATGAAAATGGGCGCATGACCCCGCGCCCGGTTGCTCATGGGATAGCATGGGACAGCTTGGGACGCAACTACGAACCCAAGCGATTTCAATGAATTAGAAGAAACTCTGGAGACATGCCCTCCATATCTCGTGGTCCAGGACCAAGCGGCGTCAATATGTTGTTAACACACGTCCGCATCCAACACTCCATGCGGCGGCTACTAAGTTCGAACCAATTAAACGGAGACGACCTTGGTCGAGATGAGCTTTGACGATTTGTTCGTGCGCTTTTGGTGGTTGATCTTCCCGCTATTCGGCATGATTTGGGCGTTCGTCGAATTGACGCAGAGCGGACGGCGCAGCAAACAAGCGATGGACGTCATCAAGTCCTTGGTCGAGCAAGGCAAGGACCCGCCGGTTGAGCTTCTCGACATCGCAGCTGGCGACCGTTCGGACAATTCATCCGGCTGGGATCGCGCGCAGACGCCGGCCGCCGCCGTTGTCGTCAACACGGCGCTTGCCGTTGGCTTCGGGCTCGCCTCGCGCTTCGCCAACAACTCGAACACCCAAGAAGTGTTCTTCGTGCTAGCAGCGGTGTTCGGCGTGATAGCGCTTGGGTTCTTTTTCATCGCGATGTTCGGTCCTAGGCCGAAGTGACCGACGACGAGGAGGCGCAGCTGATCGCACGTGCTCGATCCGGCGACATACGTGCCTTCGGGCGGCTTGTCGATGCGCACCAAGTTGCGGTGAGAAGTTTCCTATCGCGCCTGCTGCGCAGTACGGGCGACGCCGAAGACATCGCGCAAGAAGCATTCGTCCGCGCCTTCGAGACACTCGCGCGCTTCGACGGACGCGCACGGTTTCGCACCTATGTTTGCGGCATCGCCTATCGCGTTTGGCGCGACCAGAGCCGGGCGTGGTTCCGCGCACGCGCACGCGATCAGGCCTATTCGGACACGGCATCAACCGACGGCATCGATACGGACCTGAAGCTCGCGCTGCGCCAAGCGATGGAGTCGCTGCCGGAAACGCAGCGCGCGGCAGTTGCTTTGTGCCTCGGCGCGGACTTCACCCACGAAGAGGCGGCAACCGCGTTACAGATGCCCGTCGGTACAGTAAAGTCGCACGTGGCGCGCGGCCGCGCGCGCCTGCGGCAGGTGTTGGGAGACGATGACAACGGACAAGACCACGATGCGTGACGCCGAACTGCGCGCAGCATTGGAGAGCGCCGTACCGGCGTTCGACCCTGCGTTTCGCGTCCGCGTCATGCAACGCATCTGCGAGCGCGCACGGCGCCGCGCGATTCTGCAGCGTACCGCCATCTGGATCGCAGCCGGCATCGGCACCGGCTTCGCCGCACAGCTGCTGACACCACCCGAAACCGGCGTACCAAGCGCCGAGATCATCGCAATGACCGCATCGATCGGCGCCGCCGCGCTGATGCTGGCGACCCTGACGGCGACCGGCGCCGGCGGTGTAGCGCGGTGGTTAGAGCGCACGTTCAACAAAACGCGACACGGATAGGTCGGATCGAGGCAGGTGATTACGCAAACGGAAAAACACCCGGACTGGCCGGAGTGGCTGCCCTTCGACTATGACGACTTCTACGATCTGCCGAGGCGGATACGCGTGAAGACGAACGACGCAGTTTATTTCCTAGACTGCACATTCAACAACGATCTGGACGATTACGAAGAGAGTTACGGAATCTACCGGATCGTTGGTGCACGCACCGAGGACGCAGCGAACGCGCGTCAGTGGAGCCAAGTTCTTGAGCGCCGAATTCCATGTTGGCTCCGTGAAAGTGAACGACGTCCACTTCGACGCCACCAAGCGAAAATTCGTGCACAAAACTGCTCTTTCGTTGTGATTTTCCCAGTGGACTCAAAACGCCAGAACGTCAAACCCGTGGCCGTTTCGTCGGCATCTTCCTCACCCACTTCGCGAGAACTGCATTCGTTCGCGTCTGCCACCCGGCGCCGGAGGCCCTGAGCGCCGCCACGATTTCGGGATCAAGGCGCAACGTTACTGCGACCTTCGGCGCCGCCTTGCGCGGCCGTCCCCGTGCGCGCTCATAACTTTCGACGAGACGCGGATGAACCTCCCGCGCCGGACGCATGCGCTTGAAGTCGCGCGCGGTCAGCTCCGGCACATCGTAGTCTTCACCTTTGCGCTTTCGCATGTCGTTTCGCCTCCGTGCGCGTCGCTGAGGCCTTGTTCCCCCGGGCTGCAATCAAATTTGTCCCGTAACATTTTATCCACCATACGGGGCGCGCGCCGCCTAGCGCCGCCCTGCAGAGCCTCAACCAAGGCTTGACCAATTGCCGCTACTCTTAGGGGTATGACAAACCAGCTGAAGCTCCAGGCGCTACGCGCCCGTCACGCTCACGCATTCAACGCAACCGTCGCCGCGTTGGGCCTCGCGTGCTTTGCGATCCTCGGTGCGCTTGCGCATTTCGAAACGGGCTCGCCGCAGATTACGGACATTCACATCCCGGCAGACTGGCTTATGGGGTTTGGTCCGCAACACTTTGCTTCTGGCGAGCCCTATGAGGTCGGCACCGGCCCTCGCAAGGTTGTTCAGTGGATCCTGCTGGTGAGCTTTGCCGCGATCCAAATTTTCGGATTGGGCCTTCTGGTCTGGGCGCTCAGGAAGAAGCGAAAGCAATTCATCCTGCCGGCAATAATCATCTTCTTGGCCGGCGACGTGCTGTGCCCGGTTCCGAAGCTCATTGTAGCCGGCACCAGCAAAGCTGTGAGTGTGGAAACCGCGGAAAGACTGCTGGCGATGAAATCGATCCCTGGGCCCGTACGGCTCGACAAGCTGAACGGACGAAGCCCCTTCCAGCTCGCGCCTCAATTTGCCGGCCCGGCGAAAGCATACGTTCGCGCACAGATCGCGTTCGCGCGCGGCGACCGCAAAGCTGCACGCAGGATCAGCGCGTACATCGATCCAAAGACTTTGAGTTCGCCGATCGAAGCGCCCTATAGGTTGCAGTTTCTTAAGGACCGTTACAACGGACTTACAACGGTCTGCTTCACGAGGCTGGGCTGCGTGAACGAGCAGCAACGCCAATGGAATTTTGCAGCATTCGTTTGGCTCGCGACCGCTCTCGCGCTAGGTGGCATCGCCGCGTGGACGCTGTGCTTTTTTTTGACCCGGCAGTTGACGCGCGTCGAACAACTGGCGGCGCAAGCCGGGCAGATCCAAGCATCGCGCTACGCAACCAACGCTTGACCGATCGCCGTTACCTTTCGTGAGTATGACAAACCAACTGAAACTTGAGGCGCTACGCGCCCGTCACGCTCGCGCGTTCAACGCCACCGTTTGCGCATTGGGGCTCGCCTGCTTTGCGATCCTCGGTGCGCTTGCGCATTTCGAGACCAGCTCGCCGCAGATCACGGACGTTCACGTACCGGAAAATTGGCTTGCGGGGTTTGGTCCGCAGTACTTTTCCTATGGTGAGCCTTACAATGCCGGCACGGGCCATCGTAAAGCCGTGCAATGGATCTTGCTGGTGAGCATTGCCGCGATCCAGCTGTCCGGGTTGGGCCTTCTGGTTTGGGCGTTGGGGAAAAAGCAAAAGCAATTCATCACACCGGCCGCGATCATTTTCTTGGCCGGCGACGTGCTTTCCCCGCTTCCGAAGATCGTTGTCCCCGGTTCCGTCGCCGGTGCCGGTGCCGCCAAGACCGTAAGCATCGGGACCGCTGAAAAGCTGCTGGCGGTGAAGCCAATCCAAGGTCCGATCCGGATCGACCAGCTGAACGGGGGCAGCCTCTTCCGGCTTGCGCCTGAACTCGCGGGGCCTACGAGGGCTTACGTTCGCGCGCAGATCGCGTTTGTGCGCGGCGATCGCGCGGCAGCAGTCAAGATCAGCGAAAACATCGATCCGGAAAATTTGGGATCGCGGGTCGAAGCGCCCTACCGGCTGCAATTTCTTCAGAATCGTTACCGGGGTGTTACAACGGTTTGCTTCACGAGGCTGGGCTGCATAAACGAAGAGCAACGCCAATGGCGATTTGCGGCGTTCGCTTGGTTCGCGACTATTCCGGCGCTCTGCGCTATCGCAGCGTGGACGTTGTGCTTTTTCTTGACCCGGCAGTTAACGCGCGTTGAACAATTGGCGGCGCACGCCGGCGAAATACAAACATCGCGCTACGCTCGAAGCGCTGCGGCAACGGCGGGTTAAGCGCGGTCTGTTACCTAATAGGTTATGGCCGATGCAGCCGCGCCCACCGCGATCGCGAACCCGTATGACGGCCTTACCCCCGAGGGCGAGGCCGCGATTGCCGCATTCGATCGCGCCTTTCAGCCGTTCGATCCCGATCAGTCGCTGCTCACCGGAACGCCGGCGCGTTCGTTGAGCGAGTCCATGGACGCGCTCGTGGTTGCCATGACGCATCTGGATATCGACCGGGTCGCCCGCCGCAACGGATGGTGGCACCGCTTCACCGGTGCGGACCTCGAGGTGCGGCTGGAACTGGAAGTCGCCGCCCACAGATTCGACGCGGACATGGCGCGACTGGCGCAAGCGGCCGCCGACGGCCGCCGGGCGCTCAACGGCATGAAAGGCGACATCGAGCGCCTCGCCGCCATCGCGCCGGCCCACGAAGCGCTGGCGGAACAAACCATCCGGTTTCTGCGCGGTGCAAACGCCCAAGTGCCGAACGTCGCAAGACTGCAGAGGCGTGCGGCGAACCTCGAAACGGTGATCGCCTCGAACCGGCTCGCCTCGGCGCAGATGGCGATCGCGACCGACTGTCTGTCCGGTTTGCTCGATCGCTACAACGACATCGAGAAACGCTTGTTTCCCGTTTGGCGGCACCACGCGCTTGCGGTCGCGCAGAGCGTAGGCAACGCCGACGATTCCCTTGAGCAAATTCGAACCATCCGCAAGCGCCTGGCCACGACCGGCGAAACCTCGGAGAAGAAAGCGTCATGACCTCTCGCGCAAACATCACGGCCGCACCCGTGCAACTCACCCCGCAAGCGCTCGCGCCCAGCGTAGACGAAGACGCGGCCCGCGCATTGGCGGCGACGATCGACGTGCAATCGCCGTTGTCCGTCGCGCAATTCGGCCAACACATCGGCATTACGACCGCCGGTTACGCGGACACACTGCTGGCGCAAGCGCGCGCCGACGACTTGGACGAGGTCGGGAGCAAGCTGAGCGAAGTCATGATCGCGGCTCAATCCTTCGACCTGACGTCGCTCGACAACGGCTGGCATCGCGTCCCCGTGCTCGGCCCGGTGGCACGGTATTTCTCGCTCTCGAAAGAGAAGGCGATGACGCGCTTCAAGAGCGTCGAAACGCAGATCGGGAAGATCGTCGGCAATATCGACGGCGCCCTGGACCGCCTGACCAACCGCGCCGAAATGTTCGAGGCGATGTATGCGGGTGTCACAGAAGAACACGGCGTTCTTGCCACGCACGTCCGCGCGGGCGAGCTGCGCATGGCCGATCTCGATCAAGAAATCGAGGCGTTGCGGCAGCAACCGCCGAGCTTAGCCACATCGGAATCGATCAACCGGCTCGAGATGAGCCGCCAGGCGCTCTCGAAGCGCATCGGCGATCTTTCGGTTCTTCAGCACAGCGCCTTGCAAACGCTGCCGATGATCCGGCTGATGCAAGCCAACAACGTTGTGCTGCTCGAGAAATTCCAGACGATCGAACGGCTGACCCTTCCCGCCTGGAAGCGGACATTCGTGATGGCTTTGGCGCTAAACGAACAGCGCGACGCCGTAAAGCTCGCCGACGATATCGACGACGCCACGAATTATTTCATGAAGCGCAACTCGGAGATCCTGCACGAGAACGCGGTCGCCACCGCGCGCGCGAGCCAGCGCCAAGTGATCGACATCGAGACGTTGCGCGCGGTGCACGAAAACGTCATCAAGACGCTTGCCGACGTCCAATCGGCCTATAGCGATGGTGCCGAGAAGCGCAACAGCGCTTTAGCGGAGCTCGCCAAACTTCGGGACGACATGGCGGCGGGCCTTTGCGGGACCAAGCAACCTCTCCTCGAAAAACACACGGGTGAATAGCCTTCCCGCCCGCATCGATGCGCTCGCCGGGCGAGCGCGGCGGCTGCGCATGTTTAGCGGGCCTCTATGCCGGCTTGGCATCGCGCTCACAGTCTTTGCCGTCGTCGTCGTCTGGCCGGAGCCCGGAACACCCGGCGTTCTGGACCCGGCGAGCCTTCTTGTTCCCGACGAACTGACCCGCCACATCACCGGTAGCGGACATCTCCAGGCCCGGTCCTATGAGGTGATGGAGCCGATGGACCAGACGATCCGCGTTCAGTTTGGCCTGTTGCCGGTCACGCTTTGGTTTTTTTGGGCAGGAACGTCGTTCCTCATTAGATCGTGGTTCTGGCGCGGCTTGGTTTTGTTTTTCTGTTGGCCCTTCGTTTTTTGGATCACCGCAGCGCTGACCAGCAACGTGACGCCCGTTTCGACGCTTAAGGCCGGGAGCCCTTGGGCACGGACGGTCGAGCGATCATCGCAAATGCCGGTCTTGGATCCCGATGCGCCGTCGATGTCGGCGGTACTGGACGAGGCACCCAAGCGCCGGTCCAAATTGGACATAAGCCGCTTCCGGCCGCTGGACGCCGATCAGGCTCACTTTCTGTTCGCGCAACAAGCTTACCATGACGAGCAGCCGCAGAAGGTCGCCGCGCAGCTGCGTGCGTTGACCGGAACGTGGATGCCCGCCGACGATCTGTCGCGCACCATTGTCGGCGTGATGGCGGATTATGCGCAGGCGCACGGCCAACTGGTCGGAACGGTGGCACCGCGAATTGCGGAAGGCCGGCCGCATCAGGCGATACGCTGGGTGGTCACCGCGTGGTCCATGCGCATCGGCGTCGTGCTGATCGTGATCGGCCTTGTCCTCGACATCACGGGGCTGCGCCGTGGCCGCGCCGCCAAGCGGTTTCGCGCGGCCGTGGAAGTTGCGGCGTAAGCGACGCTGCGTGCACGAGCCGTCGCTGCGCCGGTGCGGCGTGACGGATTCCGGGGACACGCACCAATCTCGGAAGTCTTCGCGACCACATGCGGCGCGCACCACACCGAACCCTCAACCCCCCAAACGCTTCGTCGGCATCTTCCGAACCCACTTCGCCAGAACCGCATTCGTTCGCGTCTGCCACCCGCGCCTGATGCCCTCAGCGCCGCCACAACCTCGCGATCAAGCCGCAACGTCACCGCGACCTTCGTCGCCGCCTTGCGCGGCCGTCCGCGTGTTCGCTCATACGCCTCAACAAGCCCCGGATACACCTCACGCGCCGGGCGCATGCGCTTGAAGTCGCGCGCGGTTAGCTCCGGCACGTCGTAGTTACTCTTGCGCTTTCGCATATCGTCTCGCTTCGGTGCGCGTAGCCTAAGGCAGCATGATCGCCACCCGTATCGCGCACAAGCCGCCGCACAAAATCCGGTTGACAAACGCGCCGCAATGTTCTACAAATGTTCTCACCTACAGTGCGGCTCGATTTCGACCGTCGGCCGTGCTTTCCCGCACCCTCGCCGTGCGCGGCTGCGACTTGAAACTGTTGAGCCCTGTAACCCCCGCGCGATGCGCACGAACCCTCATGCGCGCAAAACAGCGGCGCGCACCCGCTACGCGGCATCGACTGATGCCGTTACAAGTAACACCGATGTAACGTCCAAGTAACGGCATTTTTGGCGCAATTCAGCCAATGTAACGCCGTAACGTCAGTTTACGACGTGTTTTGCTACAACGACGCGATCTGAGGCGTGTCATCGCAAGCCTCAAAATTTCTCACGCCCCAAAAGAATCGTCATGGCCGAGCTTGACCCGGCCATAACGAAATGGGGGATGTTCGAGTGAGATGTTGAGGCGGCTGGTATGAGGCGTCGAACGGCCGGCGCGGCCCGCTACCAACTGATCCCGCTACAAGTAGCGGCGATGTAGCATCTTCGTAGCACCGTTTTTCGCGCAACTCAGCCAATGTAGCAGCGTAGCGGCAGTTTTGTATGTGTTTTGCTGCAAGCCGCGCGATTTCAAATGCCCGACATCGGCTGGAATCGCAGCAATTTCCTACACTTCCTTCCGAATGAGAGAGTTGAGCCAGAGGGCCTGTAAGCCGGGTTCTGTCCACCCTTACGGGTTGGATGACCATTCCTCTGGGACGTCCGTCGCCGGACGCCTCGCGCGACCTACCCGGATGACGAGCCGGAAACAGCTCATGTGCCATCCCTATTTGGTCTTGCTCCTGGCGGGGCTTGCCGTGCCGTCTTCGTTGCCGAAGACGCGGTGCGCTCTTACCGCACCGTTTCACCCTTACCGCGCGAACGCGGCGGTCTGATCTCTGTGGCGCTATCCCTGGGGTCGCCCCCGCCGGGCGTTACCCGGCGCCATGTTTCCGTGGAGCCCGGACTTTCCTCGAAGGCTTACACCCCCGCGGTCATCCAGCCCTCTGGCTCAGCGCGGATAAGTGGCCACTCAAGCGACCGCGTCAAGCGTCGCGTTCAGCGCACGCAGAATGGCCAGCGTCTCGGCATCGGCAACACCGTCGAACCGCGCGGGCCGGAAGTGCCGCTGAAACGCGCCAACCACGATCTCGGTCGGCTCGTCGTAAACGCCGGTGACCTCAAGCCCATAACCATAGCGCACGAGCAACCTCTGCAATTCACCGACCCGCGCACCGGTATCGGGACGCATCAGCGACGCGTCTTGGGCCCCCTTCGCCTCGACCCAAAGCCCAAGCCCCGCCAGCGCCAAATGCTTCCACGGAAACAACTCGCCCGGATCCGTCTTGCGCCCCGGCGCGATGTCGGAATGCCCGATCACGTTGCGCGCCGGAATCGCATGACGCGCGACGATCGCCTGACCCAACGCCAACACGGCCGCGATCTGCACATCGGGAAACGCGCGATAGCCGAACTCATGCCCCGGATTGACGATCTCGATCCCGAGCGAGCGCGAATTGATATCGCTCGCGCCCCGCCAATGAGACACGCCCGCATGCCAACCGCGCATCGCCTCGTCGACATGACGATACACAGTGCCATCCTCATCCACCGTGTAATGCGAACTCACCCGCGACGCCGGATCGGTCAACCGCGTCACCGCCGCCTCGCACGACTGCATGCCGGTATAATGCATGATCAAAATATCCGGCCCGCTCACGCCGACGCGCTCGTTGAAGTTCGGCGACGGTCGCTCGATGATCTTCATACGCCCACCTTCAGCGTCGCACTCCCGCGCGCAACGACTTCGCCAGCTTCGTTGCGCAACTCAGCCTCCGCAAACGCGATCGACTTGCCGCGATGCCTGACCCAACCCTCGCCGATCAAGGTGCCCACATCTGCCCGCCCGATGAACGAGGTCTTGAGCTCCAGCGTCACCTGCGGCGTGTTCGGCTCGCGATGCGTGAGCCGGACCGCGTGCCCGCAAAGCGAGTCCAGCATAGCCGCTAAGAACCCGCCGAAGATGCGCCCGCCACGGTTGACGAAGTTCTCGCCGGCGACGAACGATGCCTTCACATACCCGCGCTCGGCATCGGCCGCCAAAGTCGTCTTGCCGAGCGTTTCGACAGCGGGCGAGTTTGGTTCCATCAGACGATACCGCGCTCTTTCTTGATCATCTCGTACGCGCCGTTGATCGAAGCCAACTTCTCCGTCGCCAGCCGCACGAATTCCTCCGGCACGCCGCGCGCCATCAAGCTATCCGGATGATTTTCGCGAACGAGCCGGTGATACGCATGCTTCAAGTCGTCATTCGACGCCGAACGGTCGGCGCCGAGGATAACGTAAGGGTCCTCGCGATCCGGCCCGAAATGCGACGCGCGAATACGCTCGAACGCGTTCGACGTGAAGCCGAAGATCTGCGCGACGTGCTTGAGGTATTCGAGTTCGCCCGGATGCAGCCGGTTGTCGGCCTTGGCGATCAAGAACAAGCTGTCGAGCAAGTCCTCCAACACGCCGGGCTTGGCCCGGAACAGGGAGGCCAGCTGCTTCGCATAGGAATCGAACCCCGCAACGTCCTGCTTGGCGAGATTGAACAAATGCCCCACATTGCCCTCTTCCTCGCGCGGCACAGGAAACACCCGCTTGAAGATTTCGACCTCGTCACGCGTAACCGTGCCGTCGGCCTTGGCGAGCTTCGCGGCCAACGCAATGACGCCGATCGTGAAGGCCACCTGGTCGCGCTCGCGAATCGTACGGTCGTCGCGTTCTTCGCGCTTGTCGTCGCCGTTCCGGCGCCTGCTTTCGCGGTCGATCAGAATGTGTCCGGCCAATCCGCCCAGCAGCCCGCCAATGGGACCGCCGATCGCGAGTCCCGCCGCAACGCCGCCAATCTTGCCCCAAATCGACATGCTCAACCCACTTTACCCGTGCACGCCATCGGACGCGCCCGTTTCCTTCGAAGAAATTGAGGCGAACGTATGACGCAAGCCCGATGGCACATTTGGATCGACCGTGGCGGCACGTTCACCGATCTCGTTGCGTTGGGGCCCGACGGCCAATTGCGCGCGACAAAACTTCTCTCCGAAAACGCCGAACACTACGACGACGCGGCAATCGAAGGAATAAGGCGTTTGCTTGGCCTCGCGCAAGGCATGGCGCTGCCGCAAGCAGAAATCGCCGAAGTCCACATGGGAACGACGGTCGCGACAAACGCGCTGCTCGAACGCAAAGGCGCGCGCACCGTTCTCGTTACGACAAAGGGCCTGCGCGACCAACTGCGCATCGGTTATCAGCACCGCCCGAAACTCTTCGTCCGCCACATCGATTTGGCACCGCCGCTGTACGAAAACGTGATCGAAATCGACGAACGAGTCGCAGCCGACGGCACGGTGTTGACGCCGCTCGACAACGCGCAAGCAGAGCGCGAACTGAAGGCCGCGCGCGACCAAGGCTTCGAGTCGTGCGCCATCGTGTTCCTGCATGGCTACCGCCACACCGCACATGAACGTGATGTCGCGGACATGGGCAAGCGCCTCGGCTTTACGCAGGTGTCCGTCAGCCACAAGGTGAGCCCGCTGATGAAATATGTCAGCCGCGGTCACACCACCGTCGCCGACGCTTATCTGTCGCCCGTGCTGCGCCGTTACGTCGACAAGGTGGCGACACGGCTGGGTGCTGCCGCGCGCGACGGCCGCTTGCGGTTCATGCGCTCGAGCGGCGCGCTCGCCGACGCGAACCACTTCTCCGGCAAAGACGCGCTACTCTCAGGTCCCGCAGGCGGCGTGATCGGCATGGCCGAAACCGCGAAGGCGGCAGGCTTCGCAAAAGTCATCGGCTTCGATATGGGCGGCACATCGACGGATGTCTCGCGCTTCGACGGTACGTACGAGCGCATCTTCGAGAACGAGCTGAACGGCATCCGCTTGCGCGCACCGATGCTCGCGGTTCACACCGTCGCGGCCGGCGGCGGCTCGATCCTGTTCTACGAAAACGCCCGTATGCGCGTCGGCCCCGAAAGCGCCGGCGCAAACCCGGGCCCCGCCTGCTACCGCAAAGGCGGCCCGCTCACCGTCACCGACGCGAACGTGATGACGGGCCGCATTCATGCCGCGAACTTCCCAAAAGTCTTCGGCCCGAATGCAGATGAGCCCATCGACGCGGGCGTCGTCGCCGACAAGTTCCACGCGCTCGCCCGCGAACTCAAAACTTCACCGCAAGAAGCAGCCGACGGCTTCCTGAAGATCGCGGTCGCGAACATGGCCGAGGCGATCAAGCGCATCTCGATCGCGCAAGGCGCCGACGTCACCGGCTACGCGCTGCAGTGCTTCGGCGGTGCGGGCGCACAGCTTGCCTGCCGCGTTGCCGACGCGCTCGCCATGAAGACGATCATCATCCACCCGCTGGCTGGCGTCCTCTCCGCGTTCGGCATGGGCTTCGCGCAAACGCAAGCAAGACGCGAACGCGCGATTGAACGGCCGCTCGAACAAGTAGCGATGAAAGCGCTGGAAGATGAGGTCGCAAAACTCGCCGCAGCCGCCATCGGCGAAGTCGCTAAGCAAGGCTTCGGACACAGTGCGATCTCGACAACCGCAACCACCCACCTGCGCTACCAAGGAACGGACACCGCGCTAGCCGTCCCGTTCGGCTCGTACGCCGAGATCGAAGCGCATTTCGCGGAAGCCCACCGCGCCCGCTTCGGCTTCTGGGACCAGGACCGCAAGCTGATTGTGGAATCGGTCGCGGTCGACGCCGCCGCCCAAGCCCCACCGCCGAAGCTGCCGCAAGTCACGCGAAAGCGCACCGGCCCGCTTCAACCGCACGCCACAACAACGCTTTTCGTTGACGGCGAAAACCACACCGCGCCGATTTACCTGCGCGAACACCTCGATCCCGGCGATGAGATCGCAGGCCCCGCGCTCATCATCGAACCAAACTCGACAATCGTGATCGACCCCAACTGGCGCGCGGAATACCGCAACGATGGAAATTTGATCCTCTTCCTGGGACCGTCGGCTTCCCCCCTTTGCCAAGGCTCCGGGGGGCAAGTTTTGTCCCCGAGGGGCGCCGAAGCTTCAGCGAAGGCGGCCAGCCGGCACTTCCAGGAAGTAGACCCCGTCCGACTCGAAATCTTCAACGCGCTCTTCATGTCGATCGCCGAGCAGATGGGCGTCGTCCTCGAAAAGACCGCGTCGTCGGTGAACATCAAAGAGCGCCTCGACTTCTCCTGCGCGATCTTCGATGCGGCGGCGAGTCTGATCGCAAATGCGCCGCACATGCCGGTGCACTTAGGCTCGATGGGCGAGAGCGTGCGCGCCGTGCTCACCCGCCACGCCGGCGGCATGTCGCCCGGCGATGCGTTCGCGCTGAACGCACCCTACGCCGGCGGCACGCATTTGCCCGACATCACGGTTGTGATGCCGGTGTTCTTGAACGGCGAAACCCTGCCCGCATTCTACGTCGCGTCACGCGGCCATCACGCCGACATCGGCGGCATCTCGCCGGGATCGATGCCGCCGAACTCGAAATCGGTCGAGGAAGAAGGCGTGCTGTTCCAAGGCGAACGCATCATGCGCGGCGCCAAATTCGACGACCGCCGCGTGAACACGATCCTATCGTCCGGCCCCTACCCCGCACGCAACCCAACGCAAAACATAGCCGACCTGAAGGCGCAGATCGCGGCCTGTGTGAAAGGCGCGGACGAACTGAAGAACCTTTGCGCCACCCAAGGCCGCGATATGGTCGCCGCCTACATGGGCCACGTGCAAGACAATGCCGAAGAACAGGTCCGCCGCGTCATCGGCGCGCTCGACGACGGCGCGTTCGAACACGAGATGGACGACGGCGCCGTCATCAAAGTGCACGTCACTGTCGACCGCGAGAGCCGCAGCGCAACGATCGACTTCACGGGCACAAGCCCGCAACGCCCGACGAACTTCAACGCACCCCGTTCGGTGACAACGGCAGCTGTACTCTACGTCTTCCGCTGCCTGATCGACAGCGACATCCCGCTCAACGCTGGCTGCTTACGCCCGCTCAACATCATCGTGCCCGAACAGTCGCTGCTGAACCCGAGCTACCCGGCCGCGGTCGTGGCCGGCAACGTTGAGACAAGCCAAGCCGTGACGGACGCGCTGTTCGCTGCCCTCGGCATCATGGCGGCAAGCCAAGGCACCATGAACAACTTCACGTTCGGCAACGCGCGCCACCAGTACTATGAGACGATCTGCGGCGGTGCCGGTGCCGGCCCCACATTCGACGGCGCCAGCGCCGTTCACACGCACATGACGAACTCGCGCCTCACCGACCCTGAAGTGTTGGAGTGGCGCTACCCCGTCCTCGTCCGCCGCTTCGCCATCCGCGAAGGTTCCGGTGGCAAAGGCGAACACAACGGCGGCGACGGCGCGGTGCGCGAGATCGAGTTCCGCGAAGCGATGGAAGCGGGCATTCTCTCGACCCGCCGCCGCGTCGCGCCATTCGGTATCAAAGGCGGCGGACACGCAAAGCCCGGCCGCAACGCGATCAAGCGCAAAAACGGCAAGATCGAAGAACTGCCGGGATGCGCCGTGGTGGCCGTCGAACCCGGCGATGTTTTTGTCATTGAAACGCCGGGCGGAGGGGGGTACGGCAGTACGCGAAAGAAACAAGGCAAGTGATGAACGTCGATCTCTTCGTCGGCACGCTGACGCGCTATTACTCGGCCGATTGGCAAAACGGCAGAACGCGCGCCGGCGAATCGTCGCCGTTCGGCTCGAAGAAAAGCCGCACGTCGGTGACCGATCCGGTCGAGCTTCAGGGTGTGATCGCGGGCTGGCTCGAAGAAGCGACCTTCAAACTCAAGGAACATTTGAAGGAGCCGCTATCCTGGAAGGAAGGCATGCTGCCGCCGCACTTCGTGGGCGAGATGGGCGTTGCCGGCTACGGAGGAGCGATCCTGCTCGCGGCCTACACGAACCACGCGCACCTGCCGCGGCCGATCACCTACATGAAAACGTGGGATCGCGACCCGGCCTTCGAAGCGGCGATGAAGCCTACAGACAAGAAAGACGCGCTCTGGGAAATCATCAACTGCGGCGTCTGGTTCCCAGTGAACTTCCAATTCGGTATCGGCATGAAGGACCCCGCCGGCCAGCCGATCAAAGCCGGTTCGATCGACCTCCTTTGGCGCGGCCTCGAATACCTGAACGAGACGAACTGGGGCGCCAAACCCGAAGAGATCGCCGCCTGGCGCACCCGTGGTTTGAACGAGACCGACACGTTCGACACGCAGGCCCAATTCGGCTTCGCCACGTTCTACGAAATGTGCCGGATCGCCCGCGAAAGCCGGTTGCCGATGAAGCTGCACTACTGAGCTGTTGCAGCCGCCCAACGCATCCGTTGCCGTCGCGCAACACCGCGCGCAAGAACCGACAAGGCGGCCTCGTCGTTGAACACAGACCCACCATGGACACCGTGGCCTTCTTAACCACGACGGGTCGGAATTTCTCTGTTAATACATGGAGTTACGGTGCGGTCCCTGTGGATTTGTTGCAGCGCCGTATCGAATCATGTTGGGCGCTGCGACAAATCGTGGCAGAATACGGTCACCCTGAAGGAAAGGAGAGCTCTCTCGATGGCTGAGCAGCTGAGTCTTATCACAACCGGGGTCGTGTTCGCGTTTCTCGGGGCCATAGTAATCGGGCTCCTGTAGACCGCGACAAAGACGGGGAAATTCAGAAGGGCCGGCGGTGATCACCTCGGCCCTTCTTGCGTATCTAGAGGTATACGCAACCGCAGGACTTGCCCGATGCCCGCAGAGGCCCTCGCCACCCTCTCCTATGCCGCCACGCTGTTCAGCCTGGGCCTTGGACTGTTCGGGCTGATCAGGCCCCAAGGCGCGCTCGATCTGATCGGCCTGCAAACCGTCCCCGGCCTCGCCCACTCGATCTCGGAGGTCCGAGCCACCTACGGCGGCGTCTTCACAGGCGTCTCGCTCTACCCGCTGATCACCGGCGAGCCGCACGCGTTCCTGACCGTGGCCTTGGGCTGGATGCTCGCAGGCTTCTGCCGCCTCTGCTCGGCCATCATCGACAGCGCCATGACGCGCTTCAACCTTACATCGATCGCCGTCGAGTTCGGCACCGGCGCTCTGATCGCGCTGCCTTACGCCGCCGCGGCCTTCCCCGGCACGTAGGCGAGGATCGGCCCAAGCCACCGCTCCGCCTCCGCCAGCGTCATGCCCTTGCGCTTGGCGTAGTCCTCGACCTGGTCGCGGTCGATGCGGCCGACGCCGAAGTAGACCGCATCCGGGTGGCTGAAATAGAGGCCGCTGACAGATGAGCCCGGCATCATCGCGAAGC
Source organism: Alphaproteobacteria bacterium (assembly GCA_013140995.1). Taxonomy (GTDB): domain Bacteria; phylum Pseudomonadota; class Alphaproteobacteria; order Micropepsales; family Micropepsaceae; genus SZUA-430. The sequence goes on along the minus strand of JABFRX010000036.1, from coordinate 19,812 downwards.
TTTCGGTGAGTTCCATGCCGGCGTTCGCACCGGCATCGAGAACGCGGAACAGCGCACCCTTCTCCGTGTGATCCGGCTGCGCGGGATAGCCGGGCGCGGGGCGGATGCCGCGATATTTCTCGGCGATAAGCTCTTCGTTCGAGAGCTTCTCATCGCGCGCGTAGCCCCAAAGCTCGCGCCGCACGCGTTCGTGCGTGTATTCGGCGAGCGCCTCGGCCAGCCGGTCGCCGAGCGCCTTGAACAAGATGCCGTCGTAGTCGTCGTTCGACGCTTTGAAGACGCGGCTGCGCTCCACCTCGCCGTGGCCCGTGGTCACCGCAAAGCCGCCGAGATAGTCGGCGACGCCCGTTTCCTTTGGCGCAACGAAATCGGCGAGCGCGAGGTTCGGCCGCCCGTCGTCGCGCCGCATCTGCTGGCGCAGCGTATGGAACGTGGCGAGCGGCGCCGTACGCTCTGGCCCCTCGTAGATCGCAATGTCGTCGAAGCCGACCGTGTTCGCCGGCCAGAACCCGACCGCCGCACGCGCCGTCAGCCACTGGTCTTCGATGAGGCGCTTCAACATCTTCTGCGCGTCGGCAAAAAGCGAGCGCGCGGTGGCGCCGACCTTGTCGTCTTCGAGGATCAGCGGATACGGCCCCACGAGTTCCCACGTGCGGAAGAACGGCGTCCAATCGATGTATTTCGAAACCGCACGAAGATCGATCTTGTCGAACGCGCGCACGCCAAAGAAGCGCGGCACCGGCGGAATGTAGCGAACCCAATCGAGCTTCATCCGGTTCGCGCGCGCCTCCGTCAGCGGCGTCCGCCGCTCCGGCACCTTTCCCTTCGCGTAGGACGCCGCAATCTTCGCGTACTCGGCCCGCGTCGCATCGACGAACGCACCGCGCTGCTCCTTCGAGAGCAGGCTGGACGCCACGCCGACCGCGCGGCTCGCGTCGGTCACATAGACCGTGGCGCCCCGCTTATAGTTCGGCTCGATCTTAACCGCCGTGTGCACCTTCGACGTCGTGGCACCACCGATGAGGAGCGGAATGTCGAACCCCTCGCGCTCCATCTCCGCCGCCACGTGGCACATCTCGTCAAGCGACGGCGTGATCAGCCCCGAAAGTCCGATGATGTCCGCCTTCTCCGCCCGCGCCGCTTCGATGATCTTTGCCGCCGAGACCATGACGCCCAGATCGACGACGTCGTAATTGTTGCACTGAAGCACGACACCCACGATGTTCTTGCCGATGTCGTGCACGTCGCCTTTGACGGTCGCCATCACGATCTTGCCCTTGGCCTCGCGCGCGGTTCCGGCCGCGTCTTTCTCCGCGTCCATGAACGGCACGAGATAGCCGACGGCCTTCTTCATCACACGCGCCGACTTCACGACCTGCGGCAGGAACATTTTGCCCGCACCGAACAGATCGCCGACGACGTTCATGCCGTCCATCAACGGTCCTTCGATCACGTCGAGCGGCCGTTTCGCTTTGGCCCGCGCTTCTTCCGTGTCGGCGACGACGAACTCGTCGATCCCGTGCACCAGGGCGTATTTGATCCGCTCCTCGACCGCCGCCTCGCGCCAGGCGAGCGTCTGTTCCACTTTGGCCTCGCCGCTGTTCTTGTAGCGGCCGGCCACATCGAGCAGCCGCTCCGTCGAATCCGTGCGCCGGTTCAGCAGCACGTCTTCGACCGCGTCGCGCAACTCGCCCGGCATGTCCTCGTATACGGTTAGCTGCCCCGCGTTGACGATCCCCATGCTCATGCCGGCTTTGATCGCGTGATAGAGGAACGCCGAATGCATCGCCTCGCGCACCGGCTCGTTGCCGCGAAACGCGAACGAGACGTTCGACACGCCACCCGAAACGTGCGCGTGCGGCAATTCCTTGCGGATGCGCGCCGCCGCTTCGATAAAGGCGTTGCCGTAATCGTTGTGCTCCTCAATCCCCGTCGCCACCGCGAAAATGTTCGGGTCGAAGATGATGTCTTCCGGCGCGAAGCCGACCTTGTTCACCAGCACATCGTAGGAGCGCTTGCAGATCTCGAACTTGCGCGCCGCTGTATCGGCCTGCCCCTTCTCGTCGAACGCCATCACGACGACGGCCGCGCCATAGCGCTTGCACTTCTCGGCGTGCTCGACGAAAGCTGCCTCGCCTTCCTTCAGCGAGATCGAGTTCACGACCGGTTTGCCCTGCACGCACTTGAGGCCCGCCTCAATCACCGACCATTTCGACGAGTCGATCATCACCGGCACGCGCGCGATCTCGGGCTCCGCCGCGATCAAATTGAGAAAGCGCACCATCGCCTTCTCGCTGTCGAGCAGGCCTTCGTCCATGTTGACATCGATGATCTGCGCGCCGTTCTCGACCTGGCCTTGCGCGATGTCGAGCGCTTCGTCGTATTTGCCGTCGGTGATGAGTTTGCGAAACTTGGCCGAGCCGGTTACATTCGTCCGCTCGCCTACGTTCACGAAGTTCGTCTCGGGCGTCAGCACGAACGGCTCAAGCCCCGACAACCGCATCTGTTTCTCAAGCGTCGGGACCGCACGCGGCCGATGCGGCTTCACCGCGGCCGCAATCGCCTTAATGTGCTTCGGCGACACGCCGCAGCAACCGCCCACGATGTTGAGCAACCCCGCCTGCGCGAACTCGCCGAGTACGCCGGCCATATACTCCGGCGAGTCATCGTAACCGCCGAACGCATTCGGCAATCCGGCGTTCGGATGCGTCGAGACCATCGTGTCGGCAACGCGCGAAAGGTCGGCAACATATTGGCGTAGGTCCGCCGCACCGAGCGCGCAGTTGAGACCAACCGCAAACGGCTTCGTATGCCGGATCGAATGCCAGAACGCCTCGGTCGTCTGCCCGGTCAGCGTACGCCCGGACTTGTCCGTGATTGTGCCCGAGAACCAAATCGGAGTCTTGTAGCCAACGTCGTCGAACACGCTTGCAGCCGCATAGCCCGCCGCCTTCGCATTCAGCGTGTCGAAGATCGTCTCGACGATCAGCGCATCCACGGCGCCTTCGATCAACGCCGCGATCTGCTCTTTGTAAGCCGCAACCAACTCGTCGAACGTGATCGCGCGATAACCCGGATCGTTCACGTCCGGCGACAGCGACGCTGTCTTGTTCGTGGGGCCGACCGATCCAACGACCCAACGCGGCCTATCGGCGGTCGAAAACTTGTCCGCGCTGGCGCGCGCAACTCGCGCGGCGGCAACGTTGATCTCAGCACTCAAATGCTCGCAGCCATAGTCCGCCTGGCTGATCTTCTGCGCGTTGAACGTGTTCGTCTGAATGATGTCGGACCCTGCATCCAGAAACGCGTCGTGAATGTCGCTGAGTACCGATGGCTTCGTGATCGCGAGCAGATCGTGATTGCCCTTCAGATCGTGCGTGAAATTCGCAAACCGCGAACCACGGTAGTCGTCTTCAGACAGCTTGTACGTCTGGATCATCGCGCCTTTCGCGCCGTCGAGCAGCAATATCCGCTCGCGCGCAGCGTCGATGAGCGCCTGAAAGCGCCGGGCTTGTTCTTGCTTGTTCATGACCCTGCCGCCGGAGCTTCCGCCCGGACGCCCAATAGATGGCAGATCGCAAACGTCAGATCCGCCTGGTTCAATGTGTAAAAGTGGAACGAATCGAAGCCGTGCCGGCGCAGCTTCTCGACCTGCTCGGCCGCAACCGTTGCCGCAATCAGCTTGCGCGTCTCAAGATCGTTGTCGAGCCCCTCGAACTTGCGCGCTAGCGAGTCCGGGATCGACGCCCCACAACGCTTCGCCATTCTGACGACGCCCTTGAAGTTCGTCGCAGGCATAATCCCCGGCACGATCGGCACCCGCACGCCCTCGCGATAGGCACGATCCGCAAAGCGCAGCACGACGTCGGTGTCGTAGACGAACTGCGTGATCGCACGCGTCGCGCCTGCATCGATCTTCGCCCGCAGAAGCGCATAGTCGTGCTCGGCAGACGGCGAATCCGGATGCCGTTCCGGGTACGCCGAAACGCTGATCTCGAACGGCCAAATCTTGCGAATGCCGCGAATGAGATCGGGCGTGGACTCGTAGCCGTCCGACACCTGCGCATAAGGCCCCGGCTCCGGCATGTCGCCCCGCAACGCCACGATATGGCGAACGCCCGACCGCAGATAGTCGCGCACGATCTCGTCGATCGACTCACGCGAAGAACCGACGCACGTCAAATGCGCCGCGGGCTTCAGCTGCGTTTCGGCGAGCATCCGCTTAATTGTTGCGTGCGTACGCTCGCGCGTCGATCCGCCCGCACCATAGGTCACCGAAACGAACGCCGGATTGAGCGGCGCAAGCCGCCCGATCGAACGCCAGAGCTGCGCGTCCATGTCATCCGTGCGCGGCGGGAAGAACTCGAAGGATACGGCGAGCGACATCAGGCTGCCTCCGCCGTTTTGCGTTTGGGGATTGCAGGCGCCACAGCCAGCCATACGACGACCGTCAAGCCCGACGCCCCGCGCGGCGGAAACGCGCGTGTCGTCGAAAGCGACAAGCCCGCCGTCTTACACCACTGCCCCACTTCCTTGTCGGCAAAGCCAAGGCGGCGGTGCTGATGATCGTCGCGCAAAAACTCAAGCGCATGCGGCGCGAAGTCGACAATCACAAGCTTGCCGCCCGGCCGCAAAACCCGCGCCGCCTCGGCAACCGCCGCCGACGGATCTTCGAGATAGTGCAACACCTGATGCAACGTGATCAGATCGAAGCTGCGCTCGCCGTAGGGCAGCTGAAACAAGTCGCCGCGACGCACCTGCACGTGAGCGAGCGCCGCTTTCTCGATCCGCGCCCGCGCGAGCGCCAGCATCTCGCCGTTCAAATCAACGCCCACGGCACGTGCCGCGCGCGACGAAACCAACTCGAGGATACGGCCGGTCCCCGTTCCCAAATCCAAGTACGAAGGAACTTGTGAAGGCCCGATCAGATCGAGTAGCGCGCCTTCCACTTGCTCTTCGGGAATATGCAACGCACGCAATCGGTCCCATTCGGCCGCGTTCGACGCAAAGTATTCTTGCGCATCGTCCTGCCGCTGTTTGCGCACGGCATCAAGCCGTTCCACGTCCCGTTTCAGGACAACGTCATCCCACGGCAAGAGTTCGCTCAGCTTCTGGGCGATTGCGCGGGCCGGTCCCTCTTCCGCCAGGCGATAGAAGACCCAGCTGCCTTCCTTGATGCGTTCGATGAGCCCCGCCTCCGACATCAACTTCAAATGACGGCTAACGCGAGGTTGGCTCTGACGTAGTATTTGCGTGACTTCGGTCACAGTTAACTCGCCCTTGGTGAAAAGCGCGAGCAGACGCAACCGCGTGGCTTCTGCGGCTGCCTTCAGACCTCCCAAGATTCCTTCCAAATCCGCCATCGCGCCCTCTCTCAGAGCATATAAACATATGTTTATATGCAGTGGTAGAGCCAACTTCTAGATGTATTGCACCTGACGTTCTCGGCAAGAGAGCAACACCTTTGAGACATTCAAGTCTCTTACGGGATCGTAACCTTATGCTGGCAACATCATGTACCGTATAAGGAATTGGTCGGACGCTTGCAGGCTTACCGGTGGGTGGGTCGCAAGGGTGTCCAGTTCGTATCGGGTCGAAGATTGCGCGAGGCGATGCGCGCGGGGACCAAGGTCGAGCAAGCGTGAAAGGGTAGCAGCGCATGAGCGCGGTGCGGAGCATATTGTTGGCTGTTGCGATGGGCGCGGTTGCGATCCCGGGCACGGATGCATTGGCAGAAGACCAAAAGACGCCGCCGCCGGCACAGCCGGAGCAGCAAACGGTCACGACACAACAAATTGCCGAAGACGACACGAACGATCCGTTCGAAGGATCGAACCGCTTCTTCTTCGACGTGAACCAAGTCCTCGACGACATACTGCTGCGTCCGGTCGCGATCGGCTATCGCGCGGTGGTGCCAGACTTCGCGCGCGACGGCGTTCGCAACTTCATGAACAATTTGAACTCGCCGGTGATCTTCGCAAACGACTTGTTCCAGGGTGAAGGCGACCGGGCAGGCGAAACGCTGCTGCGCTTCGGCGTCAATTCGACGATCGGCATCGGCGGTCTGTTCGACATCGCAAAGGAACTCGGCCACCCGTACCACGACGAAGACTTCGGTCAGACCCTGGCGGTTTGGGGCGTCGGCGAGGGTCCGTATTTCTATTTCCCATTGATGGGACCGTCGACAGCGCGCGATTTTACCGGCTTCGTGGTTGACCGCGGACTTGACCCGCTCACCTATGTGAATTGGGGCGACGACGATCTGGAATATGTTCCGATCGCTCGTACTGTCTTGAATGTGATCGATTTACGTTCGCGCAACATTGAAACGCTGGACGATATCGAGCGCTCGTCGGTTGACTATTACGCCTCGATCCGTAGCCTTTACCGCCAATCGCGAGCGGACTCTATTCGCAACGGGGCGCCGTCGCAGGAGCTTCCGGACTTCGAATCTGGCGGCGGCATCACAGCGCCGTCAACAATTAGCCCAGATTCGAGCGCTAAGTAGCACCCGCCGCGAAAGCCAGTTTCATCCGCGCCGCAAACGCGCGAGGGTTCGAGGATTATGGGTCTCTTTGTATTAGCTCGTCGTGCCTTTTTGTCCGCCTGCGTCGCCCTCGTGGCGCTGGGCTCAGCCGGCCCCGCACTCGCCGACCGCGACGCTGAAGTCTTCGCGCAAGGCTTGATCGACCGTGGCGTCGGCATCCTGCGCAATACGGGCGACCCGCAGCGCCGGGCAAAATTCAGCGACTTCATCTTGAATTACGCCGACGCGCGCAAGACGGCGATGTTCACGCTGGGCAACTATCGCCGCGGCGCGAGCGAGGCCGACGTCGAAGCGTTCGTGCAGGCGTTCACAAAATTTGCGACGGCCGTCTATGAATCGCGCCTCGACCAATACAAAGGTCAGACGCTGAAAGTGACCGGCTCGATCGACAACAAGCCCGGAGACATCACAGTGAACATGGTCGTCGTCGATCCCGGCGCGCGCGACCAACTGCGCGTCGCCTTCCGCGTGCTCGGGGCCAACGGCAGTTACCGCTTCGTCGACATTCAGGTCGCGGGCATTTGGCTCTCCGTCGAACAACGCGACCAGTTCGCGGGCTACCTGTCGAAGAACGGCGGCAGCGTTCCCTCGCTCACCACACACCTGAACGCGCAAGCGCGTCAGATCATGGCGAGTTCGGGCCGCTAAGCGCCAAAGATCTTGAATGTAAAAGCCCCGCCCGTCAGGCGGGGTTTTTCGCTTCAGCGGATGCCGCTATCGCAATCGATCTCGACGTGCACGATCTGACGTGCGGCGACGGAGATTTGCGCAGGCGTGCAGCTTGGCAAAGGTCCTTCGACATCTACCGCGACTTCGAAGCGTCCTGTGGGGGCGTCCATCCAGAACCCGCCCTTGTCGTCGGCGGTCGCACGCTTGACCACTTGCCCGCCCGGCGTCCGCAAGACCACCTTCGCGCCCTTGTAGACCCCGTCGCAGGGCACGCCCTCGCGGCACACGGGCATGATCGGCCCAAGCTTGACCAATCCCTCGATCACGCCGGTTTCCATCGACCCGGCTTCGCAGGCTTGAAGGACCAACAAAGCAATGAATATCGTGGCAAGCCGTTTCATCGGACCCTCATTCAGCTGCGAACCAGCTTCTTGTACTTGATCCGGTGCGGCACCATCGCGTCGTCGCCGAGCCGTCGCTTCCGATCGGCCTCATAGTCCTGATAGTTGCCCTCGAACCATTCAACGTGGCTGTCGCCTTCGAAGGCGAGCATATGGGTCGCGATGCGGTCCAAGAACCAGCGATCGTGGCTGATCACCATCACGCAGCCCGCAAACTCCGTCAGCGCGTCTTCCAGCGCCCGCAGTGTTTCAACGTCCAAATCGTTCGTCGGTTCGTCGAGAAGCAGCAGATTGCAATGCGACTTCAGCATCTTTGCCAAGTGCACCCGGTTACGCTCGCCGCCCGACAGTTGCCCAACCTTCTTCTGCTGATCGAGCCCCCGGAAGTTGAAGGCCGAAACATAGGCCCGGCTCTGCATCTGCCGCTTGCCCAATTCCAGAATGTCGAGACCGCCGGAAATTTCCTCCCAAACCGTCTTTTTCGCATCGAGCGTATCGCGCGATTGATCGACGTAACCCATGACGACCGTATCGCCGACTTTCAGCGCGCCTGAGTCCGGTTTTTCCTGCTCCGTCAGCATGCGGAACAGCGTCGTCTTGCCCGCGCCGTTCGGTCCGATCACGCCGACGATGCCGCCCGGCGGCAACGTGAAGTTCAAATCGTCGATGAGAAGCCGGTCGCCATAGGCCTTATTCAAAGCCTTGGCTTCGATCACCGCCGACCCAAGGCGCGGCCCGGGCGGAATGATGATCTGCGCCTCGCCGGTCTTGGCGTTGCCCGCTTGCGCCAACAGATCCTCGTAAGCCTGAATACGCGCCTTGGACTTCGCCTGACGCGCCTTCGGGCTGGCCTGAATCCACTCGCGCTCGCGCACCAGCGTCTTGAGCCGGGCCTCTTCGCCCTTCGCTTCGACAGCCAGACGCTTTTCCTTTTGCTCAAGCCACTGCGAGTAGTTGCCCTCGTAGGGAATCCCCTGCCCCCGGTCGAGTTCCAGAATCCAACCGGTCACGTTGTCGAGGAAGTAGCGGTCGTGCGTGACCAGGACGACCGTACCTTTGTATTCCTTCAGATGATGCTCGAGCCACGCCACCGACTCCGCGTCGAGATGGTTCGTCGGTTCGTCGAGCAGTAAAAGGTCCGGCGCTTCCAGCAGTAACCGGCACAGCGCCACGCGCCGCTTCTCGCCGCCTGAAAGCTTCGACACATCCGCATCCCCCGGCGGACAACGCAGCGCATCCATCGCTTGCTCGATCTGGCTCTCCAAGTCCCACAAGCCTTGCGCTTCGATCTGGTCCTGAAGCTTGGCCATTTCGTCGGCGGTTTCGTCCGTGTAGTTCGCCGCGATCTCGTTGTAGCGATCCAGCACCGCCTTCTTCTTCGCGACCGCGATCATCACGTTGCCCATGACGTCCTTCGACGTATCGAGCTGCGGCTCTTGCGACAGAAAGCCGACCCGCGCCCCTTCGGCCGCCCAGGCCTCGCCCGTGAACTCTTTCTCGAGCCCCGCCATGATTTTGAGCAGCGTCGACTTGCCCGAGCCGTTCAGACCGATGACACCGATCTTCACGCCGGGAAGAAAGGACAGCCAAATGTCCTTCAAGACCTGTTTGCCGCCCGGGTAAATCTTACCCAGCTGCTTCATCACGTAGACGTACTGATAGGAGGCCATGGGAGTGCCGTTCCCTCGAAAATCCAGAGTTTGTGCCGGAATTGGAGGCGTTCTAAAGCAGCCACCATCATCCGGCAAGCCGCGGCAAATGTTCCCGCACCGCTTGTTGGACGGCGTGCTGGCCAACACCTATGCTGCACCGGACACTCCACGGAATCGCGTCCATGTATGCGCCGGCTAAAGGCAGCGCCGTATTGCCCTCCGCCTCGGGCTTGGGCCGCATCGGCATTCGGGGAGAAGACGGCCCGCATCCGTTATTCGAGTCGTTGGCGTGCCTGACCTGCGCCGCCCGCAAGAGCGCCATCTGCGGCGGCCTCGACAACCGCGAGATCCGCGACCTTGCGGCAGCGTCCCATCGTATCAACCTGAAGGCGGGCGAGACGTTGGTGTGGGACGGCGACCCTGCCAGATACAGTTACGTGATTACACGCGGCACCTTACGCGCGCAGAAAACAAGCGGCGACGGACGCCGTCAAATCCTCGACTTTCTGTTCGCGGGACAGTTCATCGGCATCCCGTCGGACGAGGCCCATCACTTCGACGCCGAAGCGTTGACCGATGCCGAGGTCTGCCGCTTCGAACGCCGCACGCTTGAGCAGCTGATGGCGAAGTATCCGGCGGTCGACAAAGGCTATCGCACCGGCGCCGCGCGCCAACTCGAGACTGCCTACGATCATGCCTATGCGCTCGGCCGCAGCACGGCGATGGAGCGCGTCGCCGCGTTCCTGCTCGACCTTCACGCCTCAAGCTGCCCCAAGACATCGGCGGGCGTACTGAAGCTGCCGATGACACGTGGCGACATCGCGGACTTCTTAGGGCTCACGCTCGAAACCGTGAGCCGCGCCTTCAGCCGCGTTAGGAGTTTGGGCGTGATCGGCCTGCCGTCGCCGCAAGAGGTCGAAATCAAGGACGTCCAAAAGCTGAAGGCCCTTGCGGGCGCGGCTGGCTTATGACCTTTTTGATAAGCCAAAAGAACACGCCGCCTTGAGGGGACGCGATGAGCTACGTCAGCCGCACATTGGGCAAGAGCGAGAGCATTCTGTTCTCGACGGGCTATCATTGGCTCTATTGGGTCGGCGTCGCGTTGCTGGCCGGGCCGTTCTTGGCGCTGTTGATCTTGGGCACGGTGGAGCTGTTTCCAGCTCGCGATATTTTCCTGTTGATCTTGGCGTTCGTTCCGTTCTGCTACGGCGCTTATCGCTTCGTACACGGCATCGCGCTTGAGATCGCGGTCACCAGCGACCGCTTCGTCAAGAAATCGGGCCTCGTCTCGATCAAGTCGGAAGAAGTCAGCCTCGACAAAATCGAAGAGGTCAGCGTGGAAGAATCGATCTTAGGCCGGATCTTCGGCTTCGGCACGATCTTCGTTCACGGCACAGGCGCCGGAGAAATCCGCGTACCGATGCTCAAAGACCCCGTGAACCTGCGCCGCCAAATCCAAACCGCAAGAGAACAACTGAAGCACAAAGGGGAGTAACGGCTGGGTTTGCGGAGCCGTAGCTCGCATCACGCCCGCCCTACTGGCGTAAGCCACCCGAAGCCGAAGGCGAAGGGTGGTGGGCCCGGTAGGACTTGAACCTACGACCAGACCGTTATGAGCGGCCCGCTCTAACCAACTGAGCTACAGGCCCTTGGCCTTTTCGGCTGCCAGGGGACGCCGCTATAGCAAACCCGCCCGGAACCACGAAGCCCTCAGTTTTGTGATGGGCCATTCACCTGTGAGCCATGCCGTTGCCTGGTTTGTCGCAGGGCGGAGCCTTTGTTCCGCCCCGATCGGGCCAGATATGATCGCGTGCAAGATGTCGCTTACTTGAGAAGGACTAACTCCCATGAACATTCGTGCGATTGCGCTGGGCTCCGGCCTCGTTATCGTTGCCGCCTTGGCAGCCGCCGCCTTGATAGGACCCCGCCCCAGCATGTCCGCCTCCGACAACGCGCTGCCCCGCGTCATCAGCATCTCCGGCCTCGGCGAAGTCAAAACGCCGCCGGACATGGCGACGATCTCGACCGGCGTGACCAGCGAAGCGGTGTCGGCGAAAGACGCGCTCGCCAAAAACAACGTGGCGATGGCCGCCGTGATCGCGGCGCTAAAGAACGCAGGCATCAGCGAAGACGACATTCAAACATCGGGCTTCTCGGTGTCGCCGAAATATCCCAACTATCCGGCAGCGCAACGCATCATCGGGTACACGGTTTCGAACAACGTCACCGCGCACGTGAAGACCCTGAAGAACTTGGGGCCGATCCTCGACACGCTGGTGCAATCCGGTTCGAACCAGATCGGCGGCATCTCGTTCGGCATCGACGAACCGAAGAAAGTATTGAACGAAGCCCGCAAGAAAGCCGTCGCCGACGCGCGCGCGAAGGCCGAACTCTATGCGGAAGCAGCGGGCGTCTCGCTCGGCCGGGTTGTGCAAATTTCCGAGTCGAGCACGATCACCCCGCCGATGCCAATGATGCGTATGGCTGTGGAAACCGTAGCAAACGACGCCTCAGTCCCGATCGCCGCCGGCCAGCAAACGGTCAGCGCCAACGTCTCGATAGTCTACGAAATCGAGTAGGGCCGCGGTCACTTGGCCATGCCACAATCGTGAGCGTCAAACCGGGCGGGACCGACTATGGTCCCGCCCGTCGCTCGACCGGGAAGCGCATTGAATGAACCTGCGGTGGATACTTGGTTTGGCTTTGGCGCTGGCCGCGACGGCCGCCATCATCGCGTCCGCGACAGCCGCATTCGGCCCGAACGACCTGATCCCGCGCAAAGTATTGTTCGGCAACCCGGAGCGCACGGCGCCCTACCTCAGCCCCGACGGCAAAAAAATCGCCTTCACGGCGGCGGTCGGCGGCGTGATGAACCTGTGGGTCGCGCCGGTCGACGATATGGCCGCCGCCAAGGCCGTCACGCAAGAAAAGCGCCGCCCGATCATGAAGTATTTCTGGGCGCGCAACGGCGACTATCTGCTCTATCTGCAGGATCAAGGCGGCAACGAGAACTTTCACCTCTATGCCGTCGATCTCGACACGAACACGACGCGCGATCTCACACCGCACAAAAACGTTCGCGCCGAGGTTATCGCCGACTCCTACGAGCGGCCTGACGAGCTGCTCATCGGGCTCAACAACCGCGACGCGCGTTGGCATGACGTTTGGCTGATAAACGTCGTGACCGGCGAGGCGAAGCTGGTCCTCAAGAACGACGGCTTCACGACGATCATCGCCGACAACGATCTGGAAGTGCGTCTCGCATCGAAGTCGCTGCCCGACGGGGGCCAAGAATACTTCCGCTTCGATGGCACGGCTTGGAAGCCGTTCGCGACGGTACCGGGCGACGACGCATTGACAACAGAGCCCTTGTTCTTCGACACCGGCAACAAGTCGATCTACATGATCGACAGCCGCGGCCGGGACAAGAGCGCGCTCGTCAAAGTGGACATGGCTACGCGCAAGAGCACCGTCGTTGGCGCTGCCGACAAAGCCGACGTGGCCTATATCATCAAGCACCCCGAGACCCACGAAATTCTGGCCTACGCATCCGAATACGACCGGATGGAATGGAAGGCGCTGAAGTCGGAAATCAAAGCCGACATCGCGTTTCTCGACAAACAGGTGAGCGGCTATTGGGCGGTGCTGAGCCAGTCCCAAGACGGCGAGCTTTGGACGCTGTGGATCGACAACCCCGGCGAGCCGATCAGATTTGCCTTGTTCGACCGCGACAAGCGCGCGCTCAAGACGTTGTTCGCCGCCCGCCCCAGTCTCGAAGGCGCGCCGTTGCCGCGCACACAACCGCACGTGATCGAGGCGCGCGACGGGCTGGAGCTGGTGAGCTACCTCACGCTGCCGAAGGGAAGCGACGGCGACGGCGACGGCGTTCCGGACAAGCCGCTGCCGCTCGTTCTGCATGTCCACGGCGGACCGTGGTCGCGCGATAGCTTCGCCTACAATCCAACGAATGCGTGGTTGGCGAACCGAGGTTATGCGGTGCTGGCCGTGAACTTCCGCGGCTCGACCGGTTTCGGCAAAGCGTTCGTCAACGCCGGCGACAAACAGTGGGCCGGCAAAATGCAAGACGACCTGGTCGACGCGGTCGATTGGGCGGTCGGCGAACGCATTGCGCACAAAGACAAGGTCGCGATCTATGGCGGTTCTTACGGTGGCTACGCAGCGCTTGTCGGCCTAACCTTCACGCCGAAAAAGTTTGCTTGCGGCGTCAGCATTGTCGGGCCGTCGAACCTGCAAACAATGCTCTCGAACGTGCCGCCGTATTGGGCCTCGATGCTTGACACGTTCAAGCGCCGCGTCGGCGACCCTTCGACGGCGGCGGGCAAAGCGCTGCTCAAGAACCGGTCGCCGCTGTTCCGCGCGAGCCAAATCGAACGTCCGCTGCTGCTCGCGCACGGCGCCAACGACCCGCGCATCAAGCAGACGGAATCGAATCAGATCGCCCGCGCCGCCGCGCGCAAGGGCGCAGCCGTGACCTATGTCCTCTACGCCGATGAGGGACACGGGTTTGCCAGGCCCGAAAACCGCTTGTCGTTCTTCGCCATTTCCGAGGCGTTTCTGGCCCAATGCTTAAGCGGCCGGGCCGAGCCGATAGGCGCCGATTTCGCCGGTTCTTCGGTCGCCGTCCCCGCCGGGCGGCAGTTCATCACAGGTTTGAAGGAAGCCCTCGCACACCCTTAAGGGCCTGGGGCATACTGGCCAAAGCCAGACGGGGAGACTTCCCATATGCGCTTCGCACTCATCGGCGCGGCCGCGCTCGCAGCAACTGCGGCGGCCTTCTTCGCCATCGCTCAACCTACGCCTTCGACACAGACACCTGCACGGCAGTTGATGCCGATCGACTGGGAAGAACTGCGCGACGCGGTCAAGAACCAGCGTCTGCAGCGCACGCGGACGATGAAGGTGACGATTGCAGCGAACGCACCGCGGCCATCCCTGCCGATGCTGTTGCCGCTTGAACCCACGATGCTGGCCGCGGCGATCAACGTCTTTCCGCGTCCCGACTCTTACGCGGCATCGATGCGCATGGGCGATATCACCATCGAAGTCCACGGTGATCGGCGCGCCGCCGTTCTGGCGAAAGACGATCCGCTGATGCAGCTCGCGCAGGGCAAGTCGAAGAGCATGGTTGCCGGGCGCGAAGTCCCTGTTGTGATCGATAAGACCGAAGGTGGCTTCGACATCACGTTCAGCCGCTTCGGTGCGGCGTATCTCATCGCGATCGAGTGCCGCCAGCCGGAGACCGACGAACGCTGCACCAAACCTGAGTTCGTAGAAAAACTTGCTCAGCGCATGGCGCTGGCCGGACCGGATTCGCCCTGATGCGCGGCTTCCTCATACTCTTGATCGTTCTGATCCTCGCCTTCGTGGCGTGGGCGTTCTTCGTCCAATGCGGCGGCAAGACACCCTGCACGACGGACCAAATCTTTCCGCCGGCGGAGCAACCCGCGCCCGATCCGACGCCGGACCCAGTTCCCGATCCACAGCCGCAACCCGATCCGCAACCTCAGCCGGATCCTCAGCCGCAACCGGACCCCGAGCCTGAGCCGACGGAACCGCCGAAAGACCCGAACGGCAACACGTTCTTGTTCGAGCCTGCGGGCAAACTGCTGACCGGTTCCGGCTCCGGTGTCGAAACGGAGACGATCTACGCCCCTGGCATGCGTTACCCGACGGAAGTCGCGCCGTCGTTCCCGAACAGCCAGGTCTACATGAATGGCGGCTATCTGGGTCCGGCTGGCGGTCAGTGCGACGCGATCAACTACAGCTACCCTTGGCGCGACAACTTCTGTGAGAAGCGCAGCTGGTCCACGCCGCTGTGCCCCGGCGGTAAGGGCCACCAGGGCCAGGATATCCGCCCCGCCACCTGCAAGAAGGGCGTCCATTGGGCGGTCGCCGCAGAAGCGGGTCAGATCACGAACATCGGCAGCTACACGATCACGCTGACCGCCGACAGCGGCATGCGCTATCGCTATCTGCATCTGAAGATGGACGCGCTGGCTGTAGCCCTCGGCAATACGGTGACGCGCGGTCAACGCATCGGCCTTGTGTCGAACGACTTCGGCGGTGCGTCGACGACGATCCACCTGCACTTCGAGATCAAGACGACCGTGGCGCTGCCCGACGGCACTGCGCAAATCCACTTTGCGCCGCCGTACACGTCGCTCGTCGATTCGTACAAGAGGCTGTTGGCGGGAACGCCCTAAAGTTCGACGACGTTGGCGCGGAGCGTGGCGGCCCCGGGCTGTTCGCGCCAATGCTTGTTGTTCAGGACCTGGCCTTCTAGACGCACGCGCGTCACCGATGTCAGGTCGAGATCGGCGTAGAGCCACATCGGCTCGTTCATCGCCCCAAGCGCGACGACGCCGTTGTCGGGGAAGCCCAGATCGGGCGGACCGAACACGCCGGCCGCCCCCACATTGTTATCGACCGCGGGCGACCAAGGTGCCTCGCCCACCGTCGGCGACTGCACGACGTAGCATTGATTCTCAAGCGCCCGCGCCTGGGCCGCCACGCGCACGCGGTAGTAGCCGGCGAGCGAGTCCGTGCAACTCGGCACCACGATCATCGCCGTCCCGGCCTCACTCATTGCGCGCGCGATCAGCGGAAACTCCGCGTCGTAGCAAATCGCGATGCCGAACATGCCGATGCGCGAGTCGAAGACGGTGACGTCGCGTCCGCCCTGCACGCGCCATTCTTCGCGCTCGAAGCGCGTCATGATCAGTTTGCGCTGCTCGCGGATGCGCCCCTTGGGCGAGATCGCGCGCGCCACGTTGTACGCGGCGCCGTCTTCCGTCCGCTCCGGCAGGCTTGCGGCGACGATGTGGACCTGATGCTGCTCGGCGAGTTCGGCGTGCAGCGTGTCGATGCTGCCGCGCAAGCCGCCGATGAAGTCGATCGATTGTTGCAAGTCGCTCCAGACTTCAGGCGAAAAGCTGCGCGCCAACTCCATCGCGCCATATTCGGGAAAGACCAGCAGCTGCGCTTGGTTCCCGGCCGCCTCGCCGACCCAGCGCGCAATCTTCTCGGCGTACGCTTCCCAAGACGCGATCGGATCAATCGGATACTGAGCCGCTGCGACGCGCACCTTCATGAAAGCCTCTTCGTCCAAAACTGCATCGGTTTCGCCGATTCTGCCAAGGCGCCGATTTCCTTCCAGCTCATGTTGCAAATCAAGCCCGGTTCGGGCGCATAGCCCCGCTTCCCCCAGAAGGCGTCAAGCGGTTCGTACCCCTTGGGCCGCGCCGGATGCTCGGCTGGACGAACCACAGAACAAAACGCCGCATATCGCGCACCACACGCGCGCGCATGTGCCTCGCGTTCCTCGAAGAAGCGCACGCCGATCCCGTGGCCGCGGTAGCTCGCCCTAAGCACCGACTCGCCGAAATAAAAATAGGCGGACAGGTCATCACCGCGGGACCGGAATGGCGCGGTCACCTTGCCCACCTGAGCACGAAGTGGTGCGGCCGTCGACGCGCCGACGACTTCGTCGCCGTCGAACGCAGCCACAATGACGGCGTTCGGCGCGGCGGCGAACGCCGCGATGTAGTCGCGCTCGTAGGCAAGGTCGCCATCGTAGAGATAGGGGTAGGCGCGAAACACCTCGATCCGAAGCCGCGCGACATCCGGCAGATGCGCGGTCAGCAGCGCGCCGGTCAGCGCTTCGACGCGAACGCTCATGCACCGACCTGCGCCATCCAATCCTTGAGATTGTAGGTGGTGGTCACCCGCGCGATGAGGCCGCCTTTCACATCGAAGAACGCACCGGCGGGAAGCACATATTTCTGACCGTTCGCGGACGGCAAGCCTTCGTCGGTCGCCAGATAAGCGCCGTGCACGACGAACTCCGCAGCCGCATGCGCGCCATCAGCGCTCGACAGAACGACGATCTGCTTCAGCTCTTCGCGGTAGCATTTTTCCATGTGCGCAAGAAACGAGGAGAAGTGCGCCTTGCCGCGATGCCGGCCACCCTGATTAACGTCGTGGATCACGTCGTCGGAAAGGCACGAGATCATACCGGCCCAATCGCGGCCGTTGAACGCCGCGTAGTAGCGGCGGATCAATGTTTCAGTTTGGTCACGCATTTAGCCCACCACTTTGAATTCGCCGACAGCGCTGTCCAGAACGTCCAACCGCCCGTCGAAGATGCTGAACAACGCGCCGGAAAGGCTGAGCGTTCCGGCCTTCACGGCGGCATCGACGAACGGAAACGCGGCCAGCCGCTCCAGCGAGACCCGGATCGATTCATGTTCGACGGCCGATTGCTGGTCGGCCTTGCCCTTCGTCCGCGCAGCCGCCGCATCGAGCAGCGAAATCCAATTGCCTAAAAACACCGCGTCGTCGCTAGGCCGCCCGTCGAGCGCCGCGGCCACACCGCCGCATTTCGCGTGCCCCAGAACCATGATGTGGCGAACTCTCAAATTCCGCACCGCGAACTCGACCGCCGTGCTCGTCCCCTGCAACCCGTCGCCGGCGCGGAACGGCGGCACCAAATTGGCGACGTTGCGGATGACGAACAACTGTCCCGGCTCTGCATCGAAAATCGTCACCGGATCGACGCGGCTATCGCAGCACGAGATGATGCAAACGGGCGGCTGCTGCGCCTGATCCAGCGTGCGATAGAGCGCGGCGCGCTCGTGCCAATGGCGCGCACGAAACCGGAGGTAACCGTCGACAAGAAAATCCAAGAGCGCCGCCAATCGATTGTGTATCGACTGACTTAAAGAGCGTCGAGGCGCTTGCCAAGCACTACTGGTCGGGGTCTTTCTTGGCCTCAGCCTTCTTCTTGGCCTTTTCCTTGCAGACGTCCTCGTCGGCATTGTCCTCGTCGTCGCAGTCGATGTCGTCGTCGTCCGAGGAGCCCGCGACCATATCGACGGCGCCGGCCGCCACATCGACCGTCGTCCCGACAACCGTCGATGTCACGCTTATCGCGGTGTCGACAACGGCAATCGCCGCGCACCCGTTGAGACCGAGGGCAAGGATGGCGAGAACGACAGCAGCAAAGCGCATGACGACGCCCTTGTTCGAGGTTTGGGCAGTGAACATCGGCGGCCCATGCCGGTCAACCGCCCGTACGTTGCGCCACTCGAAACCATACAAGGAGCCTACCTTTGACCCGGGGCCGCACGCTCAGTTAAGCCAAACGGGTGGCCACTATCGAGACCCTTTTCGCGACCCGCGTCTACCAAGCCCCGCTTGGCGGAAAAGATGCGGCGCGCCTCAACCGCGACCTCGAAAGGGCCTGCCTCTCGATCGCCCGCGACGACCGCGCCGGCCAGGCCTGGTGCCGCGAGCACGCCTATGCCGGCTACACGTCCTACGCCTCGCTGAACGACCTGACAGTGCGCGCGCCAGCCTTCGACGAACTCGAACGCCGCTTGGCGCCACACGTCGCGCGCTTCGCAAAAACGCTATACTTCGATTTGGGCAAGAAGCTCGCGCTCGACAGTATTTGGATCAACGTCTTGAAACCCGGCGGCGCGCACTCCGGCCACATCCACCCCTCCAGCGTGATCAGCGGCACCTACTATGTGACGGTGCCAAAGGGTGCCAGCGCGCTCAAACTCGAAGACCCGCGCTTGGGGCTGATGATGGCCGCGCCGCGCAAAAAAGAAACCGCCCCACGCGACGCCCAACCGTTCGTCACCATGACGCCAAAAGCCGGCACGCTGATCCTCTTCGAAAGCTGGCTCCGCCACGAAGTACCGGCGAACACGGCCCGCGAAAGCCGCATCAGCGTGAGCTTCAACTACGCTTAGTTGTCGAGGAAACTCCTGAGCTTACGGCTGCGGCTCGGGTGCTTCAGCTTGCGCAACGCCTTCGCTTCGATTTGGCGGATGCGTTCGCGGGTAACCGAGAACTGCTGGCCCACTTCTTCGAGCGTGTGGTCGGTGTTCATGCCGATGCCGAAGCGCATGCGCAGCACGCGCTCCTCGCGCGGCGTCAGCGAGGCGAGCACGCGCGTCGTCGTCTCGCGCAGGTTCGACTGGATCGCGGCATCGATCGGAAGCACCGCGTTCGTATCCGGAATGAAGTCGCCCAGATGCGAATCTTCCTCGTCGCCGATCGGCGTTTCGAGAGAGATCGGCTCCTTCGCGATCTTCAAAACCTTGCGCACCTTTTCGAGCGGCATGGCGAGCTTTTCGGCGAGCTCTTCGGGCGTCGGTTCCCGGCCGATTTCGTGCAGCATCTGGCGCGACGTGCGCACCAGCTTGTTAATCGTCTCGATCATGTGGACCGGAATGCGGATCGTGCGCGCCTGATCGGCGATCGAGCGCGTGATCGCCTGGCGGATCCACCACGTGGCATAGGTCGAGAACTTATAGCCGCGCCGGTACTCGAACTTGTCGACCGCTTTCATCAACCCGATATTGCCTTCCTGGATCAGGTCCAGGAACTGCAGGCCGCGGTTCGTATATTTCTTCGCGATCGAGATCACGAGGCGCAGGTTCGCCTCGACCATTTCCTTCTTAGCCTGGCGTGCTTCGCGCTCGCCCTTTTGCACCGTGCGTACGATGCGCTT
>JABFRX010000006.1 GCA_013140995.1 Alphaproteobacteria bacterium | reverse complement strand
CGCCCGCGCGAGCGCCACGACGGCCGGCGGCAGCGCGTCAGGGTCGTGTCTGACCATTGCCCCGCACGACGTATTTGTAAGTGGTGAGCTCCCGCGCGCCCACAGGGCCGCGCGCATGCAAGCGGCCCGTCGCGATCCCGATCTCGGCACCCAAGCCGAACTCGGCCCCATCCGCAAACTGCGTCGAGGCATTGTGCAGCACAATCGCGCTGTCGACTTCGCGCAAGAATGTCTCGGCGGCGACCTTGTCTTCGGTCACGATGGACTCGGTGTGCGAAGACCCGTACTTCGCGATATGCGCAATCGCGGCGTCCACGCCCTCGACGATCTTCACCGCGATGATCGCGTCGACGAATTCCGTATACCAATCGTCCTCATCCGCCGCTTCGACGCGCGGGTCGACCGTCTGCACGATCCTGTCGCCACGCACCTCGCATCCGGCATCGATGAGCGCAAGCACCAACGGCCGGAGCAGCCGCCCTGCACCGGCCGCATCGATCAGCAACGTCTCCGCCGCCCCGCACACCGACACGCGCCGCATCTTCGAGTTCACAACGATATCGACCGCCTTCTGCAGATCGGCCGCCTTGTCGACATAAACGTGGCAGTTACCCTCCAGATGCGCGAGCACCGGCACGCGCGCGTCTTTGTGGACACGCGCGACCAGGCTCTTACCGCCGCGTGGAATGACGAGATCGATATTGCCCTCAAGCCCCGCAAGCATCTTGCCCACCGCAAGCCGGTCCGCCGTTGGCACGACCTGCACGGACTCTTTGGGCAAACTCACCCGCTCCAGCGCCTCGCCGATAGCAGTCTGGATCGCGCGCGCCGAGCCGAGCGTCTCCGACCCGCCGCGCAAAATAACGGCGTTCCCCGACTTGATGCACAACGCCGCCGCATCCGCGGTCACATTCGGCCGACTTTCATAGATGATCCCGATGACGCCGATCGGCACGCGGACGCGCGCGATTTTGAGCCCGTTCGGCCGCGTCCATTCGGCTTCAGCATCGCCGATCGGATCGGGCAGCCAGGCGACCGTTTCGATCCCCTTCGCCATCGCATGGATCGCGTCCGACGAGAGTTTCATCCGGTCGAGAAACGCCGCACTCAATCCCGCCTTCGTCGCAAGCTCGATATCGCGCGCGTTCGCGGCCAGGATTTGCTTCTCGCAAGCCGTGATAGCCTTCGCCATCGCAACCAGCGCACCCGCACGCTGGCTCTTGTCCGCCTTGGCGAGCACGCGCGACGCCGCGCGCGCGGCACGCCCCATGCGCGTCATCAATTCGTCGACGTCTTCGTTAAGCGGCGCATTCATCAGCGCACCAGCGCCATGTCGTCCCGGTGGATCATCTCGGCGCGGCCACGGTAGCCGAGCAGCGCTTCGATGTCGCCGCTTTTCGCCCGCGCGATCCGTCGCGCGTCCTCCGCGCCGTAAGCGGCGAGCCCCCGCGCCACTTCGCGGCCCGCCGAATCCTTAACGGCGACGCAGTCCCCACGCTCGAACGAACCGTCTACCGCGACAACGCCCGCCGGCAGCAAGCTCTTGCCCTGCGTCAGCGCAGTCACCGCGCCTGCATCGATAGTGACGCTCCCCGCAGCCTTCAGCGTCCCCGCGATCCACCGCTTGCGCGCCGCCGCGGGCGTGGCCGATGCGAGGAACCACGTACACCGCGCCCCGTCTTCGATTGCCTTGAGCGGCGGACGCAAGCTGCCGTTTGCGATCACCATGCTCGCGCCCGCATCCGTCGCGATCCGCGCCGCCATGATCTTCGTCGTCATCCCGCCCGAACCCATGTCGGAGCCGGACGCACCCGCCATTGCATCGATCTCAGACGTAATCGCAGGCACTTCCGCAATGAACTTCGCGCTCGCATCCGTGCGCGGATTGGCGCTGTAGAGACCGTCGATGTCGGAAAGCAGCACCAGACAGTCCGCCTCGATCATCCCCGTCACGCGCGCGGCCAGCCGGTCGTTGTCACCAAAACGAATCTCGGCCGTCGCGACCGTGTCGTTCTCGTTGATCACGGGAACCGCGCCCAAGCCCAGCAACGTCTTCAGCGTCGATCGGCCATTCAAGTATCGCCGCCGGTTTTCCGTATCGCCGAGCGTCAGCAACACCTGGGCGACGGTAAGATCATGCGCCGCAAGCGCCTCGCTCCAAGCCCGCGCCAGCGCAATCTGCCCGACCGCCGCGGCCGCCTGCGCCTCCTCCAACTTCAATGCCCCCGAAGCGAGCTTCAAAGTCCGTCGTCCCAGCGCAATCGCCCCCGACGACACGAGGACGACCTGCTGCCCCCGCGCCTTAACCCGCGCAACGTCCGCCGCAAACGCGTCGAGCCAATCGCGCGCGAGCGCACCCGTCGCCGCGTCCACCAGTGTTGAAGATCCGATTTTGACGACGATGGTTTTGGCGGATGTGAGCTTACCGCTCACGGCGTCCACCCGCGTTCAGTCGGAAGGCCTTCCGGCTCCTCCTGCCGTTCGATTAAGCGCACGCCGTCGGGGTCGGCGCGAAACGCTTCCGGGTTGTCGCGCCGGTGATACGCGAGCGCGACGGCGATCTCGCGCAGCACCTCAGTCACGCCGTCGCCCTGCACGCCCGACATCATCATCGCGTTGACACCGGCCACTTCGGCAAGCGCGCGGCGCTTGCGCTCGACGTCGCCGCTTGTCATCAGGTCGGCTTTGTTCAGCACCAAAATCTCAAGCTTGCTCTCAAGCCCGTGGCCATAGGCCTCGATCTCGCGCCGAACTTGTACGTAGCCCTGCGCAATCTCCGCCGGCGTCATGCCACCATCGACAAGATGAAGCAAAACGCTGCACCGTTCCGCGTGGCCTAAAAACCTGTCGCCAAGACCGACGCCTTCATGCGCGCCCTCAATCAATCCAGGCAAGTCCGCGATCACGAACTCAGAACCATCGACCGCCGCGACGCCAAGCTGCGGATGAAGCGTTGTGAACGGATAGTTCCCGATCTTCGGCCGCGCGCTGGTGACCGTCGAAAGGAACGTCGACTTCCCCGCGTTCGGCTGCCCGATAATGCCGACATCGGCGATCAGTTTGAGGCGCAGCCAAATCGTCTTCTCTTCGCCGTCGGTGCCGGGCGTCGACTTGCGCGGTGCCCGGTTCGTCGCGCTCTTGAAATGCGCATTGCCGAGCCCGCCGTCGCCGCCGCGCGCAAGGACGAATTCCTCGCCTTCGCGTGTGAGGTCCGAAAGCAGCGTCTGATTGTCTTCCGCAAACACCTGCGTGCCGACCGGCACCTTCAGCGTCACGTCGTCACCGCCCGCACCCGTGCGGTTCTGGCCCATGCCGCCAACGCCCTTCTTCGCCTTGAAGTGCTGCTGGTAGCGATAGTCGATCAGCGTGTTCAGATTGTGCGTCGCCTTCAGGATCACGTGCCCGCCGCGCCCGCCGTTGCCCCCGTCCGGCCCGCCGAACTCGATGAACTTCTCGCGGCGAAAGCTCACGCAGCCCGCGCCACCGTCGCCGGCTTTGATAAAGAGCCTAACCTGGTCCAAAAACTTCATGGCGCCACGAGAAGAAGGTTGCTTAAGCTCGCCGCCGCCGCCAATCCCCAAAAGCGCCGTCCGAGCCCCCGTTTACTAGTACGATCAAGCGAATTTCGCGAGAGGGTTTTCGCCACCAAGGTGAAGCGCCACACAAAACCAAGCCCGCCTCCCCCTTGCCTGAGGGGGAGGCGGAACTGTCTAGCGGCTATTGCGCTCCTCGCGCACCATTTGCGCCGCTGAAACGGCGAGCGTCACTGGCTCCCGAGTGGCGAGCCTTTTTCCGTTCTCATCCATTGGTGACCGCAAAGCCAACCACCGCTCCCGCGGCAGCGCCATATCGAGACACTTCACCTTGGCCCCGAGCGCCAGGGATTGGCGCATCGTCTCCTTCGTGTAGCGGAACCCGAGCTTGGTGAGGATCGCCCCTGATGCGTGATTGTCCGGGTAGTGCCCGGCCACGATTTTGTCGAGCTTGAGCGCGTCGAACGCATAGTCGCGCAACACCCGCGCGGCTTCGCTCACATAGCCGCGGTTCCAATAGGGCTCGCCCAGCCAATACCCCATCTCCCACTCGTCGTGATCGCGCACGCCGACGCCGATCCCGCCGATGAGCTCGCCACCGCTGTCGATGACGAGCGTGACGGTCTTACCGCCGGCCCACAAACCCTCTTGCATACTGAGCCACGTATCGGCGGCAGCCTCCGTATACGGAAATGGCATCGTCGAAAGATTCTTCGCGACGCGCCAATTGTTGGCGAGCTTGATGAGGCGTACGCGGTCGCGCGCCTCAAACGGCCTCAACACCAAACGCTCGGTCACAATCGGTTCGAACTTCGCCACGACACACTCCGTAACGAGGGAGAAAAAAAAGAGGGAGATGGCGGACCATCTCCCTCTGAAACTCTCGGACCGCCGTCCCGTTTTAGTCCGGGTGCGGTCGATATGTAGGACCGCCCCTTATGCGCTCGCCGCCGGCTTTACCCAAATGACTTGGCGGCCACGGCCATCAAGCTTGAAACCGACATGACCCGGAACAAGCGCGTAAAGCGTGTGATCGCGGCCCATACCGACGCCGGCACCCGGATGGAACTTCGTGCCCCGCTGGCGCACGATGATGTTGCCCGGAATCACGGCCTGGCCGCCGTACAGCTTCACGCCGAGATACTTTGGATTTGAATCGCGACCGTTACGTGACGAACCGCCGGCTTTTTTGTGTGCCATGACGCTTACCCTGTGATCGCGGTGATCTTCACCGTCGTCAGATCCTGACGGTGGCCGCGCGTGCGGTGATAATTCTTGCGGCGGCGCTTCTTGAATACCTTGATCTTGTCGCCGCGCGAGTGGTCGACGATTTCGGCCTCGACCTTGGCGCCGCTCAGCACCGGCTTGCCGACAGTCGTATTGCCGCCGTCGACCAGCATCAGCACTTCGCCGAGCGCGACTTTCGCGCCCTTCTCGCCCGCCAAGCGGTCGATGACGAGCTGATCGCCTTGGGCGACCTTGTATTGTTTGCCTTGGGCCTTGATGACCGCGAACATTGAAGCGTCTTTCATCTCACAATTGATCAGGGCGGCCGCCAGTGCGAAAACCGGCGCCGCCCGAGAGGGTGGGACTTATGATGACCCGGCGAACCACTGTCAAGCCGGAAAGCCCCGGAATTCGGCCAAATTCATGAACTACCGCCACGCCTATCACGCCGGAAACTTCGCCGATGTGCTCAAGCACGGCGTGCTGGCGTGGGTCGTGCGCTACCTGCAACAAAAGGAAGCACCCTTAGGCCTGATCGACACCCACGCGGGTGCGGGCATCTACGACCTGACCGGCGTGGCGGCCCGAAAGACGGACGAAGCCAAGGACGGCATCCTCCGCATCGTTCGCCAAGAGGCCCCCGCAGCCTTGCTGTCCTATCTCGAAGTCGTGCGCGAACTGAACGGCGAGGAGATCAAATCCTACCCCGGCTCACCCGCGCTGATGCTTGCACTCGCCCGTGCCCAAGACCGCGTCCTCGCCTGCGAACTCCACCCCGAAGACAGCGAAGCGCTACGCCGCTCGCTCGGTGCCGACCCACGCCTGCGCGTGACAACCGGCGACGGCTACGAACGCCTGATGACGCTGGTCCCGCCGCGCGAGAAACGAGGGCTCGTCCTCATCGACCCGCCGTTCGAAGAACCGGACGAATTCGAACGCCTGGCGAAAGCTTTCATCGCCGCCCACCGCAAATGGCCTGCTGGCGTTTACATCCTCTGGTTCCCGATCAAACACCCAAGTGAACTCAGCCGCTTCCAAGCCGAACTGTTAAGTGCCGGCATCAAGAAACTGACGCTGGTAACGCTCGACGTCGCAAGGCCGGAGGCCTTAAGCAAGACCGGCCTAATCCTCTGCAACGCCCCCTTCACGTTCGGCACCGAATGGAGCGCCGCCCTGACTTGGCTCACCGAAAAGCTCGCACAGGGGCAGGGCGCCCGCGCCGAAATCGTGCCCTTA
The DNA here is from genome assembly GCA_013140995.1 of Alphaproteobacteria bacterium. Taxonomy (GTDB): domain Bacteria; phylum Pseudomonadota; class Alphaproteobacteria; order Micropepsales; family Micropepsaceae; genus SZUA-430. The sequence goes on along the minus strand of JABFRX010000006.1, from coordinate 4,249 downwards.
ACCGGCGACTAGCGCCTTTCTTGCAGTCATCTTTCCCCTCGGCTATTCATCCCGCCCTTCAAGGGACCACACCCGGGACTTGGAATACGGATGGGTGGCAGAGTGGTCTATCGCACCGCACTCGAAATGCGGAGTACGGCAACGTACCGTGAGTTCGAATCTCACCCCATCCGCCAGCCTTCGATCTTCGAGCTTCGGCTGGCTTACGCCAGTAAGCTGGCCGAAGAGCGAGGAGAGCGAAGGCTGCCCTCCGAAGCCTTGGCGAAGGAGGGCGATACGCGCTCATGTTCTACGTTTATCTCATACAAAGCGAGGATTTCCCGCAGCATCGCCATGTCGGCTTCACGACCGATCTCAAACAGCGCATCAAGACGCACAACGCGGGTGGCTCAGTTCACACAGCAAAATACAAACCCTGGCGGCTTGTCGGCTACCACGCCTTCTCCGACAAGCGCAAAGCGCAAGAGTTCGAGTGGTATCTAAAAACCGGTTCCGGAAACGCATTCGCCAACAAGTGCCTTTGGTAGTGGCGCGTAAGTGGCGCGTACGTCCAATGCCCTCGGCGAAGCATGGGCCCGGCGTGAGCGCTCACCGCTTTCCCGCCGCCGCACGCACCGCGTCGATCACGGCCATCGACTTCATCGGATCGTCGCCGCTGAGCGGAAACGGCGCATCGTCGAGCAGCGTCGCCGCGACCGCCTGAAGCTGCGCCGCGAACGTCGACGGACCTTCGATCGTCTCCGATCGCACCTTGCCGCCAGTATCGATGTCAAGCTTGTGCCCCATCTGCGGCGCCAACGGGTTCAGCACCTTGAGCGTACCGCGCTCACACGTGATGTTTAGAAACGCCGCGAATGCGTCGCCGTCCATCCGGCAGGCAACCGTCGCCGTCGCGCCGCCCGGAAATCGAAGCACCGCCTCTGTCGCCGCGTCGACGCCATCCACCATGCGCATCGTGGCGCCTTCGACGACCGGTTCCTCACCCGTCGCAACCCGCACCCATTGCAGCGGATAGCACCCAAGGTCCATCAGCGCACCGCCCCCGATGCTGGCATTCCACCGAAACTCGTCCGCGGTCTTCGGGATTGGCGCATGAAACGCAGCGTCGAGCGACACGATCTTCCCCAACGCACCGCTGCGGCAAATCTCGACGATCCGGTGCCACAGCGCGTGGTGGCGATAGTGGAACGCCTCGAACACCCGCCGCCCGGCCCGAGCGCCGGCAGCAAGTACCTCGCGCGCCTCGGCCGCGTTCATCGAAAACGGCTTCTCGACCAGCACGTGCTTACCCGCCGCAAGCGCATTGATCGCTATGCCCGCATGAAACGCGGGCGGTGTCGCGACGTACACAAGATCAATCGAAGGGTCGCTGATCAACGCGTCGTAGGACGTGTGCACGGTGGCAATCCCATGCTCGGCCGCGAAGGCCTTGGCCCGCGCCGGATCGCGCGCGGCAATAGCCGTGACCTGGACGCGCGCAACCTCGCGCGCCGGTGCCATCATCGCATATACCGCAACGCGCGCCGCGCCGATGATGCCGATGTTCAGGTGCCCGACGCTCAAGGCTCCGCGCGCCCGTAGCGGTCGTCGAACCGCACGATGTCGTCCTCGCCGAAATAGCTCCCCGACTGCACCTCGATCAGGTCCAGCACCGTCTCGCCGGGGTTCTCAAGCCGGTGCTTGATGCCCATCGGGATGTACGTGGATTCGTTTTCCTGAAGCAAGAAAACCTCGTCGCCGCGCGTCACCTTCGCGGTACCCCGCACCACGACCCAGTGCTCCGATCGCTTGTTGTGCAGTTGCAGGCTCAAACTCGCGCCCGGCAGAACCGTGATCCGCTTCACCTGATGCCGTGTGCCGCCGTCGATGCTGCGAAACGTGCCCCACGGCCGGTGCGTGGTGGTATTCTCGCGCGCTTCCTTCCGGTTCCGCGCCTTGAGCTCGTCGACGATTTTGCGAACATCCTGCGCGCGCTCGCGCGTCGTCACCAGAACCGCATCGTCCGTCGTCACCACGACCGCGTTGTCGATTCCAACGACGGCCGTCAGGCGCCCGTCTGACCGCACCAAGCATCCGCGCGCGTCGCTCAGCAGGGCATCGCCGTTCACAGAATTGCCGTCGTTGTCGCGGGGAGCCATGTCCCAAATTGCCGACCACGATCCCAGATCGCTCCAGTCGGCGTGAAGCGGGCAGGTCGCCGCGCGCGCCGTACGCTCCATCACCGCATAGTCGATCGATATCGATGGAGCTTCGCCGAAACCCACCGCGTCCAGACGCAAGAAGCCGAGATCGCGCTTCGCCGCCGCCACGGCTTTGCGTGCTGCAGTCAGAATCTCGGGCGCCAAGAGTTCGAGCTCGGCCAGAAACGTCTGCGGGCGGAACATGAACATGCCGCTGTTCCAGACGTAGCCGCCATCCACCAGCATAGCTTCCGCCGCAGCCTTCTTCGGCTTCTCGACGAATCGCGCGACCTTCGCACAGTCTGGCGCCTCGGCGATCGCTACGCCGCGCTTGATGTAGCCGTACTCTTCCGCGGGAAACGTGGGCACCACGCCGAACGTCATCAGTTGGTCCGCGACCGCGCCGCGCGCGGCAACCTCGACCGACCGGCGAAACCCCACGGCATCGCGGATCACATGATCGGACGGTAATAACAGCACGAGCGCCGATGGATCGGCACGCTCGCTGAGCAGCGCCCCAACCGCAGCCGCCGCAGCAGAGTTGCGCGCGACGGGCTCAAGAACGATGTCGGCTTCGGCCTCCACTTCACGCACCTGCGCCGCGACCAGAAACCGGTATTGATCGTTGCAGATGATGGTGGGCTTCAAGAACGCGCCGGATGCGACGCGCGCCAGCGTCTGCTGCAACAACGTCTGCGTACCGACCAGCGGCAGCAATTGCTTCGGCACGGCATCGCGCGACAGTGGCCACAAACGGGTACCGCTTCCCCCCGCCAAAATCACCGGACGAATTTTCATAGACTGTGATTGCCCCAGAAACCGTCCGCCCTGCGAACGTGCGGCGGCACACTCACGCAATCTGAAGCTGAGATCAACTGGTCGCGTTGGCCGGCGCTAGAAGATCAGCGAGAACACGAAATAGACGGCCGCCCACGACGCAGCGGCGAGTATGATCCACGCCGGGATGCTCCACTGCAGCGGCACGACGTCTTCCTCAGGCGCCCCGAACGCGTCGACCGTCAAGGGCATCTTGGTCCTGAAGTGGATATTGCTCATCCCGCACCCGCACCATTTTTGAGCGTGATCCGTCTAACGCGAATCATCACGCCAAAGAGTCTAACAGAACGCCGCCGGCGCAATGCAGTGTACGGAACAATTTCCGCAAAGCGCAGCACCAACTCTGCGTTGGGTTTGCCCTCGCGCCGGAATCAGAAGATGAAAGAGAGAACGAAAAACACCGCCATCCACGAAGCAGCGATCAAAAAGCCGCAGATTGCCGCTTTAAGCGGCAGCGGCAGCGGCGCGTCCGCCCGCAGGTCCACAGGGATGAAGGGTCCGTCGCTCATCGCGGCCGTCTTTACCGCCGCCGCGTGAAGATGCTGTGTCGCTAAGGCTACAAATTCGTTTCAAGTCGCGGGGTTCAATTGAATGTAATCAGCGCCGACCCGACCGCGAAGCTCGCGCCGAAGCCGATCATGAGCGCGTTCTGGCCCTTTTTTGCCTTGCCCTCCGCGATCAGCTGATCGAGCAACAGCGGAATGCTTGCGCTCGACGTGTTGCCGGTCTCGGCAAACGACGCGCAGAGTTTCGAAGGATCGATTCCCGCCGACTTGCACGCCGGAATCAGAATCCGCGTCAGGTTCGCCTGATGCGGGATCAGCCAGTCGATCGTGTGCCCGTCGTTCTGATAGCGATGGATCTCATCGACCAAAATCCGCGTGGCGCCAACGGCAACCGCCGGCCCCGCCATGTACCAGCGCACATCTTGCGGCACTTCGAGCGTAGGATTGCTCGCCTGCATACCGGCACCCTTGATAAGCCCGATCGTGCCCGCGTCGATCATCGACGTCGCCCGCGTGACCTTGATCGTGGCGAGGCCGTCCGCCCCCGGCTCCAACAAAACGCCCGCCGCCGCATCGCCGAACAGCGTCGAAATGCCGAATGCCTTCGGATCGTAGGCGATGCAGCGCGACGAAAACTCGATGGCGAGACAAGCGACCCGCCGGTAGCCCATCGCCTGCACCAGGCTCTTGCCCACGGTCAGCGCATACATGAACCCGGTACACGCG
>JABFRX010000064.1 GCA_013140995.1 Alphaproteobacteria bacterium | reverse complement strand
GGTATTCGACACTCTGGTTCGCCTGACGCGCTAAGAGCGGCGCCTCGATAAAGATTCGCACGAAGCAACGAAGAAGCGAAATTAACTACCGGCGCGAAGCGCGATTCAAAGATCTCTGTCGCGCCTTCGGCGCTAGAAGGGGTGCCATTCGCCTCTAGTTCCATAGTTCCACCTCCAAAATTCGAGAGCAGACAACCCGGCGAACAAGGCATCACTATGGCGCAGGTCACCATTTCGTTTCCTCGTTGCTTCGTGCGAAACCTTTTGGAGCACGAGTCTTCGCGTAAGACCCTCTAAACCACCAACCGCACCCGCCGCTCGGCCGGTGCGATCGTGACGCTCACCCCCGCATCGAAGCGCACGGCGTCGGCTTCGATGCCGTCGGCGAAGATCGTGCCTTCCATGCGCGACTCGATCTGCAATGGTTCCGACGGCGTCACGCGGCCCTCCACGATCGTGGCCCCGAAACCCCGTCCCGGCCACGCCTCGCGCACGACGAAGTGCAGCTCCTCGGCCGCCGGATCGAACTGCGCCTCTGCACCGCGTAGCGACTTCAGCCAACCGGTCGATCCCGTGCCGGTGGAAACGACAAGCCCGCTCGACGACTGCACCTCTTCGGCTTGCCCGAACCGGATGCGATAGCGCGCCGATTGATGCGTCACGACGCCGACAAAGATATCGTTCAACCCGCGCAACACCTGCCCATCCGTCGTCTGCGCCTGTGCCAGCGTCGCCTCGCGCACCGGCCGCCGGTCGTTCAAAACCTCGCTCAGCGACGCCACAAACGTGTCGACAGTGAACGCCAGCAACGCGCCGTCGATCGTCTCCGGATCGGGATTCACCCCCACGATCGGCTGACCGTCCAGATATTTGCCGGCATTGGCGACCAACCCGTCTTGCCCAACCGCCACCACAAGGTCGTGCGGTTCGAACAAAAACTGCGCCACCATCCCACGGTCGATCTCGGCCAGTTTCATGTCGGAGGGCATAGCCTTACGAATGCGCGCAACCGCGCGCGACTGCGCCGTATCCTCGACCTCCGCCTTCGCGAAGTCGGAGCGACCGCGCACCGACTGCGCCATCGCGAACTTCGTCTGCCCCTCGCTGCCATAGCGCGCGACAAACGTCTGTTTCGCAGTCTGCCGGGTCAACAGAACGACGCGCTGGCGCAAGGGCCTACTCCGCTTTCGCGCTCAGCTGATTGGCGAGCCGCTCCATCGCGTCCGCCCCAAGCGACAGCGACGACAGCGTTGTCTCCCGGTTCGCCCAGTCTTTCAGCGCCAACGCATAGATTTGGTTCGGCGCAATCTCTGTCCACGGCTTTAAGCGAATACGCGCAGCCTCCGCCTCGGCAGATGCCTCCGCCTTCGTCGTCTCGGCCCGCGCTTCGGCCACCTTGCGCCGCTCGGTCTCCAGCGCCTGCTCGTTGTCGAGCGCACGTTCGGCGAGTTCGCGCTTATTCGCCTCCTCGCGCAGCTTTAGATCGTGCTCGTCCGTCGTCGCCGCGCGCCGCCGTTCGAACATCGCAGCATCCGCTTGGCGCAGCAGCTGCTCGCGCAAGTTCGCCTCCAGAGCCTTCCTAATCTCCGGCGTCGGTTTCAGCGCCAGGACCAACACCCGGTCCACCGCGATCCCGTCGGCCGCAAACCGCTTGTCGTCGCCGATCCCGCGCATGATGATCTGCGCAAGCTCGTCCGACTTATTCAACGCCGCATCGAGCGTCGATCGCACCAGCGCGTCGCGGCAAGCCGTCTGCGCGATCGCACGCAACCGCTCGACGATTTGCTTCATCGGCTCGCCCGTATGCGCACCGGTCGCCAAGTTGATCGAAAAATCCTGCCGCTTCGCCGCAACGTCCGGCTCTTTCACCCGGAACGAAAGCAACCCCTGGATTGTGATCGTCTGATAGTCGGCCGTCATCGCCTCGACAGCGAAGATCTCGTCGCGCGCATCGGTCGGCACAGCGGCCGCCGTCGCGAACGGCATGTAGACGTAACCTGCCAAGCCGACGCCCTGCCGCCGGATGCGACCGCCGCGGTAGAGGATCATGTAATCGGTCGGACGGGACTTGATGTAACGAAAGCCAAACATGGTGCCTCGAGATGGTGGTGATGGCGGTCGCTCAGGCGGCCGCTCGCGCGGCAGGTGCCGTTGCTGCTGCAGTGGTTCGCGCATCGCATGTGTTTGACATACTTGCCGGGCGGGAGGAACGGATTGCCCATTCGCCTGACGGGCGAGTTCGGTGCGAATGCTGTCGCGCGTTAGGCGCAAGCTCGCCCCACGTTTCCGCGCCAAACGCGAAAAGTGTTGGCGGTCGGCCATAGGCGGAAACCAACTTAAGAAACCGCCGCGTCCTCATATTGCTCAACCAAAAGTTTCATGGTCCGCTACCTGACAGGGTTGGCATGTCCGCGGTGGGAAGCGGCAACCAAATCGATGGGGGACATCATGGGTCAGTTCACGCGTCTCGACGCGCTGCGTTCGTTTCTTCTTTTCGGCTCCGCACTACTCGCGCCGGCAGCCTTCGCTCAGGAAGCGCCACCGCTTATCGTCCTCGAAGTCACGGACGACATACAGCCCGTCGAAGGCGAGCCGCTTGCGGACTACGAGGGACTTTCACCGCCAGCCCCCATCTTCGACCTTTCAGCCCTGATTACATCCCTCGGTTACGGGGTCGACTCGCTGCGCCCGGTCATGAATTGGCGCGACGACTTGGGATCGCCGGTGGGTCAATTCGATTCCACGAACACACGGCCGAGCGTCGGTCAGGTCAACATGCGCCGGTCCACTGATAGCGCCGATTTGGGCTATTGCTCTGGCACGTTGATCAACGCGCGCTTCTATTTGACCGCGGCACACTGCGTCCGGGACGGCGTCGTCCCCGATGCCATCGTGCGCGCCAGCATAAACTTCAACCCGTCAACCGGCTTCGTATTCTCCGGCGCGAACACGAGAAACGCGGTCAGCATCGTCACGCCTGGCACTTACGATCCGTTCAACTTCTTCCTCGGCCAGGATCTCGCGATCATGGCGCTCGACCGGCCTGTCTACAACATCACTCCGTCGCCGATCGGGACGCCGACGACGGGTCAGACGTTGAGCATCGTGGGTTACGGCGTCGCGGGCACGGGCTCCGCCCCCAGCACGGTCTTTGATGGCCGCCGCCGGCTCGGCACGAACGTCAACGAAGGCGTGGGTGCCTTCGGCGGCGCCACCGGCACGCTCATCCTCGCCGACTTCGAAAACCCGCTGAACCTCGCGGGCACGAACATCTTCGGCTCGGCGTTCGCGTCGGCGCGCGAGGCGACCGTTGCACCCGGCGACTCCGGCGGGCCGATCTTCGACGCAGCAGGCAACGTCCTGGGCGTGGCCTCCGGCGTATCCGGCGGCTTCGGCTACGGCAATTTCATGTTCTGGACGAACCTGTCCGACAACTTCCTGGGCAACTACCCCGCTTTCATCGCCGCGAACGACCCGCTGCGCTTCTCGGCCTCTACCGGCAGCGGTGCATGGAGCGCGGGCGGTACGTGGAGCGGCGGCATCACGCCCGACAACACGTTCGGCGCGACCGACAACCCGTTCACTGTCGCCGACTACGCGATCGGCCAGCGCTTCTACAACGTCACGATCGCCGGCGGCCACACCGTCACGCTGGGCGACGTACGCGACGTCGACATCGTCGGCATCAACGCGGGTGGCACGCTGAACATCACGGGCGCCGGCGACCTCGGCTTCTGGGGCCAGTCGAGCGCGAGCGGCAACCTGATCGTCAACGGCGCGATGCGTTCGTTCGACCCGACGGGCTTCGGCGTTCTGAGCGTCAATCCGGCTGGCCGCCTGTCGGGCACCGGCTCGGTGCTGGCCCCGGTCGTGAACCGCGGCACAGTGGCACCCGGCAACTCGATCGGCACGCTGAACGTCGCGAGCTACACGCAATTGGGCGCCTTGCTCGAAATCGAGATGAACAATCTGACCGGCGACATCCTCAACGTGACGGGTACCGCCTCGCTGAGCGGCGCGGTCAGCTTCCAGCCGTTCGGCCCAAGCCCCGTGCTCGGTCAGACGCATACGTTCCTGACCGCTGGCACGCGCACGGGCACGTTCACGTCTGTCATCGACTTGATCCCCGGGCCGTTGTTCCCGGTCGTCGACTACGGCGCGGGCTTCGCGCGCGTGACGATCGGAAACTTGTGCACGTTCTCCGACAACATCGTGAACACGCCGGTCTGCGGCGCGCTCGGCGATCCGGTGGCGCAAGCGGCGATGCCTGCCGCCATCGCGCAGATTCAGCAGATCCCAAGCTTCGGCGGCGACCTCGGCGCGGCGCTCGAAGCGCTGAACCCGACGCGGGCACACGCGCAGGGCCTCGTGGGCCTGCAGTCGGGCGATCTGCTCCGCAACCAGTTTGGCCGGAGGTCGCACGACCTTCTCGGCGGCAGCGGCAATGCGGCAAGCAGCGCGCAACTCGACATGGCGCGCTCACAACTCGCCTCGACGGCACCGACCGCAGACATGCTTGCCTACGCGGCTGCGAATGCACTTGAAACCGTGGACGGCACCGGCGGCGGTGGCGGCACGATCGACCTGCCGAACGGCTACGCGATGTTCTTCGCCGCCGACGTCGGCATAAGCGAGACGGACCAACCCGCGGCCATCGGTACGGACGATACCGACGTTGCCGCGCTCACCGCGGGCATCGACTCCGCCAACGGCAACGGCACCGTCTTCGGCGTCGCACTCAGCTACCTGCAGTCAAAGGTCGACCAAGACTACGGCTTTGGCGGCAACACGTCGGCGGACGGCGTCGCGGTGTCGGCTTACGGCAGCTTGCGCTCGGGCCTGCTCTATGCCGACGGCTACCTCTCTTATGGCTTGCACAGCTTCGACACCGAGCGTGTCGTGCCGACGGGTCCGTTCACGACGGCGCTCGCGAGCGGCTCGACCGACGCCAGCCAGTTCCTGGCCGGCGCCACGCTGGGCTACCACCTGTGCCGGGACGACCTGCTCACGCTGGGCGCGGTCGGCGGGCTCTACTACATCGGCCTCGACGTCGACGGTTACACGGAAACCGGCGCAGGCCCGCTCTCGGCCGTCCTGCCCGATCGCACGATCGACTCGTTGCGCAGCCAACTCGGCGGCGAAGCGGCGCTACATCTGAGCAGCAGCCTCATACCGCTGCTGCGCGTAGTGTGGAACCACGAGTTCATGGACGACGCATTCGCCACCCAAGCGGCGTTTGCGGGCGCCCCGACCGTGACGTTTACATCGCCAGGGCCGGACCTCGGCACGGATTGGGTAACCGTCGGCGCCGGCGTCTCCGGCAAGCTCAGCGAAAGCACGAGCTTCGTCTTCCGCTACCAACATGATTTCGGCCGCGACGGCCAAAACAACCAGCAGGTCTCGGCCGCGGCGCGGATGGCGTTCTAAGGCACGCCGGGAACCTCAGAAAATGCAAGGGCCGGTGGTCGCCAAGCCACCGGCCCTTTTCGTTACTTCGAGGTCGCAATCCAGCGCTTGATCTTGGCTTCGAGCACGTCCATCGGCAGCGCACCCGTGTCGAGCACCTGCGCGTGGAAAGCCTTCACGTCGAAGCGCGAACCCATCGCTTGCTCCGCCTCAGCCCGTAACCGCTTGATCGTGAGCTGCCCCACCTTGTAGCCCAACGCCTGCCCCGGCATAGCAATATAGCGGTCCACTTCCTGCACCGTCTCCGTGCGGCTCAACGCCGAATTCGCGAGCATGTAGTTGATCGCCTTATCGCGACTCCAGCCCTTCGCATGCAAGCCGGTATCGACAACCAAGCGCATGGCGCGCAGCTGCTCGTCGTTCAAATGCCCGAACATCTGATAAGGGTCCTTGTACATCCCCATCTCTCGGCCCAACCACTCGGCATAGAGCGCCCAGCCTTCGACATAGGCCGTGTTGCCGCCGAAGCGCATGAACTTCGGCAGACCCGCATTTTCCTGCGCCAGACTGATCTGAAAATGATGCCCAGGCGCCGCCTCGTGCACATAGAGCGTTTCCATGCCCCAGGTCTTGCGCGAGGCAAGGTCGTACTTGTTGAAGAAGAACACGCCCGCGCGCGACCCGTCCGGCGTCCCCGGATTGTAGTACCCGGCCGCCTGGCTTTGCTCCAGATAGTCTGGCACCGGACGGATTTCGAGCTTCGTCTTCGGCGTCAGCGAGAACGACTGCCCGATCACCGCATCGATGCGTTTTGCTATCTCGCCGTAGCCCGTTTGAATCTCCGCGGCCGACTTCGGCTCGAATTTCTTCGCCGTACGCAAATGCGCAAAGAACGCATGCAGCGTACCTTTGAAACCCACCGCGCGGCGCACCTGATCCATCTCTTGCCGGATGCGCTCAACTTCCTTCAGACCGATCTCGTGAATCTCGTCCGGCGAAAGTTTCGTCGTCGTCTGCGTCTCCGTCAGATAGCGATAGAGCTTCGCCCCGCCCTTCATAGAGCTGAGGCCCACGCCCGCCCGCGCTGCCGGCAAATACTCGTCTTTCACGAACGTCCGCAGCCGCTCGAACGCAGGCACGATCTGCACGGAGAGCATCTGCCGGTAAGCCTCCGTCAAACGTGTCTTGTCGGCGGCCGGAAACGCGGCAGGCATATCCTTGATCGGCTGCCAGAACGGGCTCTTCTCAACCCCTTGCACGACCAGATCGTCGAGTTGCGGCAGCATCAGCCGCATCGTGAGCTTCGACTCGACGACGCCCGACGCGATCCCTTCCTTCATCCGCGCGATGCAGCGGTCGAGATAGACGACGAACCCCGCCATCCGCTTCAACCCGTTGTCGTAGTCCGCAACCGTCTGAAACCGCGCCGCCGATTTACCGGAGCTCACGTCCGGATACTGCACATGCAACCCGTTCAGATGATTGAGCGGGCGGACGACGTTCAGCGCAACGAACTCCGGTGACAGTCCGTCGGTCGCCTGCGTCGTCTGATACGCGAACACGTCATAGGCGATCTGATCCTGCGCGCTCAGCTTGGCCCGGTCGATCTGCTGAATCTCCCGCATGTCGTTCGCCGCATCCCGCCTCGTCTGCTCGACATACGCGTCGGAGATGTAGTCCCCGAACTCTGCGGCATAACGCTGATCGCCGCGAAACAGCGCCCCGATCGGATTGAGCTTCAGCGAAGCCTCGTCGCTGTCCGCAAACACCTTCTGCAACGCCGCAGAACCGGCAGGCGAATTCTCCGCCGCGTCCTGCGACGCCGAAACGACAACATCGTCGACGCACCCGCCAAGCACCAACGCAAGCGAAACGGCAACGGCAGAAAGTTTTCGAGACAGCATTTCCATAAACCCCGTGAAGTTGCCGGGAGACTGCGAAGAACCGACGCGATTGGCAACAGCGATTTCCATCACGACCGCGTCACATGGCCCACCATTTCGGCCCGAAACGGTCTCGCACGAAGCAACGAAACTGCTAGCCGGCGCGAAGCGCCATGCAAAAATGCCATCGCGCCTCCGGCGCAAGAATGAGGCACCATTCGCTGCTTCGTTGCTTCGTGCGAAATATTTGAGGCCCATTGAGTCCGCCGCGACTCGCGAACTATCTTGGGCTTTGGAGAGTCCGGCAGAATGGCGAAGGCCTATCAATGTGACGTAGCGATCATCGGCGGCGGCATCGCGGGTGTGGTGACCGCGCTGCAACTGCTCGACGCCGGCAAGCGCGTCGCCATTTTCGAGCGCGAAGGCGAAAGCCGCTTCGGCGGCTCGGCGCTGGAAGCGTTCGGCGGCATGTTCTTCGTCGACAGTCCCGAGCAGCGCCGCATGAAGATCGCCGACAACGCCGAGAAGGCGTTCGACGATTGGAAAAGCTTTGCCGAATTCCAACCCGGCGAAGTCTGGCCCGTCATCTGGGCCAAGCACATCGTCGAACGCGCGACGCCGGACGGCCATGACTACTTGCGCAAGTTCGGCATCCGCTGGATGCCCGTCGTGATGTGGGTCGAACGCGGCCAGACCGCGCGCGGAAATTCCGTCCCACGCTTCCACCTGACCTGGGGCACCAGCCACCACCTGATCACGCGCCTGATCAAGGCGCTACGCAGCCACAAAAACGCGCGCGAAAGACTAGCGCTCTGCTTCAACCATCGCGTCGAACGCATCGACATCCACAACGCAAAAGTCTACGGCGTCGGCGGCATCGTCATGGGCGGCGAGGAATTCAAGTGCATCGCGGACGCCGTTGTGGTCGCGGCAGGCGGCATCGGCGGCGACTTAGCCAAGATCCGCAAGCACTGGTCGCCTGTCGAGGGCATCAAGCTGCCCGGAACGATTCTGCTCGGCACGCATCCAGGCTCCGACGGCCGCGCGCTCGACGCCGCGAAGAGCGTCGGCGCGAAGCTCACAAACTTAGGCCGCATGTGGAATTACGCCGCCGGCATCCGCCACCCGCGCCCGCAATGGGCCGACCACGGCGTCAGCCTCGTGCCGCCGAAATCCGCACTCTGGGTCGACGCGAACGGCCGCCGCCTCATGCCGCCGATGGTCTCGGGCTTCGACACGCTCGACCTCGTGCAACGCGTGGCCGCCGCCCCGCACGGCCACACTTGGCAAATCCTGAACAAGCGCATCGCGCTCACCGAACTCGCGGCATCGGGCGCCGACTGGAACCCCGCGCTGCGCGACCGGCGCATCATCCGCTTCGCGCTCGATATGCTGATGGGCAACAGCTGGCTCGTAAACGACCTCACCACGAACTGCCCCGACATCGTCACCGCCGAAACGACGACAGACCTCGTCGCCAAAATGAACACGCTAAAACCGAAGTCGAAGATCGACACCCAAACCCTGCACGACGAAATCGCCCGCTTCGACCTAACGCTGAACACCGGCATCGCCGACGAACAGCGCAAACAAATCGACCACCTGCGCAACTACCGCGGCGACCGCATGCGCCTAGCCAAAGACCAACGCATCCTAGACCCGAAGGGCGGCCCGCTCATCGCCATCTGCGAACACATCGTAACCCGCAAATCTTTAGGCGGCATCGTCACCGACCTACGCTGCCGCGCCCTCGACGGCAGCGACCGCCCGATCCCCAACCTCTACGCGGTGGGCGAAGCAGCCGGCTTCGGCGGCGGCGGCAGCCACGGCATCCGCGCGCTGGAAGGGACATTTCTGCTCAGCTGCGTGATCACTGCCCAGCGGTGCGCTGAGGCGATCACGAAAGGCTGAAGCACTTACCGCTAAAAGTGAGGCGCTTACCCTGGGAGCGCGGGCATCTCGCCTGCTCTTGCTCAATCTCCACGCGCAGCGGCTTTTGAAGCGCCGTGAAGAGCAGGCGGGATACCTGCGCTCCCAGGTTAAGCGCCCTAATCGGAGACACTGCGACCTATGAAAACACCGCGCGTAGAATCTCTGCCTGAACGGCGCCTGCCGCGACTTTACTCCCCGGCTTCACCGCGTCCGCGTCCAGCCACGCCAGCGCGAACGCGGCGGCGCGGGCTTCGGACCAGCAGGTGGAGCTGATGGTGCCCACCGTCGTGTTGCGGACGGCGACCGGGCCAACGCTCAGCGGTTCGTCGGCGGAGAGGTGCACCAATACCGGCCGCACTGATTGGACGTGAGCAGCGAGCGCGCTCGCGCCATTGAACCGCCGCGTCAAATCCGGTGCGACGCCGAGATCGCCCGGTAGCCGCAAGTCGCGTGACGATCGCGCCAACTGCGCCGGCAGCCAATCGACACCCGCACGCGGGATCGCGCTTTCGACGCGCAGCGCCTCCAGCGCCTCCGCACCGACCGCCGCCACACCCAACCCAGCACCCGCCTTCCACAGCCGGTCCCACACGACGATGCCGTCGTCGGCGCCGGTCCACAGTTCGAGGCCCTCGCCCGACGCGTCGCGCATCAGCGCCACTTGCGCCGGCCGCCATGCCGCGCGCGCCGAAGCGCCGCCACCACCCGACACCTCGCCCGTCAACCCGGACGCCGCCGCGAGTGCCGCCGTCAGCGGCCCGCGCACGCCAATTGCCGCGCGCATACCCGTCGCGTTCGTGACTTTCACGTCGAAGCCGCGCGCGCCGTCGGCGATCCACGCGAAGTCGCGTGACGCCGTGCGCACCTCGAATGACGCAGCGGCAAAGCGCACGATCACGCCCTCTCCCCGCACATAGCCCGTGTCGTCGCACCACAACGTACGCGCCGTCTGCCCCGCCTCGAGCCGCGTCACATCACTGATCGAGAGCCAACTCAGATACGCGCCCGCGTCCGGCCCCTCGACGAGCCAACACTGCCGCGCCGACAAATCGCTCATGCCGACGCGCGTGACCAGCGCCTC
>JABFRX010000229.1 GCA_013140995.1 Alphaproteobacteria bacterium | reverse complement strand
GTTCAGGGTTACGGTTTTCGACATTTGGAGACTCCGTGTTGTCCATATTTTATGGATATTTGTGGACAAGTCTACGCGGCGACGTACGATATGGGTAGGGATCGGTCTCTGGGCGAGGCCTTCGATTCTGGCTCATTTCTGCGCTTCAGTAATGTAGCAACGTTTCTACAAATTATTGACTTGGTAGGGCCGGTGGGGTAGTTTGATGCCTTGGAGGCGCGTGGCCCATGAGCATCACCACCATATCGAGCCGCGAGTTCAATCAGGACGCGGGCGGCGCCAAGAAGGCAGCTGAGAAGGGGCCGGTGATCATCACGGATCGCGGGCGGCCTTCGCATGTGCTCTTGCGGTTCGAGGACTATCAGAAACTCGCCGGTGCCGGACCCAGCCTGCTTGAAGCGCTGGCGCAGAAGGAAGACGACGACTTCGACTTCGATCCGCCGCGTATGGGCGACACGATCTTTCGCGACGTCGATCTCGAAGACTGATGTTCTTGCTCGACACAAACGTCGTGTCGGCGTTGCGCCGGCCTGCGCGCGCGGACGCGAACGTTCGTGCATGGGCCGCAGCGACATCCGTGGAGCTCACCGCAATCTCCGTTGTGACGTTGCAGGAGCTTGAGCGGGGAACGCTCTTGATGGAGCGGCGAAACGCGAGCCAAGGTGCTGTGCTGCGGCGATGGTTGGAAGACGAAGTCGTGAAGCGGTTGGTGCCGCGTATTCTTCCGATCGATGCTGCGATCGCGCGCGTCTGCGCGCGTCTGCATGTCCCCGATCCGCGGCCTGAGCGCGACGCGTTGATCGCGGCGACGGCTCTGGTGCACGGGCTCACCGTCGTCACGCGCGATACGGCGGACTTCGCACGGATGGGCGTGCAGCTGTTGAACCCGTGGCTGGTGCCGTCACCCTAGACGCGCCGAGGCTTTGCGTCCGCCTCAGATCGCGACGCAACCGGGTGCGACAGGCTGGCAGCGGCAAAGTTGCTCTTGGCGAACTTGCGGCATTTGTAGCGCAGAGCGGGTGTTAGGCCGCGGATTTCCATTGAAAATCAGTGCAGGTTGTAGTATAAGTGCTGAAGATATATCGATGTCTTGAGATGGGCATCTTTTTGCTGCCCCATAGAGGCCCCTATGTCTGTGGTTTCAGTGCGTTCGCTTGAGCGCGATGCGCGGTTTTTTCAGGCGCTTGAGAACGGGCATCCGGTTCGGGCCGCGTGTGCGGCCTGCGGTTACGCGCGGTCGAGCGTCTACGAGTGGCGGCAAGGCGACGACGCGTTTGCCGCGCGCTGGCTTCGGTCGATCGCGATGGCGGTCGATCTGCTTGAGGAAGAGGCTGACCGGCGCGGGCGGGACGGGACGGAGGAGCCTGTCTTCTTTCGCGGGTCGAGTGTCGGGGCGAGGCGCAAGTATTCCGATTCGCTGTTGCTCGCCCGGCTCAAGGCGCTCAGGCCCGATGCCTATCGCGACGGGCCGGCGTACGCTCAACCCCAGCAGGTCACGATCGTGGTGCGCGATTTCATCAATGACCCTCCGGCGCTCAAGACCATCGACGCGGTCAAGGCGGACATAGCGGATGCCGATCCGGACAAGACAGACAGTCATCCGGACACCCTACCTTTGTCCGGAATGTCCGCCTTGGCGGTGGGGGGATGATCGGTGTCAACCTGTATTTTCGCGGGGATTGGCGGCTTTCTGGTACTTTTCTTCGACCCGCAATGTCCTATCTAATGGCGGGCATGACGAAACAGAATGGTGACCGCGACGGGCAGGGGCCGAACACCGGCTTGGTCACGAAGGTACGGCCGAAGACGAAGCGCCCGAGCCTTTATAAGGTTCTGATGCTGAACGACGACTACACGCCGATGGAGTTCGTCGTGCACGTGCTGGAGCGCTTCTTCAACAAGGGGCGTTCGGATGCCGAGCGGATTATGCTTCAGGTTCACCAGCAGGGGGTCGGGATTTGCGGCGTCTTTACGTACGAAGTCGCGGAAACCAAGGTTGCACAAGTGATCGATTTCGCCAGGCGGCACCAGCACCCGTTGCAGTGCACCTTGGAGAAAGAGTGATAGAGTGAAGAAGGTGGTCAGGGGCGTGAGGGGTTTCTAAGAAAGGCGAACGTTAGTGGCGAGTTTTTCGAAGTCTCTACAAAATACCCTTCACCGCGCGATGGCGCTTGCGAACGAGCGGAACCACGAATACGCGACGTTGGAGCACTTGCTGCTGGCGTTGATCGACGATCAAGACGCGGCCGCCGTCATGCGCGCTTGCAATGTCGATGTGGACACGCTGCGCCGGACGCTCTCGACCTATGTCGACACCGATCTTGCAACGCTGGTCGTCGACGACGGCGAGGACGCGAAGCCGACGGCTGGGTTCCAGCGCGTCGTGCAGCGTGCCGTCATCCACGTGCAGTCGTCGGGCCGTGAAGAAGTCACGGGCGCGAACATCCTGGTCGCCATCTTTGCGGAGCGCGAGAGCCACGCCGCGTACTTCCTGCAAGAGCAGAACATGTCGCGTTACGACGCGGTCAGCTACATCAGCCATGGTATCGCCAAGCGGTCGGGGGCCACGGAATCGCGGCCGGTGCGCGGCGCGGATGAAGAGGGCGAAGAGGGCGACAAACCGGTCAAGCAAGGGACCGAGGCGCTTGAAGCTTATTGCGTCAACCTCAACAACAAGTCGCGTGCCGGTAAGATCGATCCTTTGATCGGGCGCGAGCCTGAGGTCGAACGCACGATCCAAATTTTATGCCGCCGGCAGAAAAACAATCCGTTGCTGGTCGGCGATCCGGGCGTCGGCAAGACCGCCATTGCGGAAGGCTTGGCGCGCAAGATCGTGCAAGGCGAAGTGCCTGAGGTGCTGAAAGACTGCACAATCTTCGCGCTCGATATGGGAGCTTTGATCGCGGGCACGCGTTATCGCGGCGACTTCGAGGAGCGGTTGAAGAACGTCGTGAAGGAGCTGGAGCACTTTAAGGGTGCGATCCTCTTCATCGACGAGATCCACACGGTGATCGGCGCTGGGGCGACGAGCGGCGGGGCGATGGATGCTTCGAACCTGCTGAAGCCCGCGCTGCAGTCGGGCACGCTGCGGTGCATGGGGTCGACGACGTACAAGGAGTTCCGCCAGCACTTCGAGAAGGACCGGGCGCTGGCGCGGCGGTTCCAAAAGATTGACGTGGGCGAGCCTTCCGTCCCCGACGCGATCAAGATTTTGAAGGGGCTGAAGCCCTATTTCGAGACCTATCACAAGGTCCGCTACACCGGCGATGCGATCAAAGCGGCGGTCGAGTTGTCCGCGAAGTATATCAACGACCGCAAGCTGCCCGACAAGGCGATCGATGTGATCGACGAGACAGGCGCTTCACAGATGCTGCTGCCTGAGGGTAAGCGCAAGAAGATCATCGGTATCGAAGAGATCGAGGCGATCATCGCCAAGATGGCGCGCATTCCGCCGAAGTCCGTGTCGAAGAACGATGCGGAGGCTCTGCGCGACCTCGAAATGAACATGAAGCATGTCGTGTTCGGGCAGGACGATGCAATCAAGCAGCTGACGGCTGCGATCAAGATGGCGCGCGCGGGTTTGCGCGATCCTGAGAAGCCGATCGGGTGCTATCTATTCTCGGGGCCGACCGGCGTCGGCAAGACGGAAGTTGCGCGGCAACTCTCGAAGATCATGGGCGTCGAGCTTCTGCGCTTCGATATGTCGGAATACATGGAACGGCATTCGGTCAGCCGGTTGATCGGAGCGCCGCCGGGCTATGTGGGCTTCGACCAGGGCGGGTTGCTTACCGACGGCGTGGACCAGCATCCGCATTGCGTGTTGCTGCTCGACGAGATCGAGAAGGCGCATCCGGATCTGTTCAACATCCTGTTGCAGGTTATGGATCACGGGAAGTTGACCGACCATAACGGCAAGAAGATCGACTTCCGCAATGTCGTTTTGATCATGACGACGAATGCGGGCGCGTCGGATGCTGCGAAGGAATCGATCGGTTTCGGTCGCGGCAAGCGCGAGGGCGAAGACACCGAAGCGATCAAGAAGCTGTTTACGCCGGAGTTCCGCAACCGGCTCGATGCGGTTATCGGGTTTGCGCCGCTGTCGCAGCAGATCATCGAGCGGGTGGTCGAGAAGTTCGTGCTGCAGCTTGAGGCGCAGCTTTCCGACCGTAATGTGACGTTCGAGTTGGACCCGGATGCGACGCGCTGGCTGGCGGAGCACGGCTACGACGAGGCGTTCGGTGCGCGGCCGCTCGCGCGGCTGATCCAGGACACGATCAAGAAGCCGCTGGCCGACGACATTCTGTTCGGCAAGCTCGCGCGCGGGGGTACGGTGAAGATGACCGTCAAACCCGACAGGTCGGGCCTCGCGTTCGAGATCATCGAAGCGCCGCAATTGCCGCCCAAGATGGTGGCAGCTGAGGACTCCGATGGTGACGGGGAGTCCGAACCGCATGAGCCCGAATTGGTGAAATGAAGCGCTTTCTGCTTGCTCTGACGGCCGTGGTTTTTCTCGCTCCGACGGTGCGCGCGGAGGAGGATGTCATCATTCGAGGGCAGTTTCCGCAGATACTCGCCCGCGGCGAAACCGTCGTGCAGATGGCGAACCGGATGGCGGTCACGATGATCAATCTCGACCGGATGATCGCGCCGCCGTGCGGGATGAAGCGCATCTTCGAGTTCGCGGGCGCCGACTACTACGACGAGAACGATTTGACGAAGAAGATCGAGCCCAGCCGGCGCGGCGTGTGGCGGATTGCGGTGATGGGCAAGGGCTGCTGGTCGCCCCGGCTTCACAACGTGTTCCTCTATCCGCGCGTCGGTGTGCCGGCGGGTTTGCGGCTTGGCGTGCCGGGACGGTCGGTCGCCGGTGCGCGGCTGCAATCCGAGGCCATTGGCCTAGTCCTGCGTGAGGCGAACGGCATCGCGATGCGCGGGAACTGCGAAGACCCCGCGTTCTTGGTCGACACGACGGTGACGAAGGCGCGTCTGCCGGGCAAGCCGTGGACGGAGTCCTGGTCGGCGTCGGCCTGCGAGGTGACACGCAAGTTCGCCGTGATGTTCACGCCGGAAGGCGCGAAGACGCGGATCGGTGTGGTTCTTTCCGACTGATCCTATTTGATAGCGGCAGCTATCTTTGTGGCGAGCGCCTTAAGCTGCTCGAAGTTCGCTGTCTCGCGCGCGTGGAGTTTGAGGTCTAGGCCTGACGTGCGCGGGATCACGTGGAAGTGGATGTGGAAGACGGTTTGGCCGGCCGCTGCGCCGTTGAGTTGGGCGATGAGGATGCCAGGAGCGTTCGTCACCTCCTTGACCGCGGCGGCGATTTTCTTTGTTGTTTTGATGAGGGCGGCGGCGCCTTCTGGGCTTAGGTCGAAGATCGACTCGGCGCCTTCCTTCGGGATCACCAGCGTGTGGCCTTCGGCTTGGGGCATGATGTCCATGAAAGCCAGCGTGTGGGCGTCCTCATAGACTTTGAAACACGGCGCTTCGCCGCGTACGATCTTGGCGAAGATGTTGTTGGGGTCATACGCCATCAGGGGCTTCCTTCTTGAAGGGCGCGTGTTCGGCCATTGCCTCGATCTCTTCGCCGACGGCGCGGCGCTCTTCGTTCAAGTAGCGAGCGACGGCGTCGCGTAGGCCTGGGTGCGCGATCCAGTGCGCGGAGTGCGTTCGGACGGGAAGGTAGCCGCGGGCGAGTTTATGGGCGCCTTGGGCGCCTGCTTCGACGACGGCCAGGCGCTTCTGGATCGCGTAGTCGATCGCTTGGTAGTAGCAGAGTTCGAAGTGCAGGAACGGGTGGTGCTCGAGCGCGCCCCAGTTGCGGCCGTAGAGCGTGTCCGATCCGATGAAGTTCAACGCGCCTGCGATGTACCGGCCGTTGCGCTTGGCCATGATCAGCAAGACGCGATCGGGCATGCTTTCGCCGGCGAGGCTGAAGAATTCGCGTGTGAGATAGGGCGTACCCCATTTGCGCGAACCGGTGTCCATGTAGAACGCGAAGAAGGCGTCCCAGTGTGCCTCGGTTAGATCACTGCCGGTCAGCCACTCGACTTCGATACCTGCAGCCAGAGCTTGCGAGCGTTCGCGGCGGAGGTTTTTGCGTTTCATCGACGAGAGTACGCCGAGGAAATCATCGAAGCAGCCGTAGCCTTCGTTGCGCCAGTGGAACTGCTGATCGTGGCGTTGCAGGAAGCCTAGCGGTGTCAACGCTTCCGCTTCCTCCTGTGGTGCGAACGTGATGTGCAGCGATGACACTTGGAGCTTTTGAGCTGTTGCCATCATCGCGCGGGCGAGCAGTTCGCGCGCTACGGCGTTGCCGCCGGTCAATAGGCGTGGGCCGGTCGCGGGGGTGAACGGCACTGTGACTTGGAGCTTTGGATAGTACTCGCCGCCCGCGCGCTCGAACGCTTGGGCCCAGCCGTGGTCGAAGACGAATTCGCCGTAGGAGTGGTTCTTCACGTACATCGGCGCGGCGCCGATCGGTTGGCCCGCGTGCTCGACGACGATGTGGGCGGGTTGCCAGCCAGTTCGAGCGATCGCCGAGCCGCTGTCTTCGAGCGCCGCCAAGAACGTGTGGCTGACGAACGGGTTGAAGCTTTGACCGGGTGGATTGGCGAGCGCATCCCAAGCTTCGGGTGCGATTCCGCTCATGCCGTCCAGGAGGCGGGCGGACGGCGCCGACTTTGGTGCTGCCGTCCGGTTCGTTGTCATGCAATCTCGAATGTGGCTTCGACTTCGACGGCCACGTTGCGCGGCAACGAGCCTGCACCGACCGCGGCGCGCGCGTGCTTGCCGAGGTCGCCGAAGATTTGCACGATCGTGTCGGATGCACCGTTGATCACCTCCGGATGCTGCGCGAATCCCGGGATCGCGTTCACGAAGCCGGTGACCTTCACACAGCGTTTCACACGGTCGAGGTTGCCGCCGCAGGCTTCGCGTAGTTGCGCCACGAGGTTGATCGCGCAGAGTCGGGCGGCCGCTTGGCCTTGTTCAACCGTAAAGTCCTTGCCGACTTGGCCCACGTATTCGAGGCCGTTTGGGCCAAGCGTTACCTGTCCCGAAATGAAGACCAGATTGCCCGTGATGACGAAGGGAACGTAATTGGCGACCGGCGCCACGGCTTTGGGCAGCGTGATGTCAAGTTCTTTGAGGCGAGCTTCGACGCGTCCGGTCATGTCTTGTCCCTTTGCGAAAGGCGAGTGTCCATGCGAGAAAGCGAAGCTCGCAAATCGGGCGCCTTTGCGCAACGCCGGAAGACGCGAATTCCATGTCAAGACGCCTCGATGCCGACGATCGTTGTCCGTTGCGTGACGGGCTTTTCATGCCTGCCGAGTGGGAGCCGCATGCGCGCACGTGGATGGCGTGGCCTTGCCGGTTGGAGCCGTGGGGATCGCCAGAGGGCATGTTGCGCGCGCGGCTGGGTCACGCCGCGGTGGCGCGCGCAATCTCGGGCTTCGAGAAAGTGACGATGGCGGTGCATCCGCGCGACGTCGACGAGGCACGATTGATGATCGGGCGGGGGGTCGAAATCTTCGACGTGCCGATCGACGATTCTTGGGCGCGCGACAGCGGACCGATTTTTGTGAGTGACGGGCGCGACGGGGTTGCGGGCGTGTATTGGCGCTTCAATGCATGGGGGAACAAGTATCACGGGTTTGATGAGGATGCGGCGTTCGGTCAGCGCGTGATCGAGGCACTCGATATGCGCCGCTACGAGGGGCCTATGGTGCTGGAAGGCGGGTCCATTTGCGTGGACGGCGAGGGAACACTGATCACGACCGAGCAGTGTCTGCTCAATCCGAACCGGAATCCGAACTTGGACCGACAGCAGATCGAAGAGCGGTTGGCGCTCTATTTCGGGGTGACGAAGATCATTTGGCTCGGTGAAGGTCTTGAGGACGACGAGACCGATGGTCATGTCGACAACATTGCCTGCTTTGCGGGGTCGGGACGCGTGCTCGTCTATGGCGCGCGCGAGAAGGGTGGGCTGAACGAGCGTGTGATGCGGGACAACGTTGCGCGGCTGAAGGCGGCGCGCGACGCGCGCGGGCGGGCGCTGGAGGTGATCGAGTTGCCCGAACCGGCGCGGCGCGAGCGTCATGATGGGCGCAGGCTCGACATGAGCTACATCAATTTCTATTTCGCCAACTATGGGATTGTGATGCCGTCGTTCAACGATCCGATCGATGCAGTGGCGCAGGAGATCATGGAGAAGGCGTTTCCGGACCGGCGGATCGTGCAGGTGTCCGCGCTCGACATCGTGCAGGGCGGCGGCGGCATTCACTGCATCACGCAGCAGCAGCCCGCCGGTCAGGCTCTACGGCACGATGTGAGGTAGCCATCGCAAGCGCTGAGCACATCGCCGATCGCTGGCGGACTGAAAAGGAGTCGGCTTGGCTCTACGAGATCGTTGCGGCGGTCGAGGGCGACCCGGCGAAGTCCAAGCTGTTTCGTGAGCTCGCTGTTGCGGCGGAAAGGCAGGCGGGGATATTGGCCGGCGATCTCGGTGCCGCACCCAGTTTCGAGCCCAGCGCGCGGTCGCGCGCAATCGCGGCCTTAGTGCGTCTCGTCGGCCCGCGTGCGGCGCGACCCGTCTTAGCCGCAGCGAAGGTTCGCGGGATCTCCGTTTATTCCGTCCCCGCGCCGACCGGTCACGCTATGCCGACAACGGTTGACGGTATCGGCGGGCGGCATCGCGGTGCGGGTGGCGGCGCATTGCGCGCCGGCGTGTTCGGCGTGAACGACGGGCTGGTGTCGAGTGCGTGCTTGATTTTCGGTGTTGCCGGGGCAGGTGCCGATCCGAAGATCATCGTGCTGACGGGGGTCGCGGGGTTACTCGCCGGCGCGTTTTCAATGGCGGCGGGCGAGTATCTATCCATGCTGTCGCAGCGCGAAATGTTCGAGCACCAGATCGGCGAGGAACGCGACGAACTGGAACGCTATCCGGCGGAAGAGGCTGAGGAACTCGCGTTGATTTACGCAGCGCGCGGGATACCGATCGACGAGGCGCGGGGGATCGCAAAGCGGTTGATCGCAAACCCGAAGCAGGCGCTCGACACGCTGGCGCGCGAAGAGCTCGGTTTGAATCCCGAAGATCTCGGTTCGCCGTGGGGCGCGGCGCTCTCGTCGTTCGTGGCGTTTGCCATTGGTGCGATGTTGCCGTTGGCACCGTTTCTATTGGGCGGCGGAGCTATGGCACTACCGATTGCGATCGGCGTGACGGGGGCCGCTTTGTTCGCGGTGGGAGCGGCGCTGAGCTTGTTCTCCGGCCGCAACGCTATCTTCGGTGGATTTCGTATGCTCCTGATCGGTGCGTTGGCGGGTGGCGCCACGTATGGGATTGGGCAGCTCTTGGGTGTCGGTGTTGCCTGAGCTATGAGAGCGGGGGTGGAGCGACGGCGGGTTAGAGGATGAGACAGGTAACACTTGCAGCGACGCAGATGGCGTGCGGGCCGGATCGCGCGGCGAACGTCGCGAACGCGAAGCGGTTGGTGCGCGAGGCGAAGGCCAAAGGCGCGCAGGTGATCTTGATCCAGGAACTGTTCGAGACGCCGTATTTCTGCAAGGACCAGTCGGCGAAGCACTTTGCGTTGGCGGCGCCTTACGAGAACAACGTGTTGATCGCCGAGTTTTCGGCGCTGGCGAAGGAGCTTGGCGTTGTGTTGCCGCTGTCGTTCTTCGAGCGGGCGAACAATGCGCATTTCAATTCGTTGGCGATGATCGATGCGGACGGGTCTGTGCTCGGACTCTATCGCAAGTCGCACATTCCCGATGGGCCGGGGTACCAGGAGAAGTTCTATTTCAATCCCGGCGATACGGGGTTCAAGGTTTGGCCGACGCGGTACGGCAAGATCGGTGCTGCGATTTGCTGGGACCAGTGGTTTCCGGAAGGTGCGCGGGCGATGGCGCTGATGGGGGCGGAGATCCTCTGCTATCCGACGGCGATCGGGACTGAGCCGCCGCCGGCGTCGCCCGTCGATTCATCGGCGCATTGGCGCCGCGTGATGCAGGGGCATGCGGGCGCAAACTATGTGCCGCTGATTGCGTCGAACCGGATCGGGCGCGAGGTTGGCGAGACGTGCGAGATCACGTTCTACGGGACCTCGTTCGTTGCGGGGCCGACGGGCGAAATCTTGGCGGATGCGGGGCGCGACAAGGAGGCCGTTGTGACGGCGACTGTCGATCTCGATGCGATAGCGACGGCGCGCAGTTCGTGGGGGCTGTTCCGTGACCGGCGGCCCGACCTCTATGGCTCGCTGTTGTCGCTCGACGGGAAGGCTTAGAGCGAGCGGCCTTTCTTGATTGCGCTCGAGCCGAACTTTTCGCGCACCTTGTCC
>JABFRX010000054.1 GCA_013140995.1 Alphaproteobacteria bacterium | reverse complement strand
CAGATAGACGGTCATGATCATCCCGTTCATCAGCACCGTCGCGGTCCAGATGTTGAGGTTGTCGAGCATCCGGCGCCCCCAAGGCTCGAGCGCGAGCACCAGCCCCACCTGCGCTAACCCTAACGCAAACAGGGCCAGCGTCGGCGGCAGCGAGTTGGACAACTCCCCCGGCGCGGACACCATCGCCACCGGGTAGAAGCCGTAGACGGTGATCGAAATCAGCACAGCGAGCCCGACCGCGAACCAGCCGAGCGCGAACAGCCGGTTTTCGAACTTGCCATCGCGCCATGCAAAGCCGAGCTGATGGATGCCTAAAAACACCCACAGGAAGTTGGTGAAATTGACGTAGGGCACTTGGGCGGTGAAGGTCAGCCAGTCGGTCAGCATGGCCGCCGGGATGAACCACGCGAAGCTCGCCCAACCGAAACGTTTCCACGCCATATAGGTCAGCGGGGTGCAGGCGGTCACCAGCAGATAGACCGCCAGGAACCAGACCGGGATCAGGGCTGCTTCGGTCGCCATGCGGATCTGTTCGCGCGGGAAGCCTGCCTGCGTCAGTATCACCGCGAGAACCGCCCACAGCATCAGCAACGGAAAGATCGGGCTGATGAGGCGCTGCACCCGGCTCGCAAACCAGTCGCGGTACTTGCCGATCTGCCCGGGCTCAGCCTTGCGCAGCGTTGCGTCCCAGCTGACCCCGTTCGAATAGCCGCCCACGAGGAAGAAGACCGGCATCACCTGGAAGGCCCAGGTCAGCCAGTGCGCCCAGGTGGAAACGCTGAGCAGGTCGCCGCGTTGCAGCTCGCCCGCCTCATCGACATAGAGCCCGGCCATCAGCCAGTGGCCGCACACCACCGCCAAGATCGAGACCGCGCGCAGGAAATCGACCCAGCGGTTGCGCTCAGGAGGGGTCATTTGCGCCAGCTCGCGCGCCTTACGCCACATTGGCGTTCCAGATCGTCAGCATTGCGATCCCTATAGCCGTTCGGACGATTCAAACATCGGGTGCCTGTCGCCTCGGCGCAAGGTCCCTTGCCCAGACTCGCTGGCACCTCCGGTGCTAACGCGATTCGTGGCGCGCGTCGACGGCGTGAAAAGCCTACGTCACGCGCCAACCACTTTCGTGAACAGTGCCTAATGACGGGTGAAAGCCGGCTCGCGTCCGGTCACTGCAACCATAATCGACGCGATGATGTAGAGGATCGCTGTCAGCACGACGATACGGGCAAATAGAAACATGAAGGCCATCGTCACCGTGTGATCGGTGATGATGGCGCCGGCGAGAATGTCGACCGTATCGTTGCCCCTGGCCCCCACAAGATCCAGGAGCCACTGACGCGTGCCGCGTGCACTTTCTATGACGGAGGCCAAAGCCTCGGGATAGTAGAGCAGCGAGAGGATGACGAGTATCCATGCGATGATGACGCTCACGACGCTGCGCCAAGTCTGTGCCAATAACTTCACAAGCATGGGATCGCTCCACCAAAGATAAAGGTCGAGCCCCTCGCTCGACGCCAGATCGTGCGAGCGGGGGGCGGTTAAAGTCAACGCGCTTCCCCAAGGTGTTGATTCCATGTGGCTATTCTGTGGCGTCACAGCTTGAATGTTGCCGCCGACAGGCACAAAATTCGCGCGTCTCGAACTGGGGGAGAGAGGCGCTCATGTTTTTGTTTCGTTTGCCGTCGATATTGTACTTCCTCGCCGCGCCGTTGCTGCTGGCAGGCGGCGTGCATGTACTTCCAGGATCAGAGCGACGAGGCTGCGAAGGCGAAGCAACACGGGGACATGATACATATTCCCCGTCCGCTCCAACACGCCCCCTGAACCAACCGATCATCGTGCCACTCACGGCTTCAACATCTGCTCGATCGTACGCATCGGTAGCACGAGGCGGAGCGAATCGGGGAGGCGGATAAAGCCGTGGGCTTCGTAGAAGGCGGCGGCGCGATCGGTGAGGGCGTCAACCACGAGCATCGATGAGCCGACGGTTGCGGCGCTTTCGTAAGCGCGGCGCACGGCGTCGGCGAGAAGCATCGCGCCCAGGCGTTCGCCTTGGCGGGATTGCGTGACGGCGAGGCGCCCGACGAGCGTGGCGCTGACCAAGGGATAACGTGGGATGTGTTTGCGCGCGGCCGCCGGCACGTCGCCTTGCGCGAGCGCCGTGGCGCAGAGCGTGTAGTAGCCCAGCACCGCATCCGGCGTGACCGTTTCGACGAGGATGAAAACGGCGTTCGCTTTGCGCCGTACGTCTTGGTTTGCCTGGGTGCGCAGATAACGGTCGAGGTTGTCGACGCCGTACGAAAAGCCGTCGCGGTCGTGGTGCGATTCGAGCGGCTCAATCTTCAGATCCGGCCGAAGCCGGGTCATGGGCGGGTGGCGACGCGGCGTTTGTGTTCCGCCAGCGCGCGGGCGAGCCGTCCGCTCGGCTTCGGCGGATGGACCAAGGCGTCGAAGAACGCCGCACGGTCGCGTGCGGACAACACCAGCGTTTCATGCTCCGCGAGCGTGCGGCGTGCCGTATCGGCAAGCGCGGTGAGGCAAAAGTCGCTGACCTTGCGGCGGGAGAGGTGGGCCGCGCGCTCGATCAGATCCTTCGTCTCTTCGTCCAAGCGGAAGCCGAGGCGTTCGCCGCGCGCTGTCGTTTCCGGCCTGGTCACTGCTTGTTTGCGGGGCACTGGATGAATCCTTAGACGACGATCATAGTGTGCGCAATGTACGTCAATTGTACTAACAAATCAACTGCAATTTACCCCAAAAAATCCGGCCTATGACCGGTCGTCCGCCGAAACGCTGGAGTGCACCTGGGAGGGAGACAGGACCAATAGGAGACATTCTCGCCCCGCAACATCCGCTTCACCGTTTCGATCTTAGTCTGAAGATTATGCACGCGCCTCTTCTTCTACCGCGCGTCAGGATACACCAGCGTCAGCGGCGTGCGACCGTGCTTGCGACAAGCGGTGAAGTCCGAGTGGAGCGTCAGGACCGTGACGGCGTATCGCTTGCCGACTGCCACGATGGTTCAGGGAGGACACGTGACCATCGTACGGCCCCGCGTTCCACTTTTCCGCCTGAGCCGGAAGACGTGATGTGGACGCGCAACGGAGCGTCTTTTGGACGCTCCGTTGCGATGCACACTTATGCGCGTTTGTTACTGGTCGAGGATCGGGGCGAAGCCGCCCATGATCATGCGTTTGCCGTCGAAGGGCATGTCGCTCATGGCCTTCATGCGCGGGTC
The DNA here is from genome assembly GCA_013140995.1 of Alphaproteobacteria bacterium. GTDB lineage: Bacteria > Pseudomonadota > Alphaproteobacteria > Micropepsales > Micropepsaceae > SZUA-430. The sequence continues at coordinate 39 of JABFRX010000054.1, read as the reverse complement.
TTCCATCAGCTTCTTCATGCCCTTGTCGCGCACTTCCTT
>JABFRX010000030.1 GCA_013140995.1 Alphaproteobacteria bacterium | reverse complement strand
ATCTGGGCATGACGCTCTCGGCGATCACGGCGGAGTTGATCGAGGCGCTGGCGGCAGGGGCCACCCCGGCGGTGGATCTGGCGCCGTTCCGGGTCGAGCGGTTTGGCTGAAATCCTTCCGAGCGTGATCTTGAAAATCAAAGTCGAGAAGGATTTCCACAACAACCGGCCGCGCACGCGGGTTTCGCTCACGCGCGCGGGGCGGCGGAGTTTTCAGGACTACGTCGACTATCTGCGCGAGCTCTTGGAGCCCAGTTTGTGATCGCGGTTGCCTTTCCGCGGGGTGGCCTCGCGTGTAGGCTCTGATTTGCGGGGGGAACTCAAGGAGAGTTCCCATGAAAGTCAAAGACGTGATGCATCACGCGGCGACTTGGGTCGGGCCGGATGCACTGCTGCCCGATGTGGCCGCCCGCATGCGCGACGAAGACGTCGTGCCGATCAGCCAGTACGACCGCCTGATCGGCGAAGTGACGAAGCGCGATCTCGCGCACAAGCCGCAGGCGAAGAAGCTAACCGCGCGTGACGTGATGCACCGGCCGATCATCTACTGCTATCCGGAAGAGGATGCGAAAGAGGCGCTGCGCATTATGAGGAAACATGCGGTGCGCCGCTTGCCCGTGATCAGCCATCAGAAGCGGCTGATTGGGACCGTGTGGCTCGACGACGTGAAGGCGGAGGCGCGGGCGCGCTAGACGCTTGCCATTTACAGGCTCATTCCGCTTATCATTGAGCATGAGGAGAGCGGAATGAGCGGGGAGGTTCGCGTCACGGCGTCGCGCGCGCGATTGGCGTTGGCGTTGGCTGTGTTGGTGGACGCGATCCAGCTGCCGCTGCAGGGGGCTTCGCTGACCGGTATCGGTACGTTGCCGGCGGAGGCGATCGATCTTGCGATCGATGCGGCGACCGCACTCATTATCTCGCGGCTGATTGGGTTTCATTGGGCGCTGTTGCCCACGTTGGCGATCGAACTCATTCCTTTCATCGATTTAGCGCCGACATGGTTTGCGTGTGTCACCTACGTCATTTCCCGGCGCAAGAAGGAAGGGCGCTACGTCGAGGGAAACGGCTGACTTGCCAAGCGGCGGGTGGCGTCGCATGAAGGCACCAGCTGGTCCGGGGGTGTTTATGCGCTTTGCTCTGTTCGTGATTGCTGCTGCTCTCGTTGCGCCCGCGGTTGCCGGGCCGAGCGCGGAGGAAAAGCGGCAAGCGCGCGAGATTTATCAAACGATCGTCGAGATGGACACGTCGGTCGAGGGCGGCAAAACGCCTGAGATGGCGAAGTATCTGGCCGACCGCTTTCGCGACGGCGGGTTTGCGCGCGAGGATGTGAATCTCATTCCGATGGCCAAGACGGCCGCACTCGTTGTGCGCTATCGCGGCGACGGATCGGGCGGCAAACCGATCTTGCTGCTCGCGCATATGGACGTCGTGCCGGCGCGGCGCGAAGATTGGGAGCGCGAGCCGTTCAAGCTGATCGAGGAGAAAGGTTATTTCTTCGCGCGTGGGTCGGAGGACAACAAGTCCGGCTTGGCGCTGATTGCCACGACGTTTCTGACGCTGAAATCCGAGGGGTTCAAGCCGACGCGCGATCTCATTATCGTGTTCTCCGGCGACGAGGAGACGTCGGGAGTGTCGACGCAGACGCTGCTCAAGGAGCATCGGGCGTTGGTCGATGCGGAGTTTGCGATCAATTCGGATGCGGGCGGCGGGCAGCTTAGCGAGGATGGCGCGCCGGTCTTCTACGGCATGCAGACGGCAGAGAAGACGTTCGCGAGTTTTACGCTGACGGCGAAGAATCCGGGCGGGCACTCCTCAACTCCTAAGAAAGAGAACGCGATCTTCGACGTAGCGGATGCCGTGGGTAAGTTGCGCCGCTACGCATTTCCCGTCATGTGGAACGAGACGACGATTGCGGCCTTCCGCGCGACGGGACCGATCACGAAGGGCAAGATCGGCGCCGCCATGACGCGGTTCGCGCGGCGGCCGGGTGACCGGCGCGCGGCGGCCGTAATCTCCGCCGATCCCTTCAGTGTGGGTCAGGTGCGCACGACGTGCATACCGACGATGCTGGCCGGCGGGCATGCGGACAACGCGTTGCCGCAACGTGCGAGTGTGACTGTCAACTGCCGTATTTTTCCCGGCGTGAAGGTCGAACAGATACAGGCGCAGCTGCAGAAGATCGCCGGAAGCAAGATCGAGATCGCGCCGCTCGACACCTATGTGGCCAGCGACGCGTCGCCTTTGCGCAAAGACGTGGTCGATGCGGTGAGGAATGCGGTTCACGCGACGCATCCCGGCGTGCGCGTCGTGCCCACGATGTCGTCGGGCGCGACGGATGGCGTGTTCTACCGGGCGGCTGGCATACCCACCTACGGCACGAGCGAGCTCTTCATGAAGGACAGCGATTCGTACGCGCACGGGCTTAACGAGCGCGTTCCGGTGGATGCGTTCTACAGCGGCCTCACGCACTGGCGCGTGCTGATCGGCGAACTTGCGGGGAAGAAGTAGCGCTGCGGCTAGTGCTTCGTGCGCGTTGCGGTGCGGGCGAGGCGGCGGTTGAAGCGGATCAGGTTGCCGAATGCGAACCAGCGTTTGGGTGGTGCTGATTTCGCGGTGGCTTCCAGCAGCAACTCGGGTTCGGGTTCCGGTGTCGGGGCGGGTAGGGCCTCTGCAATCTCGCGCGCGTCGCTCGCGTCGGCGTGGATCTCTTCGCGGATAATTTTCAGCGCGGCTTCCGTGAGGTAGGCGCGCAGCTCTGCGTCGAGGCTGGTGAACTGGCGCCAGATGACGCCGTCGACGAACGCGCGGGTGCCGCGGACGGTTACGCTTGCGCGGTCTTCGCGCGTGTGGCGGTACGGCTCGAGCCCGCTGCGGCGGCAGAGTGCCACGAACAAATAGCGCGACCAATCGTCGGCGATTTGGAACTGCAGCTCTTCCGGTTCGCTGTCAGGTGCCGGTTCGAGTTTCGCGCGCACGCGTGCGATGGCGGCCGCTGCAGCGTCGCGCTCAGCGTCGGTCGCCGCGCCTTCGACAAGCGCTTCGATCTTCTTCAGCTTTTCGCGCAGGCCCGCTTGCGCGTCCATTGTCCATGCTCTCTCACGTCGCACCCAAAGCAACCGATGAGCACAGAGCGGTCAATGTGACGGCGAAAGCGTGTTCACAGGAAATGAGGGCGCGTTCGCTTTGCGGGCGACTTGCGGCGCTGGACGCTCGCGCGCTCAGAGCATCGCGTCGATGGCGATCAGCGCGAGCGGTGTGAGGATCGCAGCGCTCACGCCCGTTGCGCGAGCGGCGTTGAATGAGATGCGCGCACGCCATTGCAGCACGATCGCGCCTGCCGCGAGTGCCAGCGCGACCGGCAACACGCGCTGGTAGACGGGGCCTTGCGCATCGAATGTCGTGCTTGCCCACGCCCAAATCCCTGCGAACAAGTAACCGCCCGCGAAGGTAAGGATGACTGCTGCGATGCCGTTCGCGATCTTGGAGGTGCGAAGCAATGTCACGCGGGAGTCGAGCCACAGCAGCAACATCGTTGCGAGCGCGGGACCTGCGATCAACGTTGCGAAGATGAGGTGCGCCAGCGCTTCGAAGCCTGGCGCGAAGACCTGGAAGAGGCCGATGACGATCGCGTCGACGATGTTGGCAGGCGGGGAGGGGCTTTGCATGGCGCTTCCAGCGAGGTGAAGTGCGCCGACGCGCGAGGCCAATACTTGGTGCCCCCAAGGGGAGCAGGGTTTCCGAGTTATGCCAAGGCGTTGCTCGGGCAACCCGTCCCTACTGTCGCGATTGAACCGAAACGGCTTTCCCGCAGACGGGCAAACCAAAATTCGCTTATGAAAACGCCCTGCACGGTGGCGACCACGCAGGGCGATAACAGTTTGCTTGACACGAACGCCAGCACCTCAAGCGGAGGCGCGGCAACATGAACATGCCTGCGAACCCACAGCAATTCAACGAGAATTCAAACGAGACGGGCGAGGAGAAAATCGTCCAACTTCCGGCGCTGTTCGCGTTCATTCGTCGCCACCAGCTGGACATTGCCAGCTTCCGGCGCATCGTTCGCAAGCGCCCGCAAGGCAACTACTCGCGCGATGAAGTCGCCATCCGCATCACGCCCAAGCTTGAAGTCGAATTCCCGCTGGAAGACGTGCAGCCGTCCGCCTTGGAGAAGGCCGCCATCGTGGACGAGATCAAGGGCGCGAACTGGCCGACGTGGCAGCCCGCCTTCCGCGTCGCGCTTCCTGATGAGTTGAAGAACGTCGCGCCGGAAAATCTCTTCATCTTCTATTCGCAGCACGCCCGCGCCGACCATGGCCTCGGACCAATGCGTCCGCGCGACAAGAAGGAAGACCGGCACGAAATCCTGATGATCGAGCACCGCTTCATCGGCCGGAACGGCAAGAAGGTTTGCGTATTGTGGACGTATTGGAGCGACGGCAAGTGGCGGCCGATGGAGCCGGATGACCAGCTGCTTCCGCTCTACGGCCTGCACCTGCTGAACGACGCCGTGATGGTCTATTTGCACGAAGGGGCGAAGGCTGCGCGCGCGGGCCAGGAAATTGCCGAAGGCCGCCGCAAGCATCCGTGGAAGGACGCGCTGCAATACACCACGCACCTTGGCTGGCCTGGCGGCGCACCGAACCCCGACCGTGTCGATTGGAGCCCGCTCAGGAAGTTCACTGGCTCGCAGCGCATCATCGCAGACAACGACGAGCCCGGCATCAACGCGGTGCCGAAAATCTCGAACGCAGTTGGGCGCTCGATGTGGTGCGTACGGTTCGATCAAGATTTCCCGACCGGCTTTGACCTTGCCGACCCTTGGCCGAAGCACAAGAAGTGGTACGCGGCAACGACTGGCGAGTACACAACGGGCGAGTACATCGGGCCGACGATTGCCGACCTAGCATTCCCGGCGACGTGGGCGACTAAGATCGTCAAAAACGCCAAGAAAGTAGGGCGACCACCGTTTGAGATCCGCGATGAATTTGCATCGGAATGGATCTATGCGCCCGAGCCCGACTTGTATGTTCATCGCGACCGGCCGCAAGACCAGCTAACTGAAAGCGTTTTCGACGCCACTATTCATCCCTTCTCGCACAGCACCAAAACCTCCACGCTGTTGAAGGACAAGCTTGGTTCCCAGGTTCGCAGCCTTGCCTACAGGCCCGGCAGCAAGACCGGCATCATCGAAGGCGGCAAGAAGTTCAACATCTACGAGCCTTCGTCGATCAAGCCGATGGAAGGCAATCCAAAACCTTGGCTTGAATTCATCGAACAGTTGTTCCCGATCGAAAGCGATCGACGGGAAGTTATGCGTTGGTGCGCTACGCTCATCGCGCAACCCAAAACCAGAATGCTCTATTCGCTGCTGCTCGTCAGCGAGCAACAAGGCGTCGGCAAGAGCTGCTTGGCGCGCATACTCGCGAGGCTAGTCGGGATGCACAACACTGGCTGGCCTAGCGAGAACGACATCACGCAATCCGCTTTCAATCCTTGGCTAGCGCATAAGCGCCTTGTGGTTGTGAATGAGGTTTACGCAGGCGAAAACCATCACGCCTACAACAAGCTGAAGTCCTACATCACGGACCCGGAAGTGACGGTCAACAAGAAGTTCCAGCAGCCCTACGTCATCGAGAACCACGCGCACTTTATCCTGTGCTCGAACAACAAAACGCGGGCGCTGAAGATCGACGACGCGGACCGTCGCCTGCTCGTTCCGACTGTAACGGAACAACCCATGCCCGGCGCATACTGGAACGAGCTTCACAAGTGGCTCGACGAAGGCGGGCTGTCGATCATTGCGGGCTGGGCGAAGAAGTTTGGCGACTATGTGCAGGCCGCCGACCGCGCACCGATGACCGGCGCTAAACAAGACATGCTTCGCGCTGGCTGGTCGCCGGGAAAGACGATGGTGTTCGACCTCGCGGAGAAGATCAAAGCGGCGTTCGACGATGGGAAGATGATCGCGGTTGGCCGCGACATAGTTCACGCATGGCTCGCTGTCGCACGTGGCCTAACTGTCAACGACAGCAAGCTCGAAGGAAGGGACTTGGTCGGATCGACGTTGGCCGCAGCTGGACTGCACCTAGTCGTCGATGTTCCGGGGAAGCGAACGCCGCGCTTTCAGATCGGAACGTTTAAGACCCCGATCTATACGAACTACCCGACGCTGCCCGGCATCAAGTCGTCGGAGGTTACGGGGATGTTGACGCTGAAGGAACTGACGGAGGACGCGCCATGGTCGCCGAAGATGTAGCGGTCGCCAGACCGCACAGACCGCTAAGACCCCGGTCCCAACCCTTACAAGATAAATTACTCTCCTCTCTGAATTTACTCGCGTGCAGTAGGGAGGGGGGTCTTTGCGGTCTGTGCGGTCTGGAGGTGACCCATGGCTAGGTTCAGCCTCTACAGCAGCGAACGCTGGTTCCGCCTTCGCCGCGCCAAGCTGGCCGCGTCGCCGGTCTGCGAGCTATGCCCGCCTGATGACCGGCGGCAGGCCACGTGCGTTGACCACAAGACGCCGGTCCAGGGCGACAACGATCCCCTGTGTTGGGCCTGGAGCAACCTTCAGTCCCTTTGCTGGTCCTGCCACAGCGCCAAGACGGCGCGCGGGCGTGAGCACGGCGCGGTGAAGACAAACAAGCCAAGAAAAGGCTGCGATAAATTTGGGCGTCCAATCGACCCCTCGCATCCATGGGCACAAAAACCTGCGTGAAAAAACGCGAGGAAAAAGCGAGCGAAAAAATCTCTCAGAGCTAAGGGGGCCAAACCGCTCGGGTAGTCGCATTGAAAGAAAGTTTTGCACGGAAAAATCATGGGTAAGCGCGGGCCGAATGCCGTACCGATGCCGAAAGCGCCGAAGCCCAAACAGGGCGCGGCGCAGCCCAAACCGACACCCCGCCCCTGGGATGCGCCCGGCCTTTCGCGTGCGGCGCGCGTCATCGCGTTCGCCGAAAGCCTGCCGGTCACTTCCGGGACGCTGGCCGGGACGCAATTCAAATTCCGACCGTGGCAGCGGCGCTGGATCGAAAAAGTCTATCGCACCGACGCCGAAGGCCGCCGTGTTGTTCGCACCGCCGTCAACTCCATGGCGCGCAAGAACGGAAAGACGGATATGGCAGCGCGACTTTGCCTCGCGCACCTTGCTGGGCCGGAAGCGGAGGAGCGCGGCGAGTGCTATTCAGCGGCCAACGACCGCCTGCAGGCTGGCAAAATCTTCAACGAAATGGTCGCGATCATTCGGCGTGTCGATTGGCTTGTGCAGCGTGTTTCGATCCGCTCACATAGCAAGGAGTTGGAAGACATTGGACCGGGCGGCACCGGCAGCATCTACGCCGCGTTGAGCTCCGACGTCGGCACGAAGCACGGCCTCTCACCCTCGTTCTTCTGCTACGACGAACTAGGCCAAAGCCCTGATCGAAAACTGTACGACGTTCTCGACACTGCGATGGGCGCACGTGCCGAGCCGCTGGGCGTGGTGATCAGCACTCAAGCCGCGCGCGACGACGCGCCGATGAGCGAACTAGTCGATTACGGTCTGCGCGTTCAGCGTGGAGAAATCGACGATCCCTCCTTCGACCTTGAGCTTCACACTGCGCCGCTCGAAGCCGACCCATGGGACCCCGCAACGTGGCTGCTGGCGAACCCTGCGCTGGGCGATTTCCGCAGCTTGGAAGACGTGCAACGAATGGCGAAGCAGGCGGAGCGATTGCCGAGCCGCGAAGCGTCCTTCCGCAACCTGATTTTGAACCAGCGTGTCAGCACTTCCGCGCACTTTCTCACTCCCGCAGTCTGGGCAGGGTGCACAGGCGCTGTGGATCGCGAACGACTGAAGGGCAGGCCGTGCTTCGCGGCACTCGACCTGGGAGGCACGCGCGACCTCACGGCACTGGTGCTGGTGTTCGAAGACGATGATGGCGGCCTCGATGTTGCGCCGCACTTTTGGCTTGCCGGCGACCTGCGCGAACATGAGGACACCGACCGTGCGCCTTACGTCGTTTGGGAGCAGCAAGGCCACATCCTGTCAGGCGGCGCGAAGACGCTAGACCCGAAGATCGTCGCCACGAAGATCGCTGAGCTTCATGGGGCGTACGATATTCGCGCGCTAGCTTATGACCGCTGGCGGATCGAAGACCTGCGCCGCGAACTTGATGCGCTCGGCTGCGCCGTTGAGCTTGTGCCGCACGGCCAAGGGTTCAAAGACATGGCCCCAGCGGTCAGCGAATTTGAACGGCTCGCGCATGAGGGCAAGCTGCGCACGGGCGATCATCCAGTTTTGACTTGGAATGTCAGCAACGTGAAGACGACCAGCGACCCGGCCGGAAATCGCAAGTTCGACAAGCAGAAATCGACAGGCCGCATCGACGGCGCGCAGGCGCTCGCGATGTGTTGCGGGCTGCGGCTACGGCAAGAGGCTCCAGCAGAATTTGGCGTCTTTTTTGTTGATGTGGCGGCGTAGTACTGTTCGAGTCGTGCTTCGAAAGGGTTGTTGAAATGACAAAAATACCAACGCTGCTTAGCGACGAGGGAGGATTGTTCGACCTCGATACCGCGAAGTGGGAGGACGAGAAACACAATCGCGAACGCGAAACGATGTTCACATTTGAGGGCTTTGCCCTCGGCGTGAATCAAACCGTTTCTGCTGCAGGCTTGCTCGGCCTTGTCACGCAGTTCGACAACCTAGTGAAAATCACTGGACCGTTCCCGCCACGCATCGGGATAACGCTTTTTGCGTTGGCACTAACGTGTTCGGTCTACGCAGCATTGTTCCGCTATTTCTACAAGATGTGGGACGTGAAGGCGCGTGCGCGGGACGATGGTGCAGAGCGGAAGAAGCGCTTGGAGGATGCGGCTTTCTACCTGAAGTGGACGCGCGAGCTCATGGGCGCAGCGACGCTCCTGATTGTCGCTGCCTTGCTGTTCGCGGTTGTGGCAATGTGGTTTTTCTTCTTGTTCCAGCAGACCTAAGGGGGCGTTAGCCATCTCTGTGTTGCCCTCATGCCGCGCCGCGAGTGATAGTCTCCCCTGGGGATTATGCGGGGGCAAATTCTATGACCGGTCTAACATGGTGGGTGGTTGTCGCAGTGGTGGCTGCCGCGCTCGCGGCTCTGCTTTGGTTCGGCGTTCTGCGTGCAGCCGACAGGCCGATCAACATCGTGGTGCGGATGCCGCCGCCGCCCGTGGCGAACCCTGAAGGCTTCAACGACACCATTGCCAAGGGCGACTTCGGCGAAATCTTGACGACCGCGATCATGACCACGTCCGGCTGGGTCCAAATTCCCTCAAAGGTCCGTGGCAATCATGGCATCGACGGTCTGTTCATCCGCAAAGGCGAGAAGGGGACCGAGGTTCGCATCGTCGAGAGCAAGGTGGACCAGGGCAAGCTTGCGCCCGGTCAAATGTCCGACCAGTGGGTAGACGACAACCTTGTTGCCCTGGAAGGTCTTGGTATGCCGTCGAACGACATAGCCGAAATCCGCGCTGCGCTCGCCCGCCGTTCCGCGTGGCTGCGCAAGGAAGTTTGGACCTACGATCTTTATCGCGGCCGGATCGAAATTTATCTGCTTGATCGGGATGGCCGCCAGATCGGCAGCACATTCAGGGAAGAAGCTCGCGAACCGCTGGTGGGAGCGCTGTTCTCGGCCATCAGAGCGTTCGACCGGGAGAACGAATACACGAGATAGGTCGATCCCGTTCCGCCTGTTTTCGCCCCAGAAACCGTTTGCCTCACGTGAGGTTGTCCGCCATACTGCCTCAGACGAGGCAATTCGGCGAACGGAGGCTTTATGCCGAAAACGGGTTACACACTTTCAGAGACTGCTCTGGCTTCGGAAGCCAGCGCGAAGACGATCCGTAACTGGATCGACCGCGACCTAGTTCCGTTCACAAAGGCGGATCAAGACGAACCCGACGGGTGGCACCGGTTCTCCGCACGAACCGTCCTGCTGTTCGCACTTACACAACGTCTAGTCCGTCACGGGTTGCCAGTGGGCGACGCTGTACGCTTGGTCGAAACAAGCCGTCGGCTGTCGCCCAAGGGCACGCTGTGGCGGCACCGGAACACTCCGGCCGCTGCCATCCCAGCCGCGTTCGCCAACGTCACGCTGTTCGTTTGGCGTACCGACGATGGCGAATGGCGGTCGGTCGAAGGCGATCCGGCGAGCGATCCCGACTTACCCGACACATTCATCTGGGTCGATCTTGAACGCGTAGCCGCAACCGTAGCTGCCGCGCTTGAAGACCTTGGCGGTGACGCGTCGCAGAAATCATGACTTGCCCCTTCACCTCGCATTTGCGGCTGCGCGGTCCAGCCAACAGCCAAAAGCGTCCTCGCCGAGGTGAAGTGGGATCAGTAGTAGGCGTGAAGGACGTGAGACCGCAGAATTTTTTGAGCGTCGTGAG
>JABFRX010000059.1 GCA_013140995.1 Alphaproteobacteria bacterium | reverse complement strand
CTGCCCCCCCTCCCGTGAAGCCAAGATCGGTTTGCGCCGCCTCGCCCGGGCCGTTGACGACGCAGCCGATGATCGAGAGCGACATCGGGGTCGTGATGTGTTTCAGGCGGTCTTCGATGATGGCGACCGTTTTGATGACGTCGAAGCCCTGGCGGGCGCAGGATGGGCAGGCGATGACGTAGACGCCGCGGTGGCGCAGGCCCAGCGACTTCAGGATATCGAATCCGACGCGGATTTCTTCGACCGGGTCGGCGGACAGCGAGACGCGGATCGTGTCGCCGATACCGGCCCACAGCAGAGAGCCGATACCTATTGCGGATTTCACGGTGCCGGTCATGAGGCCGCCGGCCTCCGTCACGCCGAGGTGGAGCGGGTAGTCGCAGGCCTCGGCCAGGCCTTGGTAGGCGGCGACCGCGAGAAACACGTCGCTTGCCTTCACGCTGATCTTGAATTCACGGAAGTCGTTATCTTCTAGGATGCGGGCGTGGTTCAGGGCGCTTTCGACCATCGCCTCCGGGCATGGTTCGCCGTAGCGTTCAAGCAGTTCCCTTTCGAGCGAGCCGGCGTTGACGCCGATGCGCATGGAGCAGCCGTGGTCCTTCGCGGCTTGCACGACCTCGCGCACGCGGGCGGCGGAACCGATGTTGCCGGGGTTGATGCGCAGGCACGCCGCGCCACCCTTCGCCGCTTCGATCGCGCGTTTGTAGTGGAAGTGGATGTCGGCGACGATCGGCACCTGCACCGCGCGCACGATCGCGGGGAGTGCGGCGGTCGATTCTTCGTCGGGACAAGAGACGCGGACGATGTCGGCGCCGGCCGCTTCCAACCCCTTGATCTGGCGAATGGTCGCGTTCGCGTCCGAGGTCAGCGTGTTCGTCATCGACTGCACGGTGATCGGCGCATCGCCGCCGACCTCCACCGACCCCACGCGGATCTTGCGGCTCTTGCGGCGGGTGATGTCGCGGTAGGGGCGGATGCTCATGGGGGTAGAGATAGCAACCCGGCCCCGCGCGAGGAAGGTGGCAGGATGCGCATTTATCCCTTTGAAACCTCTGACTTCTTATCCTGGACCCGAGCCTGATCGCGGTAATCGAGGATATCTATGGACGACGCGCCTTCGCCCGCACTCGACATCAGAGGGCTGGCCAAGAGTTTCGACGGGAAAGCGGCGGTGGCGGGGTTGGACCTGCGCGTCAGGCCAGGCGAGTTCTACATGCTCTTGGGGCCGAATGGCGCAGGTAAGACCACCACGCTTCGGATGGTCAGCGGCCTGCTGCAGCCGGACGGCGGCGAAGTTTCGATTTTCGGGGTCGATGCGCGTCTCGACCAAGTCGCGGCGAAACAGATCGTGGGCTGGGTGTCGGACGAGCCGATGATCTATGACAAGCAGACGCCCACGGAGTATCTGGAATTCGTCGCGGGGCTTTGGCGCGTGGAGCCTTCGGTCGCGGCGGCGCGGGCGCGCGACCTCATCGGTTGGTTGGACCTCGCGAAAGTCGCGCATGCGCGCTGCGAGAATTTTTCGCGCGGGATGCGCCAGAAGGTGGCGCTGGCGGGTGCACTGGTTCACGAGCCCCGTCTTATTATTCTGGACGAACCTTTGACGGGGTTGGACGCGGGGAGTGCGCGGCTCGTCAAAAATGTACTGACCGCGCGGGTGCGGGCGGGTGCCACCGTCATCATGACGACGCATATTCTGGAGATCGCGGAACGCATGGCGGACCGCATCGGCGTGATCGCCGGTGGACGGCTGATTGCGGAGGGTACGCTTGCCGAGTTGCGCGCGCGCATCGGCAGCGGGGACGCGCCGCTTGAAGAGTTGTTCCTGGCGATCGTCGAAAAGGACGCGGCCGCGGCATGAGCATGCCCGGAACTATGACGTGGTTCGCCGCGCACGAGATGCGGCTCGCCTGGCGCGACGTGTTCGCGATGCTGACCGGCGGCAAGACGGAGCGGCTGCGCAGGGTCGCGATTGGTGTTGGCATCTTCTTGGCCGTTATGCATGTCGTCGCGTATTTTGCGGTCGGAAGGCTGGCTTCACTAGCGCTTGCGAACGACCTGCCGACGCTGATTGCGGTGACGGCCGGCGTGCTGCTGTCCGGCTCCGCCGTTCTTTCGCAGGCCATGGAGAGCGTGACGCGCACGTTCTATACGCGCTCGGACCTGGAACTGATCTTGAGTTCCCCGGTTGCGGCGGACCGGCTGTTCGCCGTGCGGATCGGCGCGATTGCGCTCACCGTCGGGACGATGTCGTTGCTCTTCATCGGGCCGTTCATCAACGTACTCGCGTGGCTCGGCGGCGTGCGCTGGCTCGGCGCTTACGGGATCATCGTTGCGGTTTCGTTGACGGCGACGGCGATGGCGGTCGCTTTGGCCGTCCTGTTGTTTCAGGTCATCGGGCCGAAGCGGACGCGTTTGGCCGCGCAGATCGCAGCTGCCGTGATCGGGGGTTTGTTTGTCATCGGGCTGCAGGTTGCGGCGCTGTTTTCGACCGGAACGCTGTCACAGTTCGCGTTCTTGCGATCCGGTAAGGTCTTGGCGAATGCACCGGACCTTTCGAGCTTGCTCTGGTGGCCCGCGCGCGGTGCGCTTGGGGACGTGCCGGCGATGCTGTCGGTCGTCGTGGTCAGCATTATCCTGTTCGTGGTGACGACGGCGCTTTATGCGCCGCGCTTTGCACGCTTCTTCGTAGCTGCGTCGAGCGTTTCACGCGGCGGTGTTTCGCGGCAGCGCTTGCGCGTATTCGCTGTGCAAGCGCCTGCGGCTGCGCTTCGGCGTAAAGAGCGCATGCTGCTCGCGCGCGATCCTTGGCTGTTGTCGCAATCCCTGATGCAAATGCTGTATCTGTTGCCGCCCGCGCTTATGCTTTGGCACAACTACGGCGCGGGCGGCGGCATCGCCGTCGTACTCGTGCCCGTGCTTGTGATGTCGGCAGGGCAGCTTGCCGGCGGGCTCGCGTGGCTCACGCTCAGCGGCGAGGACGCACCCGATCTCGTCTCGACTGCCCCAGTGCCCGAAAGCTTGTTGCTTCGCGCTAAGATCGAAGCCGTGATGCAATGCATCGCTGCCGTATTTCTGCCGTTCGTCGCCGCTTTGATCGCGCTGTCTCCGGGCGTTGCGCTGGCGGCAGCTTTAGGGATCGCAGCATCGGCAGCTTCGGCTACGGCCATCCAGTTTCGATTCCGCGCGCAAGCCAAACGCAGCCAGTTCCGGCGGCGGCACACGTCGTCGCGCGTTGCGACGTTGTCCGAGGCGCTTTCATCTATCGCGTGGGCGGGTAC
>JABFRX010000066.1 GCA_013140995.1 Alphaproteobacteria bacterium | reverse complement strand
GGTGGGGCACGATCAGGCCGACGAACGCGATCGCGCCGGTAACCGCGACGCTGGCGCCGACCGCAAGCGTCACGCCGGCGATGACGCGGCGTTGAATGCTGATCGTTTCGATGCCGAGCGATTTCGCCGCGTCTTCGCCGAGCGTCAACGCGTCGAGCGCGCGGCCGGTGCTGGCTAGGAGTGCTAGACCTGCGGCGACGAAGGGGGCTGCGAGCAGCACGTCGTCGAAGCTGCGATCTTTGAGCGAGCCCAAAATCCAGAACACGATTTCGCTAACCGCGTAAGGATTCGGTGCGAGGTTGAGCGCGAGTGCCATCAGGGCCGCCGCGAGATTTGCAAGCGCGACGCCAGCGAGGATGAGCGTCAGCACGCCGTTGTCGCGGCCGCTCAACAAGCTGAGCACTACGGCGGCGATGAGTGCGCCGAGCATCGCGGTGAGCGGTAGCGCAAACGCGAACGCCGTCGACAGGCCGAAATAGATCGCGATTACGGCGCCGAGGGAGGCGAACGAGGCGATGCCCATGACGCCCGGTTCGGCGAGCGGGTTGCGGAGCAGGCCCTGCAGCGCCGCGCCGCTCATGCCGAGTGCGGCACCTGCGAGCAGGCCGAGCAGCATGCGCGGCAGACGGATGTCGCGCATGATGACGCCCGCCGTACCTGTGTCGTTCAGCAAGCCGTCGATGACGGTCGAGGCGCTAAGCGGTGCGTAGCCGATGAACAGCGACGCGACCGCTGCGAGCAACGTCGCGGCGGCGAGTGCGATCGGCAATGCGGATACTTTGTCGTCCATGGCCTCAACGTCGCTCGTCAGTCGCCGCGACGGTTGCCCGCTTTGCTCGCGCACACCCCGGCGCGGGCAAGGACGACGGCATCCGGCAGGTTTCCTGGCTTGCGGCTCAAGCGCTCTTCACCGGCCTTCCCGAGTTTCCTCAGTGGCGTTTCTGGCTTCGAGCTTGCCGCTCACAGTTGCGGGGGCAGCCGCGGATTTGACCGCGTTCCCTTTCCGGATACGTGGGGCGAGAGTTACTCCGGTTTGCGTGCGTTCGCAAGGCGGGCGGGCTTACGAACCGGCTATCCGGGCATATGCCGGATGCGAACGCTTGTCCGCTCAAGCACTGCGAACACTCCGCGCCCTTCACCCTCGAGTGCCAGGATCCGCTTGGCAGTCTCATCCGCGAGCACGTCGAACACGATATCGAAGCGAATCAAGACAACGCCGACTGCAGCCTTGCCGTCACGAAAGACGAGTTCGCCGAAGTCCTTGTCGGACGTGATGAGTACCCGGTCGCGCGAAACCGATCCGCTCAGTACTTCGTCGTCGGGCATGCCTGGCCGGCCAGAGGCTAACGTCACATCGGCGCCAAAAGCCCGCAATGCCACCGCCAACTGCGCAGGCACGCATGCTTCGATGGCGAACCGCATCTACTCGGCCGCTGCGGCCGGAACATCCGAGACACAAGCCGCTGCAAAGGCGAGCGCCGCCCGAACATCGTCTGCGGTCAGGTCGGGAAACGCTTTCAGCACCCAGTCCATATCCGCGCCGGCGGCGAACTGGCGCACGACGGCGTCCACCGGCACGCGTGTCCCCGCAATGACGGGTTTACCCATCATCACCTTCGGGTCGCGCGAAATGCAAGGATGTGCCTTTTCGTTCATAGCGGCACTATACTACAAGAGACAGCTGACGACCAAAAATTAACGTTCGCGCCCGCCAAGTTTCTGAAAGGCCTTGAAATTGAATTGCACGAAGTGCGGCGGCGCCAATCCTGAACACGCGAAGTTCTGCGTGGAGTGCGGCACTGCTTTCGTGGCGCGTTGCGCCGCCTGAATGCGGGCCCCACGCGGCACGGCTCGCAGTCTGACAGTCACCGAAAAGCTGTGTGTTCTGAGGTGCGCAAGCCGAGCGGCGAGTGTCGCTTGGGCGGCGAATAACTGCCGTATAGCAGAACCGCTCGCGAGTGGCAGCCTTGCGTCAACCAGGCCATTCCGCATCGCAAATTCGCAAGCGGCGATGCCAATGCCGATCGCGAATGCGTAGACAACGTTGGCCTTCAAGCGAGAATCCTCGCTTATCATTCCGAAGCCTTCGCCAATCCCACCAAGGCGGTGCTGACCTTGAGTTTGAGCGGCTCAAGTTTGCGCCACGCGGTCTTCTTCGCCTTGGCGCCAGGAACACCCAACATGCGCAGTTGAAGTTCTGCAACCCTGGACCCCGCGTCCTTGTCTGCTTCTCCACTCAGCCGGCCAAACAAGGCCGTCAGTACCATCGAGGCGAACATGTCGACGAGGAAAGCGTCGATCTTGACCGTGAACGACCCCTGCCGTGCGCCGCGTTGCAGATCCGCGCGAAGATACTCGTTCGAGCGTTTGCGCAATTCGGGCAGAAACCACGCCGCCCTAAAAAGCGCCCAACCCCATTCGGGCTCGCTGCAGGCGATGTCGATGAATTGCCGCGTTGCAAAGCACGTGCGTTCGATCGCGTCGTCGATATCGGACATGGCATCGTCGAGCTGTCGCGTAATGTCGCCTGCAATGCGGAAGGCCACGGCGCTGACGATCTCGTCCTTGTCCTTGAAGTGCAGATAGAACGTACCGTTGGCGACATCCGCGGCTAGGGCGATTTCGTTGACCGAGGCCGCCTCGAAACCGACGCGGGCAAAAACACCGACGGCCGCGTCCATAAGGCGCGCACGGGTGCGTGCACTCTTGCCTTGCTCGCGCGCTTCGGAAGCGAAGATTCCCTTCAAACTCATACTATTGTCCCGGCCAGCGCGTCGCTCATTGGAGGAGCAGGATCGTGGCGATGGTATTGAGCGACATCAAGATCGTCGCGCCGAAAAGGTTTGTATCGACCTTTCGGATCTGCCCACCGATGCTGAACTTAAACGGGGGAATGCCGTTGACGTCGGAAAGCGTGCCCTCAAATCGGTTCATGTTGAATAGCGTCAGGAAGAACGTCAGCCCCCAGTTGAAGTTCATCAGGGCCGCGAGCAAGACATGCCCGTCGAACTCGGCGACCCAGAGAATGTAGAAAATGAAACCTGCAACGCCCGCTTGCGTGAGCACTTGCCAAACGACGTGAAACCGCGCGTGCGGCGTCCAAAGCGGATTGGTTGCGTGCGTCTTGTTGAAGTCGGCAAACATCGGGCCGATCGCCGTCGCGACGGCCACCAGTGTGACCAGAATTTTTGCAATCAGTTCCATTTCAACTCCGCGCCAGCGTTCGAACTCACCCGCGGATTGTAACCAATCTTTTAAAATTGACAATCCTCCCATAAATGGGATATATCCCATTTTTTTATAAAGAGCCTGTTCGCGACCCGCCGGAGGAAACACCGTTGAACACACAACCGATAATCAAAGTCAGGGAGATGGCCTTCCCGCGCTTGTCGGCCCCCGACCTCGACGCGGCCGAATCGTTCCTGCTCGATTTTGGAATGGCCCGCGCACACCGCACAGACGACGTGCTCTACATGCGCGGTGCCGGCACCGCCCCCTATGTGCACGTCATCCACAAAGGGACGCCGGCATGGATCGGCTTCGCATTTGAGGCCGCCAACCGAGAAGACCTTGACCGAATCTCGAAAACGGATGGCTTCACGCCGGTTGAGGCCGTTGATGCGCCCGGTGGCGGCTGGCGCACGCTGACAAAAGACCCGTCCGGCGCCCAAGTCGAAGTTGTATGGGGCACCACGCCGGTCGAACCGCTTGGTCCAATCGACCCGCGCCCGCTCAACATGGGCAACGCATTCCTGCGCATCGGTAAGCTGCAACGCGTGAAGACCGGCCCAAGCCGCATCAAGCGTTTCGGCCACTTGGCGATGAACGTCCGCGATGTGAAGGCCTCACTCGCTTGGTACAATGCGCGCTTTGGTTTGATCGCGTCCGACCGCGTCAACATCGCGCCCGGCATGCCTGTTTTGATTTTCGCCCGCTGCGACAGAGGGGCAGAGCCTGCCGATCACCACTCAATTCTCTTTGGCAGCGATATGGCGTCCGGCGGCGTCCTCGGACTGAACCACCTGTCGTGGGAAGTCATCGACGTTGACGATGTGCTTGCTGGCAGCAGCCACCTTGCGGCGAAGAAACGTGCGCATGAATGGGGCGTGGGCCGCCATCTGCTAGGCAGCCAAATCTTCGACTATTGGCGTGATCCCTGGGGTCATATTCACGAGCACTGGACGGACGGCGATCAACTCGACGCGAGCATTCCCCCGGGCGACGTCACGATCGATGTCGGCGCCGCAAGCCAATGGGGTCCGAACCCGCCGCCAACCTTCGGACGCACGATTCCGCCGCAGTCACGCTGAAACCCAACTGGGAAAACCAAGAATGAGCGATATCGAAATCCCCGTCCTCATCGTCGGCGCGGGCCCCGTCGGCCTTCTCGGCGGTCAACTGTTGGGCAAGCACAAGATCCCGGCGCTGATTGCGGAAAAGCATCTGGGCCGGCTCGAGGCCCCGAAAGCGCACGCGCTGAATCCGCGCTCGCTGGAAATTTGCGCTGCGGCCGGGTTGTCGATGGACCAAATCCACGGCGACGCGACGCCGACCGAAGAAGGCCGATATGTCCGCATGGTTGAGACCATCGCCAAGGGCGACATAGGCTCGCTTGCCTATGAACGCCAGGACGAAGCGGTCCGCGAAGTTACGCGCTGGCCCTTGATCAATATCGAACAGCCGAAATTCGAAGATATCCTTGAGCGGTCAGTTTCGGCGATGCCGGGAATTCAAATCAGGCGGGGCCTCGCATGGTTGCGCTGCGATCAACTCGGCGACACGGTTATCTCGACGCTGAAGGACCGCGCGACGGGGGCCGAGATTAAAGTGCGAAGCCGTTATTTGATCGGCGCCGACGGCGCGGGCAGCGCCGTGCGCGACGGCCTCGGCATTCCGATGGATGGCCCGGAAAGCCTTCAGACGAACATGATGATCCACTTCGAGGCCGACCTGCGTAAATTTGTCGGCAACCGTCCAGCCATCCTCTACTTTGCGTTCGGTCCCGGTCCCAACGGCGTGCTCATCGCCTACGACGTCGGCAAGACCTGGGTGTTCATGACCCCCTGCAAACCGGACGACACGCCGGAAAACTTCACCGACGAGATTTGCCGCGACCTCATTCAGGCGGTCGTCGGCGCGCCAATCCCCGATCTCAAGGTGAAGGGCGCAAAGGCCTGGGTCATGTCGGCGCAAGTTGCTCGCACCTATCGAACCGGCAATGCGTTCCTCGCGGGCGATGCGGGCCACCGGTTTCCGCCGACCGGCGGCCTTGGCCTCAACACTGGGATCGCCGACATCGATAATCTGACGTGGAAGATTGCTGCGGTCGAAAGAGGCTGGGCGGGGCCTGAGATTCTAGACTCCTACGAGGTCGAGCGCCGGACTATCGCCCAGACGAACATGGGCCAAAGCCTGGTCAATGCCATGCGCATTATGTCGGTCTTCGAAGCTCTGGGCTATGCGCCGGGACACGCGGTTGACCCGCAGGACTTTGCGCACCGCCTCTCCGACCCCGAAGCGCGCGCCAAAGTGGATGCAGCCATTGCCTTCCAGAAGGATCACTTCGACAGCCTTCGCCTCCAATTGGGTTATGCATATGGCGATGCCTTGAAGGACGATGAAACGCTGCCGATCAGCGAGTTCGTGCCCAAGGTCGCGCTCGGTGCGCGACTGCCGCACATAGCGCTACGCGACGGACGGTCGTCGCTCGATCTCGCGGGCATTCAAGGCTTCACGTTGTTCTGCGGCGTGAAGCACGACGCCTGGCAAGTCGTCTCGCAAACGACCGCCGCCCCCGTCAGCGTCATGGCGCAGGGCCGCGATTTCAATGCGGCCTCCGGCAGTTGGTCATCGCAGATGGGAATTGCCGACGATGGTGCGCTGCTCGTACGCCCCGACGGGCATATTCTTGGAATCTTCCGCAGTGTCGCCGAAACCGGGACGGCACCCGCGGTACAAGCGATCAGCGACTACGTGAAGCCGCCGGCTTCCGCCTCAATTGGAAAGGTTGCCTAGTGGATCTCGGTCTTCAAGGGCGCAAAGCGCTCGTCTGCGCATCGTCGCAGGGTTTGGGTTATGCGTGCGCTTTCGCGCTGTCGCGAGAAGGTGCCGTGGTGACGCTCAATGGCCGCGACGCGGAGCGCCTCAACAGCGCGAAGGACAAGATCGGCAAAGCGACTGGCCACGAAGTGCGCACCATCGTCGCCGACCTCAGCGATGCCAAGGCGCGCGCGAGCCTCATCGAGATATGCGGCGATGCCGATATTCTGGTGAACAACAACGGCGGGCCGCCTCCCGGGCGTTTCCAGGATTGGGACGAGATATCGTGGCTCGGCGCTATCAACGCCAACATGTTGCCCGCGCTCATGTTGATCCGCGGGCTCTTGCCGGGCATGCGCGCGCGCAAGTTCGGCCGCATTGTCAACATCACGAGCGCGATGGTGAAGTCGCCGATGGGCCCGATGGGACTTTCGACCGCGGCCCGCACCGCGCTTACCGCGGCGTGTAAGGCACTGGTGCCCGAAGTCGCACCGGACAATGTGACGATCAACAATCTTCTGCCCGAACGCTTCGACACCGAGCGCCAGCAGCAGATGGCGAAGCTCACGATGGCGATGAAGAACATCACCTACGAGCAGGCGCGCGAGGAAATCGCGAACTCCATCGCCGCCAAACGCTTCGGCCGCCCGGAAGAATTCGGCGACGCCTGTGCGTATCTGTGCAGCGCGCAAGCCGGGTTTATCTCCGGCCAGCAGCTGCAACTCGATGGCGGCTCCTACAAGGGCCTCATATGATCGCGATCGCACCGCTCGACCAGGCGCTGACGTTTGCACGCAGCCGCGAAGGTTCCGACGCGCGATTGATCGCGGTGCGAGCTTGTGCGGAGGGAAGAGTCAAAGGGATCGACATCACCGGCCTTGCAACGTGGGGCGACGATCCGATCTCCGTGTTCAATCGTCTTGGCTACGAAAGGATTAAGGTCGAAGTCGAGTCCTCGATCGCCGCAGTCGATGTGCCGGAAGCCGACCTGACGCTGCCTGTTGATCTGACGGGCGCCCATATTGCTGTCGGCACCAACTATCGCGAGCACGCGAAGGAATCGTCCGTCGTCGGTGGCCCGTTTCTGTTTCCCAAGATGGTGACGCCGACATCATGGTGCGCCGCCATTCCCGCCAGCGACGCGCTGCTCGACTACGAGGTCGAACTTTGCCTTGTGCCGCTGAAGCCGATTGGCCCGAACGATGCTGCCACGGGCGGTTTGATCCTGGGCAATGACGTCACCGACCGGGCAACCTTGTTGCGGAACGTCGACCCTTCTAACCCGCAATCGGGCAAGGGCTTCACCTCGGGCAAGAGCGCGACGGGTTATCTTCCAGTTGGAAATATGTTTGTGGTGCCGCGTGATTTGAAGTCGTTCGTGGCCGGCCTAACGCTGCAACTCTCCGTGAACGGCATGGAGCGCCAGCGCGCTCCTGTCACCGAGTGGATCTGGGATCTCGACGAAATCCTTCGCCGGTCACGCGCGCGTCGCGATACGTCATGGACCTATTGGGGCGGCATGGCGCGCCTTCCGTTCACGCCCGAAGGCGCAATACCGCCACGCACGCTTATCATGGCCGGTACGCCCGCGGGTACTATCTGGCAAGGTCTTAGGCGTAAAGACTATGCATTGGGCGCGGTTGATTGCCTCTTGAGCGCGTTCACAAAACCAATCGCAAAATGCGTGGTCGAGCGGTACATTGCGGGCGCCCGACGGGCGAAAACCTATCTGCAGTCAGGCGACGAAATCTCCATCCGCGTCGATCATTTGGGCAGCCTTGCCAACCTCGTCACCTTAGTTCCGCACGCACAACACTTGGGACATCGCTCAGGTTGAGGCGGACAGGGGGCCGTGGGCTCGCCTCCCGCCGACAACCGCTTTTGAAATGTCGAAACGCGCCACAGTGCCCGTCGAATGACCGTTATGCGGCGAATTGCTTCCGTACCGCCGCGTGCTAAACGACAGGCCGGATTGGCCCGTTCGGGACGCTTCGCGCGTCGGCGCGAGGCCGGCGCCGGGGGCGCGTCGTCTATCTGTCGGGCAAGAACAAGGGCAAGACGTCGACCACCTCTTGGCACGGCAAACAGAACGCCGACGGCAAGGGCGGCACCGCCGTTGGCGCCGGAAACTTGAACTGAACCTGCGAACGAATCCGTGGCGCGCGCCGAAACCGCGCGCCATGGCTGACTCTCGTGGACGTCATCTGCAAAGCGTGACGAAAACATGCGGGCAGATGCCGGGTCCTTCCACTCCGCACGCGTCAAGAGTTCTGGCCGGCGCTCTGAGAACGGATCACTGGCTCGCGCGGCTTGATAGCCGGGCGCGCTCTTGCGCCAGCCGCTCGACCGCTTCGCCGACCCAGGGGCCGGGGCAGAGCCAGAGGCGCGAGGGGATCTTGTAGAGCGTTGTTTTGCCTTCGAGCGCGCGGAAGGCGGGGTGGCGCAGGATGCTTTGCGCGCGGCTGGCGGTGGCGCCGTACGAGTCGTCGAGGACGACAAGCTGTGGTGCGGCGGCGACGACGGTTTCTAGCGCGACGGTCGCGTAGGCTTGGCCGGTGAGTTTCGGGGCCAGGTTCATGAGGCCCGCGGCGGCGAGGATGTCGTTCGTGAGCGTGCCCGCGCCGGAGGTGAGGCCGTTCGGTTCGTAGACGAGCGCGGTGATAATTGTTCGTGGTTGGGGGTTGGTGATTCTCGCGTCCATTTGCGCGACGAGTTGTTCGCCGCGTTCGGGTTCGCCGAGGATGGTGGCTGTGTCTCGGATGACCTTGCGCACGTCATCGAGCGACGAGGCGATGCCGACGATGTGGACGGGGACGCCGATCGTGCTGGCCAAACGGTTCGCGCCTTTGCCGGTGTAGATGTCGCCCAGGATCAGGTCGGGTTTGAGCTCGACGATCTCCTCGGCGCGGGCGTTGTTGATGCGGATGCCGCGGGCTTGCGCCGCGAGGTTTGAGATTTCGGGTTCAGTCGCCATGCGCGAGACGGAGAGAATGCGAGTGCGGTCTACGAGGGCGAGCGCGAGTTGGTCCGCGCAGACGTTGGTGGAGACGATGCGCGTGGGTTTGCCCTCCGCAGACACGCCCGGGGCGGTGAAGGCAAGGACGGCTGCAGCGAGAATGCAGAAGCGGAGCGGCATGGAGTTGCTCTATAGTGAGTTGAATACGAAATCGCCAGTGAGGATGAGATGTACGAGACGATCCAGGTGCGCAAGGAGGGGGCGATTGATTGGTTGACGCTCAATCGGCCGGACAGTTTGAACGCGCTGAACAAGCGGCTGGTGGACGAGTTGCTCGACTATTTCGGCGCGCTTTATTGGGATAAATCGGCGCGCGTTGTGGTGATGCGTGGGGCGGGCCGCGCTTATTGCGCGGGGCTCGACCTTAAGGAGCGGGGCAACACACCACGGTCGCCGCAGAACGGGCTCACCTCGCAGCGGCGGATCAGTGAGATCGTCATGCGTATGCGGCGTTGTCCGCAGCCGATCATCTCGCTGGTGCACGGGGCGGCGTGCGGGGGCGGGTTTGCGTTTGCGCTGGCCAGCGACATCCGGATCGCGGGCGCCAGTGCGCGGATGAATGCGGCGTTTATTCGCATTGGGCTCTCGGCTTGCGATATCGGCGTTTCGTACTTCCTGCCGCGGCTTGTCGGCGTTTCGGTGGCGTCGGAGTTGATGCTGACGGGGCGCTTCATCAATGCGGAGCGGGCGTTGCGGGTGGGGCTCGTGAGCGAGGTCGTGCCCGACGACAAGATGGAGGCGGCTGTGCGGCCTTACCTCGACGAGATGTTGACGACCTCGCCGCTCGGGCTGCGCATGACGAAGGAGTGCCTCAATATGAGTGTCGATGCGGGGAGCCTTGAGGCGGCGGTTGCGATGGAGGATCGCAACCAGATTCTGTGCGCGCAGACGGCGGACTTCGGCGAGGGGATCCGTGCGTTCCTCGAGAAGCGTTCGCCGGCGTATCGGGACGCGTAGATGCAGCGTTGGCTCTATCTGCGCGGCGGCGACGTTTCGCTGCTGATCGATGCGGCGCCGGGCGGCGATGCGTTGCCGCGCGTTGTGCACTTCGGTTGCGACCTTGGTACGGCACCGGATTTTGCGGCGGTGGCTGCACGCCCGAAGGTGCAGTGGGGCGCGCGGCTCGATGTGCCCTGCCCGCCTTGCGTGCTGCCCGGTGCGGAGGCTGGGTATTTTGGCTTGCCCGCCGTTGAGCCCGGGTACCAGCATCGCTGGACGTTTGAGGGCGTGGAAGAACTGGCGGAGGGAGTGTCGCTTCGCTTTTCGCTTGCGACTGTCGACTACCGGATGTCGCCGCAGGGTGTGTTGGCGACGCGCGTGCGGTGGCGCGGCGAACGGGCGCGGTGGGTCGCCGTGATGGCCGTGCCCCTGCC
>JABFRX010000078.1 GCA_013140995.1 Alphaproteobacteria bacterium | reverse complement strand
CTATACGGCTGCCGTATCGGACGTTTATCAAGACCTCTTCGGCGAGGGCTCCTACGCTGGCAAGGGTATCTACGATGTCGACCTGTTCGAGGCCGCACTTGCCGATCGCGTGCCCGAGAACACGCTCCTCAGTCACGACCTCTTCGAGGGCATTTTCGCTCGCGCCGGCCTCGTTTCCGACATCGAATTGTTCGAGACGTTTCCCTCCAGATACGATGTCGCGGCGTCGCGCTTGCACCGATGGGCGCGGGGCGATTGGCAACTCCTGCCGTGGATATTCGGGCGAGGTGCGCCGGGCAACGACCAGGACCAAACGGCCATCCCCCTGGGCGGTCTATGGAAAATGCTCGACAACTTGCGGCGCTCGTTGTCGCCACCGGCCAGCGTCCTCGCCCTCGCGATCGGCTGGACGCTCCCGTTGCAGCTGTCCTTGATCTGGACCGGATTCATCCTTGCCACGATCGCGCTACCGCCGCTTCTGCCGGTCTTCGGGGCCATGCGCCCGCCGCGACCGGGCATCTCACCGCGCAGTCACGTGCAGGCGCTGGCGGGAGATCTGGGGCTCGCGATGTCCCAGATCGCGTTCGCAATCACCTTCTTGGCGCACCAAGCGGCTTTGATGGTCGACGCCATCGCTCGCACGCTGAACCGCTTGTTCTTCACGCGCCGGCGTTTGTTGGAATGGGTGACGGCGGCGCAAGCCACGTATCGCCCGCAACTCGACCTGGTGAGCGCTTACAACCAAATGGCCGGGGCAGTCGCGATCGCGGTCGGGACGCTAGCGCTGTCGCTGGCGTTCGGCACATACGCCTCGGTTATAGCCTTGCCGTTCGTCGCGCTGTGGGGACTGTCGCCGCTGATTGCGCGCTGGTCCAGTGCCTCGCCGACGACCGTCGAACGATCCGCCGTTGCTGCGCAAGACGCCGACGCGCTGCGTCTCATCGCCCGGAGCACTTGGCGTTACTTCGAAACGTTCGTCACTGCCGTCGACAACAGCTTGCCACCGGACAATTTTCAAGAAGACCCAGAGCCGATCGTGGCGCATCGCACGTCGCCAACGAATATCGGCCTCTATCTCTTGTCCGTCGTGGCAGCACGCGACAACCACTGGATCGGCACAGTGGACATGATCGAACGGCTGGAAGCGACCCTCGCCACGTTGCACAGGCTAGAGCTTTACCGCGGCCACTTGCTCAACTGGTACGACACACGAACCTTGCTGCCGCTCGAGCCAAAATACGTTTCATCGGTGGACAGCGGAAACCTCGCAGGACACCTCATTGCCGTCGCCAATGCATGCGCCGAACTGGCCGCAACGGCCGAACCAAACGCCGATTGGCGATCGGGTGTTACCGATGCCGTGGCACTCGTCCAAGAAACCCTCGCCACCAGTAAACAGAGCGGCTCACACATCGACAGAATCAGAGAGCACGTCGCCGAATTCAGCGCGTCGCTCCGGAGTGCCGGCACGATCGAGCAAGCTCACGCGCAAGCAACACGCTTGGTGGGCTTGGCGGGCGGCGATCCAAGCACAACGGACACTTTGACATGGAGCACGGCCGCACAACGCGCTGTCGAAAGCCACGCACGTGATTTAGCACCTGCCACGGATGTCGCCGAACGGCTCAGAAAGCTCGCACTGGCGGCGAACAATTTCTCCAGCGCGATGGATTTCCGCTTTCTGGTCAATCCGGAACTCAAGCTTCTCTCGATCGGTTACCTCGTCGACACGGAGACGCTCGATCCGAGTTGCTACGACCTGCTGGCCTCGGAAGCGCGCCTGGCGAGCTTTGTCGCAATCGCCAAGGGCGACGCGCCTGTGCGCCATTGGTTCCGTTTGGGCCGGTTGGTGACGGCCGTCGACCGCGGTGCCGCACTGATCTCGTGGTCCGGGTCGATGTTCGAGTACCTGATGCCGTCGTTGGTCATGCGTGCCCCCAAAGGAAGTTTGCTGGCCAGCACGAACCGGCTCATCGTTAGCCGGCAGATCGCCCATGGACGCAAGCTCGGCCTGCCCTGGGGCATCTCGGAGTCGGCGTATAACGCGCGCGACCTGGAATTCACTTATCAATATTCGAACTTCGGCGTTCCCGGGTTGGGGCTTAAACGCGGCCTATCCGAGAACGCCGTTGTTGCACCATATGCGACCGCGCTCGCCGCGATGGTCGACCCGTCCGCGGCGTGCAGGAACTTTGTGCGATTGAGCGAAATTGGTGCGCGCGGCGCGTACGGGTACTACGAGGCCATCGACTTTACGCCGTCGCGGATCCCCGAAGGTCAGCGCCGCGCGGTCGTTCGCGCGTATATGGCGCACCACCAGGGCATGACCATCGTCGCGATCGCGAACGTTCTGGGCGACGGACGCATGCGGACGCGCTTCCATAGCGAAGCGCGCATACGCGCGACCGAACTTCTGCTTCAGGAAAGAATGCCCCGCGACGTCGCACTCGCCCATCCGCGCGCCGAGGAGGTGCAGGCCGCACCGAAGTTGATCGACGACGCCGCACCGCGTTCGCGCATCGTCCTTTCGCCGCATTCGACGCCGCCGCAGACGCAGCTCCTGTCGAACGGACGCTACTCGGTGATGATGAGCGCGGCCGGCGGCGGCTACAGCCGCTGGAACAACCTCGCGATCACACGCTGGCGCGAGGACACGACGTCGGACGGTTTCGGCACGCACATCTACCTACGCGACGCGCGAACCGGCGCCGTATGGTCGGCAGGATATCAGCCGACCGGAGCCGAGCCCGACGAGTACAAAGCCGCATTCGCCGACGGCCGCGCCGAGTTCGTACGGCGCGACGGCTCGCTGACCACAACGCTTGACGTCATGGTCTCGCCGGAATGCGACGGCGAAGTGCGGCGCCTAACCATTTCGAATCACGGCGCACGAATGCGCGAGATCGAGGTGACGTACTATGCCGAGTTGGTGCTGGGATCGGCCAGCGCCGACTGGGCCCATCCCGCATTCTCAAAGCTGTTCGTAGAGACGGACTATATCGCGGCCAAAGGTCTGCTTTTGGCGACCCGCCGCCAAGGCGCGCGCGACAAGGCGGCCTGGGTCACACTGCATTCCCTCGTCGAAGGCGACGGCTTGGGCGCTTTGCAGGTCGAAACCGATCGTGCGCGCTTCATCGGAAGCGGCCGTAGCTTGCGCGACCCGGTTGCCATATCCGACCAGCGGCCGCTGTCGAATACGGTTGGCGCCGTCCTCGATCCGGTCTTCGCATCGCGGCGGCGCGTACGCATTCAAGCCGGCGGCTCCGTGCAAATCACGTATTGGACGTTGGTCGCTGGGTCGCGCGATGAAGCCATTGCGCTCGCCGACCGGCATCGCGACGCCAGCGCCTTCGATCGCGTTACCACGATGGCTTGGTCGCAAGGCCAGATCGAGCGCCATCATATGGGCATCACGTCCGACCAGGCGAACCAGTATCAGCGCCTGGCAAGTCACTTGCTTTACGCCAATCCGGCGCTGCGCGCGACGCCGGAAACGATTGCGCGCGGCGCGCAACCGCCCAACGCGCTATGGGTGCACGGCATCTCGGGCGACCTGCCGATCGTTCTCGTCCGGATCGACGACGATCACGGATTGCCGTTCGTGCGCGACCTTCTGCTGGCTCACGAATATTGGCAAAGGAAACGGCTAGACGCCGATCTCGTGATCCTCAACGAGAAATCGGCATCCTACGTTCAAGACCTGCAGGTGTCGCTGGAGACGCTGGTTCGTGTGGGCGAAACGCGCAGACGGCACACCGGCGACGCGCAGCGCGGAAGGGTGCTTGTCTTGCGCCGTGACCGCATGACGCCTGAGGCTCGCAATGCGCTGCTGGCGGTAGCACGGTTAAACCTGGGCGACCGGCACGGCACCTTGTCAGATCAACTCGACCGCCTGGCCGAAGCGAAGTTGAAGAGCCCGCTGTACCGCTCGCCCGCCGCACCGCGAAGCACCGTTGAACCGGCGGCGCCTTCGACAAAGCCGCCCGATTTGGAGTACTTCAACGGCATCGGTGGATTTGCCTCAAACGGCCGCGAGTACGTTGTTTCGCTCACTGAAGGGTTGAACACGCCCGCACCCTGGCTCAATGTCATAGCGAACCCCGATTTCGGATTTCAGGTCTCCGCCGATGGCGGTAGCTACACGTGGAGTCAAAGCAGCCGCGAGAACCAACTGACGGACTGGACGAACGATCCGGTGTGCGATCGCACACCCGAAGTCATCTATATCCGCGACGACGACACTGGCGAACTTTGGACACCAACGCCGTCACCGATCCGGCGTACGCAGGCATCCTATGTGGTTCGTCACGGCCAAGGCTACAGCCGCTTCGAGCACACTGCGGGCGGCATCGCATGCTACCTGCTGCAGTACGTCGCTAAGGACGATCCGATCAAGATTTCGCGGCTGTCGATCCACAACACCACGAGACGCACGAGGCGCTTGACTGTCACCGGCTATGTGGAATGGCTCATGGGTCCGCCGCGCGGTTTGACCACACCGATTGTCCTCACAAGTTCGGACCCAACTACGCGCGCTATGTTCGCGCGCAATCCCTGGAGCGGCCACTTCGGCTCGCAAGTTGCATTCGCCGATATGGCCGGCAGGCAAACATCGTGGACGGGCGACCGAACCGAATTCTTGGGGCGCAACGGATCGACGGCGCAGCCTGCTGCGCTGCAAGTCAAGACGGCGCTGTCGGGGCACACCGGCGCCGGACTCGACCCTTGTGCCGCGCTGCAGCGGTCGATCGAACTAAAGCCTGGGGAATCCGTGGAGGTTGTTCTGTTCCTCGGTGCCGCGCGCAACGACGACGAAGCGCGCACTCTGATCGGCAAGTATCGCGCCGCCGACTTGAACCAAGCATTGGACGAAGCGACGGGGTTCTGGGACGGCGTGCTCGATAAGGTGCAGGTCAAGACGCCGGACCGCAGCATGGACATCATGCTCAATCGCTGGCTGCTGTATCAAACGTTGGCTTGCAGGCTTTGGGCGCGATCCGCGTTCTATCAATCGGGAGGCGCCTACGGTTTTCGCGATCAGCTGCAAGATGCGATGGCGATGACGTTGACAATGCCGCAGCTCGCGCGAGCCCACTTGCTTCGCGCCGCCGCCAGGCAATTCGCCGAGGGCGATGTGCAACACTGGTGGCTCGCTCACTCCGGCCAAGGCGTACGAACGGGCTTCTCCGACGACCGCCTGTGGCTGGGCTACGCGACCGCACACTATCTGCTGGCGACAGCAGATCATTCGGTGCTCGATGAGAAGGTGCCGTTCTTGCGCGGTCCGGTTCTGCAGGACGGGGAAACGGACGCGTTCTTTGAGCCTGGCGTGACGGATGAAAAGGCCTCGCTCTTTGAACACTGCGCGCGCGCACTCGACCTAAGCCTCGCGGTCGGCAGTCATGGCCTACCGCTGATCGGCAGCGGCGATTGGAATGACGGCTTCAGCCGCGTCGGTGCCGCCGGTAAGGGCGAGAGCGTTTGGCTAGGCTGGTTCCTATGCTCGGTGTTGGCCTCGTTCATCCCGATCGCGCAACAACGCAGCGAAGCCGCGCGCGCCGAGCGCTGGCTGCTGCACCGCGAACTCTTGCGCGAAGCGCTCGAGCGCGAAGGGTGGGACGGCGACTGGTACCGCCGCGCCTATTTCGACGACGGCACGCCGCTGGGCTCCGGCACCAACGAGGCTTGTCGCATCGACTCCATCGCTCAGTCGTGGGCGGTCCTCTCCGGTGCTGCGGACCCAGATCGTGCGCGCCGTGCGATGGCGGCTGTCGACACGCTTTTGATCGACCGCCAAAACGGACTAGCCCCGCTTTTCAACCCGCCGTTCGATAACGCCCCGGTTGATCCCGGCTACGTCAAAGACTATCCGCCCGGTATCCGCGAGAACGGCGGGCAGTACACGCACGCCGCAGCCTGGTCGGTCATGGCGTTCGCTGCGTTAGGCCAGGGAGACAAAGCCGCCGGCCTTTTCTGGTTGCTCAACCCGATCAATCGGGCACGCACGTTCACCGATAGCCAGCGCTATCGCGTCGAACCTTATGTCGTGGCCGCAGATGTCTATACGGTGCCGCCTCACGTCGGCCGCGGCGGGTGGACGTGGTACACGGGCGCCGCCGGGTGGCTTTATCGTGCAGGGCTGGAGTCGATCCTGGGGCTCAAGGTCGAAGGCGATACGCTGCGCATGGAACCCTGCATCCCGAACGCGTGGCCGGGCTACGAGATCCGCCTTAAGCATCGCTCGGCAACGTATGAAATCGTGGTTGAGAATCCAAACCGTGTAACTTCAACCGTGGCCGAAATCCGTTTGGACGGCGTGAAGCTTGCCGATGACGAGCGCCGGATCAAACTCGAGGATGACGGCGCGGACCACAAAGTTTTGATTGTCTTGGGTTAGGTGCCGAGTTTCTGTGCGGGCACAACAGCCGCTTTGCGTGGAATGGCTTTCTTCGCAACAGCCTTTCCGGCGTCGGCCGCCGCAACATCGCGCGCTTGCCTCAGTTCCCTCAGCCGCTCGGCATTCGCGTACGCCGCGCTTCGCTTCGCCTCATACTCCTCCATCGCCGACTGCCCGTCTTTAGCCAATCTCGCTCGTCTGGCGACGTTTAGCGCGGTCCGCTCCCTAGACAAGTCGCGATCGCTCATTGCTGCACGCTACCAAGGATATGCGAGGTACGCGGCTCGTGCCGCGACCATGATGGCGAGCAGCACGGGAAGTACGACCGGTGGAACAAGCCAACCGGGCGAGCCGCCCTCAGCCACACGCACAGCCGCAGCACTGGTCCGGGATTGAGCTTTGATATTGTGGGTCATTCCGGAGATATGGGGCGCCGGCGCCAAATAGCGAACTTAATTCGTAAAACGCATAAAAAGAGGCCCGAGAAACGCCTCGGGCCTCAAGGTACGCAGGGATGCTAATCCTTACGAATAGAACATGCCGTAGCGGACCTGAACGATCTCACCGGTGTACTGGTCGATCAGCAGAGCATCGGGGCCATAGCGAACCCAGATGTAGCCTGGCGGTGGCGCAAACAAGTCGTACGTAATCAAGTTCACGATCCAGAAATTGCGCGGGAAATAGTGGCGCGGCAAACGCTGTCCGTAGCCATAACGCCGGTACGAGTTTCCGTTCCGCCAGTGATACACGTCGGCGCGATAGCGGCGCGGCGCATTGAAGTTGCGATGATATTGCCGGATGTTGAACTGCTGACGCCGGCTTCGATCGTCCCAACCGCGGCGATCGTTGCGGTCGCCATAGGTGCGGCGGGTGTCGCGGCTGTCACGCGCGCGATCGTCCCAACCGCGGCGGTCGTTCCGGTCACCGAAGTTGCGGCGGTTGTCGCGATTGTTTCGCGCGCGATCGGTCAACTGGTTGTCACGCCCGCGAACGTTTCGATTGCCTTCGTAGCGGTTACGCGGACGCTCGAATCCCTGCCTCTGACGCTCGTTACGCGCCCGGGTTTCCGGCATTCCACGCCGTGCTTGGTTTGCGGCGGGAGGTTGGGTTCCGGCCGGCTTCGCTTTACGGCCGCGATCACGGCGGTCTTGATCGCCTTGCTGTTCGACAGCGGTGCTTTCATTGCCGCGCGTGCCATCGGGCTTGGCCAATGCCATCCCGCCGGCCAAGCTCAGGCCGACGGCGACGGCGGCGATTCGAGTCGCCATGTGCATTCTCATGATACTTCCTTCACATTCGAGAAATCAGACTGCGAGCATGCGCGCCGCCACGGCTCACAAGGGAGGTGCGTGCCGGCTCTTGCGCATCGCAGTGCTGAAGACAACACGCGGTGCGCGAGTTCGTTCCTTATGGAACCAAACGCAGCGGCTTTAGAGATTGAACGCGGAGGATACCCGGGCCGAATTAACTTGCGAGGAAGCCACGAACAGTAACCAGCCAAAGCCTGCCAGCAGGAAAGCGCCTCCAAACAAGGCGATATGAACTTCGGCCGCAATCGGCATGCCGATCATTCCTGCGCACCCGACGACGAAGCCGAGCATCACCAGAAACAGAAATACGCTTGCCCAAACGAGACTTGGCAACGTCCTCTCCTCAGGGCACATATCGACCCCTCGGAACCTAAACGCGCGGGCGCCTAGAAGGTTGCGCGGAGCCTAACGAACCCCTTGCTTCTTCACGTGTTTTTGACCGCCAAGGCCTGCTTCAGTGCGGCCTCGACCTCGAGCCGCGAATAGGGCTTGGCGAGGATCGGGTGCTTTCGATACGACGGCAGCACACCCTCCGCGCCGTAACCCGTGGCGATGACATAGGGTATTCCGCGCCGGCCCAAATCATCCGCTACGGGGTATACCGGCTCGCCCGCAAGATTCAGATCGAGAATGGCAACGTCGAAAGCTTGCGCTTCGATCAGTGGCAACGCCTTACCAATGCGGCCCGCGACGGCGGACGTGCAGCCGAACGACGCGATGATGTCGCTCAGATCGAGCGCCAGTATCATCTCGTCCTCGACGATCAGGATGTGTCTGCCGTTCAGCGGCTCCATCGCCGGCACGCCGCTCATGTGCGCGTCACGATCGGCGGTAAGAGAACGTCGATCGCGCACCGCACGCCCGCCGGCATGAAATCGAGTTCGATCGTCCCATCGAGCTGCAACGGCAAACCTTCCGTGATGAGCCTCGTCCCAAAGCCGCTACGGCGCTTGCCCACCACCGGTGGTCCGCCTGTCTCCGACCAAACGAACTTCAAGGCGCGCCCGTTGCTTTGTGCCGGCGCCGTCCAAGAAATATCGACGCTGCCAGCGCCATTCGAGAGCGCGCCGTACTTCGCCGCATTTGTGGTCAGTTCGTGAACCGCCATCCCAAACGCCAGGGCGGCGTTGGGATAGAGTACGACATCGGCGCCCTCGATCGTCCACCGCGTCCTGTCCGTTCGATAGGGCTCCAACTCGCTCTCCACCACATCGCGAAGCAGCACGCCGTGCCAATCCCCGGTCTGCAGCAAGTTGTGCGTGCCCGACAGGGCAGCGAGCCGAGATAAGAACGCCGCGCGATAGGCATCGACGCTGACCGCCCCCTTTGCGGTCTGCGCCGCGATCGACTGAACGGTAGCAAGCGTGTTCTTCACCCGATGATTGAGTTCGTGCATCAGGAGTTCCCGGTGAGCTTCAGCGCGCTTGTGCTCGGTGATCTCCAAGACAACGGCCAAGATGCGCTCTACTTGCCCCTCGGCGTTGACCAGGGGCGAAACGGAACTATGGACCCACACGAATGAACCGTCCGGGCGC
This sequence comes from Alphaproteobacteria bacterium, assembly GCA_013140995.1. Lineage (GTDB taxonomy): Bacteria > Pseudomonadota > Alphaproteobacteria > Micropepsales > Micropepsaceae > SZUA-430. The sequence goes on along the minus strand of JABFRX010000078.1, from coordinate 28,362 downwards.
ACATACCGCTGCTCGCTCTCGAACTGCTCTCCTTTCGTGACAAGGCGCTCAAATAGAGCCAGGCTCGTCTGAAGATCTTCGGGATGCGTCAAATCCTGCATCCGCATACCCAAGAGGTCTTTCTTGGTACGACCCACAACAAGACAGAACCGCGGATTGACAAGCGTCAACCGCCCCTTGAGGTCCGTTTCCGCAACACCCGCAGTCGCCTGGTTGACGATCGCCGCCAGCCGCCGCTCGTTTTCCTTCATCGCATCTTCAAGCACTTTGCGGTCTGTGACATCGACAAACGTTATGACAACGCCATCAATCACATTGGTAACTGTGCGATATGGTCGAATCCGCATAACCAAAACCGAACCTACGCCATCATGCCCCACGCGCACCTCGCGCTCGATGACGCCGTGTGTTTTCAGAACGGCTCGCACGTCGTCTTCAAGGCCGGCATAGTTCAAACGGCTGACGAGTTCGGTCACGGGCCGCCCTTGGTCGCTCCCGCGCAAATGGATCAGTTCCAGCATGCCTGGCGTGAAGCTTTTGATACGAAGGTCGTTATCCAGAAAAATTGTCGCGATCTGCGTGCTGTCGAGAAGGTTTCTCAGATCGCTGTTCAGGCCGTTCAGCTGCTCGTTCTTGTCGACGATCTCCGTGTTGACCGTATGCAGCTCCTCGTTGACCGATTGCATTTCCTCCTTGGCCGTCTCCAATTCTTCGTTCGACGCCTGAAGCTCTTCGTTGACGGATTGAAAGTCTTCGTTGGAAGACTTCATCTCTTCGGTCGTTGTCTCAAGCTCGTCGATGGCCGCACGCAGCGAAACCTTCGTCGTAGCCAAGTCGCGCTCGAGATCGGCAATCGCCCCCGGCGACTCCGCGCCGGCAACGGCCGTGCGCCTCCGCGCCGACGTGTTCTCGAAATCCTCATGCCCATTGCTGAACGCGACGAGCAACAGCGCCGCGTCCGGGCCCTCCGCAGCCAAAGGCTCTACGATCACGACCACCGGCCGCCGTTGACCGTCGATCGTCACTGTTATGGCGTCCGTCACCACGCTTGCATGCTTAGCCCGCGCGGTACGAACCGCGGCCCGCACCGCCGCACGGAGCGACTTTCGCAAAATCATGAACAGGTCGAGACTGGCAACGCCTGCCGACGGCTCCAAATGCTGACCGATTTCGCCACCGGAAAAACGCACCACTTGCGAGTCTTGATCGACCACCACGTAGGACGGCGAGTATTTCGCAACGATACGCCGGGCGCTCCGATCGATCGGGTCCTCCCGGCCGGCGCCTTCAGCGTGCGCGGAGCGCACCGCGGGCGTCAGCGAAAACTCCGGCAACGCCGGCCCCGGCGCTGCCCGCCGCTCGAAGATTCGATGCTTCTTGTCGACGGCGGTAAACAGCGCCGGGTTGCGGGTAACACTCTCGGACGAACCCAAAAAAAGAAACCCGCCCGGTTTCAACGAATAGTGGAAGTTCCGGATCGCCCGATCCTGCAGGTCGCGATCGAAGTAGATCAGCACATTTCGGCATGAAACCAAGTGCAGCCGCGAAAACGGCGGATCTTTGATCAAACTATGCGTGGAGAACACGCACATTTCGCGCACGTCCTTGGCGACGCAATAGTCGGTATCAAGCGGCGCAAACCAACGCTCAAGCCGCTCTTGCGATACCCCTTGAAGCGGGCCGTGATACCGTCCGGTACGCGCGCGCGCGATGGCGCGGTCGTCGATATCGCTGCCAAATATCTGAACCTGAGGCGGCGCGCTCAGCTTCGCCATCGCCTCGCGGAAGAGGATCGCGAGCGAATAGACTTCCTCGCCGCTCGCGCAGCCGGGCACCCAGACGCGAATGTGGTCGCCTGCTTCCTTGTTCGCGAGCAGCTTCGCAATGACGGCCGTTTGCAGCGCCTCGAAAGAAGCCGGATCGCGGAAGAACTGCGTCACCCCGATCAGGATGTCGCGAAACAGCGCTTCCACCTCGCGCGGCTCTTTCTCCAAGCGGGCAATGAACTCCGGAACGCTGTCGATCTGCAGCACCTGCATGCGCCGCTGCACCCGGCGAACCAAAGTGCTTTCCTTGTACTGCCCGAAGTCTTGACCGATACCATTTCGCAAGATGGCGCTGATTGCCGCCAAATGCTCGGCCGTGTCCGTGCGGGTGCCGCTCGCGTCTTTCCGCCCCGCTACCTTGGCCAAATGTGCGCGGTGCGCGATCAAGCGGCTCGGCATCGACTCAACCGGCAGCACCAGGTCGACGAGACCGGTGGCGGCCGCACTCCCCGGCATGCCGACCATCGCATGGTCGTCATACTCGGCCTGCGCCATGGTCAGCCCCCCACGCTCCTTGACCGCCTTCAAGCCGAACGTGCCGTCGCTTCCCATGCCCGCGAGTACGATGCACACCGCATTCTCGCCCTGGTCCTCCGCCAACGACAGAAAGAACGTGTCGATTGGATGGCGCAGAGCGCGCGGTGGCGCGGGTTTGGTCAAATGAAGGGCGCCACCTTTGATCGTCAGTGTCGCGTCGGGGGGAATGATGAAGATCGAATTGGCGCAGAGCTGTACGCCATCGCTGGCCTCGACCACGTTCATGCCCGTTTGCTTGGCGATCAATTCGACAAGCAAACTGTCGTGGTGTGGGTCCAAATGTTGCACCAACACGAACGCCATGCCGTTATCGACCGGCATGTTGGCGAAGAAATTTTTGAACGCAGTCAGCCCGCCCGCCGAAGCGCCGATTCCGACGACAAGAGGCGCACTTCCATCAAACGGCATCTTCGACACTTGCGTTCTTCCCGGCATTTGCAGGGCGGCAATCGCCGTCCGTCAAATGCGTTGGCGGCGACCACCGCCGTTCGGACATCACGCCAAAAATGGCGGCATCCGCACTCTCACCAGGCTCCCTTTTTCGAAAACGCCGTTCCCGGCCTTTAACCTCGCCGTCTTCGGATATTGACGGCACGACGCATTGAAGCGTGGTTTCAACGAATTGTAGCAGAAAGCCCTTGCTTCAGGGGAAAATCTTGCCCGAGACCAGTGCACAAGCTGCCTCAACGGAATCAGCACCTTACTCGCAAGCAAGTGCAGCAGGTGCGGAACCCTTCGGCTTCGCCGGACGTTACCAACGCGTGACCTTGATCGAAGCTCGTCACGCCAAGGAGCATCCCAATGGAATCGAAATCGCAAAGTACCAATACCCTGTTGCTCGTGATCCTCGCAGTGTTGGCGATTGGTGGCGGATATTACTACTACGACAACTACATCGAGCCGAAGAACGACGGACCAATGGAACGCGCCGGCGAGAAAATCGACAAGGCGATCGACGGCAGATAGCTGCTTCCCGGTCAGCCCTGCGTGCCAAAGTCGCGCCGGGCTGAGACAATCGTGATGATGAACCCTGCAATCACATCTATCAGCATCATCGTGATCAGCATGAAAAACGTCGAGTTCGTGAAGCTCGCCGTGGTGACAAACAACACCACGCAAATCAAGGCGACGAGCGTCGAGAGACCATGATTGAGGATCGAGCGTGCGTCCGTGTTTACGGCGTTCATGATCTCGACGAACAAGACCATCAAGCTTCCGAAAACGAAAATGTCGCCGTACGTCACTTGCCACAGGGCCCCCGACATCATCGCCGGCGCGAAAGCGACGGCACTCGTCCAAGTGCCGTCCTGTTGGGCTGTTGTGAAGAGCACAAAAACCGCTAACGGCAGAGCCATGAGCGGCATGATGCGCAACGTTCCAAACGCAGCAAGCATGAAATTCTCCGTCGCGGCCGCCTGATGGTCGCTCCATCAGGCGGTTGGCACCTAAAGGCTAGAGGCGCGCGCCATTCTGAGCACCGCCAGCAACACAACGGCACCGATTGTGGCGGTCACGATGGCCCCCACGAGACCGGCACCCGCCGACACGCCCATTTGTCCGAACAGCCACCCACCGATGAACGCGCCGATGATGCCGACGACGATGGCACCGATCAGGCCGAAACCTCCGCCCTTCACGATCATTCCCGCAAGCCAGCCTGCAACGCCGCCCACGATCAACCAAATCAGTAACAGCTCGCCTGACATTTCGACCTCCTTGGTCATGCTTCACCGCCGCGAAAGCAGTGTCGCTAAAAATGGGCTGGTTAATGACGAGGCGTCACGCACCACGTGCCCTTGTGAAAGAAAACTCGGACCCGGCCGAAAAGTTCCATGCTCGCGTCCGCGCCGCCTTGCCGCGATAATTTAGTGGCAGTGGGGGCGCAATATCGCCCGCGTGCCCCATATCAAGTGTACGCATCATCGCGGCGAACGCGATGGATGCCCCGCGCGAGGACATCTTTGGAAACAAGCAAGAACGGCACAGCGGCGGAAGCCGGGGATGACGCGTTTCGCGCACGCTTGATCGAGTTGGCGCCCTATCTCCGGGCATTCGCCCGCACGCTCTGCGGCCATCGCGACGTCGCCGACGATCTGGCCCAAGAGTCGCTAGCCAGCGCTTGGAAAGCTCGCGCCTCGTTCCAGCCCGGCACGAACATGAAAGCTTGGCTGTTCATGATTCAGCGCAATGCGTTCTATTCGGCTCACAGGCGCAAGTGGCGCCAAGTGAGCTGGGACGAACAAGCCATGGAGCGTGTCCTCGTCACCGATGCATCGCAGCAAGCGAGCGTGGAACTCACCGACTTAAAGCGCGCGATGACGTTGCTGCCCGACGAGCAAAGAGAGGCGCTGATCTTGGTGGGAGCCGGCGGCTTCAGCTACCAGGAGGCAGCGTCGATCTGCGGTTGCGCGGTCGGCACCATGAAGAGCCGCGTTTCCCGGGGCCGCCATACGATCGCATCGCTTATGAGCGAGCGCACACAGCTTCCTCAGTCGAGTGAAGACGCGAGTAGCGCCTACCAGGGAATTCTGTCGGAGTTGGATGCATTGTCCGCCCGTAAAACGACGCCCGTTCCCGAATAACCTAAACCTCAACGGTCGGGCTCCTCACCCGCACCGTCGGCTTTGTCGATCCCGCTGTCCGGCTCGATGGCTGGTGGACTCTGTGTTTCATTCGCGTCCAGCGGTTCCTCGGCGTCCGGGGCGCGCCGCTCGCTTTGATAGCTGGAAGGGCTTGGCGAAGAGTTCAGTTGTCTGACAGGCGAAGCTTGAGGCTCGCCGCCGATCAAAATGCTGCCCGTCCGAAGGTTGGGACCATTCATATATACGAAAGCGTAGCAGGCAATCAGCCCAGCCGCCGCCCCAACGATGATTGATCGTCCGAACGCAATAGGGTCATCCAGATCTTCGTCGCGGTTATATCGCATACCTGAATAAACGCGCCCGCTTGCGAAGCAGTTCCACAAAGATGTGGCGTCCGGACTTGCGCCCGGACGCCATACATTCAAGTACTGAATCATTCATTCGGAGGCGCTGCGCCCTCGGGCTCATCGGCCATATCCGGCTCATCGCTGTCTGGTGGCGCATCGCTATCGGGCGGTGCATCGCCCATATCGTCCGGCCCGGGCGCCGCTTCGAAAAACGGACCGCCGACGCCATTCTGTTCTTGGCCGGCTTCGACGCCGCCCATGTCCTCCATGGGAGCGCCGTTCTGCCCGCGCGCGGCGGCAAGCGCCTGAACGTTCAAAGCGCGCGTTTCCTCGGCTTGATCGTCGCTGCCGGCCATGGCCGGGGCAACCGACGTACTGAAAAGCGCCGCAGTCATGACACCGGCCAAAAGAATGAATTTGTGTTCCATGAATCTATCCTCGTTCAGGGGAAGCCTGAAGTTTGGAGAACGCACGCAACTCCAAGAGCGTTCCAACAAAACCGCAATGAACCGCCGCGACACACTCAAACCATACGGGAACCAACACCCAACGCGTGCGTTCAACAACCGACGATTTCCAATTCACCCACTCGAGGTCAGTCTCATGCGTTCCAAATTGCTCTTCGCCGCAAGCACTATTGCTCTCGCCTGGGCGGGCCAGGCAGCCGCCGAACCCGCAAATGGTTGGTACATGGGCCTAGAAGGCGGCGGCAACTGGGTGTCGGAAAACGACGCCACGTTCAGCACCAGCCTGCCGACGTCGGGACCCGCTCGCATCGAGTTCGATACCGGGTGGACGGGAATCGCGACCGCCGGCTACGCATTTCGCGGCAACTGGCGTGTCGAAGCCGAAGCCGGTTACCGTCACAACGATGTCGATGCCATCAATGGGATCGCCAACAGCGCGGGCGGTGAACTCAACACCACCTCGCTGATGGGCAACGTGCTCTACGACATTCCGCTTACCGACCGAATGACGGTAAGCCTGGGCGCCGGTGCCGGCGCCGTACACACGCAATTCGACGACGGCGTCATCGATCAAGACGAAGACACGGCGTTCGCCTATCAGGGCATCGCCGGTCTCAGCTATGCGGTCAGCCCGCGCACGGATCTGACCATGAACTATCGCTATCTGAGGTCGGACGCGCTCGAATTCCAAGGCCGGCATGCTGGTCACACCGACTTTTACGACACCGACGACGTTCAGAACCATACTGTGACGATCGGGCTCAAGTTCGATCTCTATCCCGACCAGGAAACCGTTGTCGCCTCTACCGCGCCGATGGTCGATGCACCAACGCCACCCCCGCCGCAGACGGCACCGAAGCAGTTCCTCGTCTTCTTCGGGTTCAACAGATCGGACCTAACCGTGGAGGCCCAAGGCGTTGTCGCCGACGCCGCGGCAGCCGCAAAGCAATTCGGCTCAGCCCGCATCATGGTCGTTGCTCATGCCGATACCGTCGGATCGCAGCAATACAATCAGCGACTGTCCGAGCGACGGTCGAGCACGGTGCGCAAGGCGCTAGTCAGCCAGGGCATCGAGGCGAACAAGATCGAAGCGTCGGGCCGCGGCGAAACCGAGCTTCTCGTACAGACCGCCGACAATGTGAAGGAGCCGCAAAACCGCCGCGCCAACATCGAACTGCAATAAGGCCGGCAAACACACCTCTTGTATCAAAGGAAACAAACCATGGAAACGCTACAATCCCTATTGAACGACGCGAATGTCTATCTGCAATCGGGCTTCGCCCACATCAACGCAGTCCAAGGTCTGATCATTGCGATCGTCGCTGCGTTCTTGATGCATAGCTGGGGCCGCATCGTCGCGTTCGCTCTGGGGGCAACCGTCGTGCATCTCGTCGCCGATGTGATGCTTCCCGTTCTGGCAAACGGCGCAGCATTCCGCTTGCCGCCGCTCGTCGACGGCGGGTACTGGCGCTATGTGCTCGCGCTCATCGTCGGGTACCTGGTCGTCATCACGGTGTTCTACGTGGTCAAGCGCGTCCTGCTACGTGCCGAACACCAAGCGGCGTAAGCACCGCGCGGAACCGTCGCACCTGCGGAACTGAGATAACTAACCAACGTTTACTGAACTGACGTCTCTGGCGGCATTGGGCCGCTGTCGCGGCGCCACACGAAAACCGAAGGAACACCACATGCTGAGAACAGCTCTTTTCACGACAACGGCGATCGCCGCGGCGCTTTTGGCCACCGGCTGCGAACAGAAGACACCCGTAGCGCAAGAAAAGCAGAACCAGGCGTCGGAACTGGCAGCGGAACCCGCACCGAACGTCGCCGAGCGCACAGTCGCTGAAGCGGCGAACGAAGTCGAACAGGTTGCCGCGCCGGACGCGCAGATCACGCCCGGTGAAATTGCCGCCGGTCTCAACGGCATAGACGTTCCTAATCCCGCGGCGACACTCTCGACTGCGTCTGTAAAGACTTCGGACGGCAAGGCGGTCGGCGAAGTTCGCTCCGTCGTGGTTGGTCCGAACGGAAAGGCCAATGCGGTGATCGTCGAAGTCGGCGGCTTCTTGAACGTCGGCGAACGCGCGGTCGCAATCGACGCAAAAAAGTTGACGTACTTGAAGGACCGCAACATTCTGGTTGCGTCGCTTTCCAAGTCCGACATCGAGAAGATGCCGGTCGCCCCCGCCCAGCCGTAAACGGGCACGCGCGAGTTCGCACCTCTCAGAAGTAGCGTCGGGTCCACCCGGCGCTCCTTCGCTATCGCGAACGCTTGAGGAACCAGACGCCGGGATACGCGTTTCGTTTCTGCGCGGCCACAGCCGCTGCAACCTAAAGGAGCACGAGATGAATTGGGATCGAATCGAAGGAAGCTGGAAGCAATTCACCGGTAAGGCCCGCGAAACCTGGGGCAATATCACCGACGACGAGTTCACGAAGATCGCAGGCAAGCGCGATCAGTTAATCGGCATGATCCAGACGCGCTACGGCGTCGCGAAGGAAGAGGCCGAAGCACAGGTCGCCAAATTCGAGAAGGCACTGCACTAGCACCGAACGGAGCGCGCGGCACCGGAACTTCCGGTCCGCGCGCAACTTCGGCTTCCGGAACCTTCGCACGATCAGCGCGTTCCATGAGACGGCGCTGTGTCACAGATCGCATGACCCGCTCCGTGAACCACAAGCGATACCCGGAAGGATTTTCAAATGAGAGACACAAAGCGAAATTTCATGGCGGCGATTTTCGCCGTCGCAGCTCTGGTGGCCATCGGCACCGTCAGCGCCGCACAGGCCGCGACCGCTGAAGACCTCAACAGGGACTCGGCCCAGGCCCTCCGCACCCTTCAGCAGTCCAACCGGACGGCTTCCGACATCTCGCGCAACGCGCGTGCCGTACTCATCTTCCCGAACATCGTAAAGGCCGGCCTCATCTTCGGCGGCGCATACGGCGAAGGCACGATGATGAAGGGCGGCAAAGTGACCGACTACTACAATTCGGTGACAGGCTCTTGGGGCCTGCAAGCGGGCGCACAGTCTTACGGTTACGTAGTGTTCCTGATGAACGACAAAGCGGTCGACTACGTCAACAAAAGTGCCGGTTGGGAAATCGGCGTTGGCCCGACCGTCGTCGTCGTAGACGAGGGCGTCGCGAAAAACCTCTCGACCTCGACGTTGAAGGACGACGCTTACGCTTTCATTTTCAATCAGCAGGGTCTGATGGCCGGCGTCAGCATCGAAGGCACGAAGATTTCGCGCATCAATCGCGGCAACGACAAGCAGGCTGTTCGCTAAAGCCGCGAAAAATTCCGGGTCACGGTCAATGCCCCCAACCCGGCGCGCCCCACAGGACGCGCAAACCGTGACCCGGTCTTTCCTTTAGTCACGCGCCTTTCACCGGCGCAACTTTATCGCAGCTACACGCGTTACACCTGCTGCCGTCCAACAAACAGGAGATCGCCATGAAGCTACGCGACAAGAAGCCAGACCGAAACGGAGCCGATCAGGCGAACGCGATTGTCCTGCTGGAGGCCGATCACCTCGCGGTTGCGGAACTGTTCGAGGAATACGAAGACGCACGCGGCAAACAGCAAAAATCCAAAGTGGCACGTCAGATTTGCCTTGAGCTCTCCGTCCATACGATGATCGAGGAAGAGCTGCTCTATCCCGTCTGCCGCGGCGGCGCGGTGGAAGAGGATTTGCTCGACGAGGCCTACGTCGAACATGACGGCGCGAAGATGCTGATCGCCGAATTGCTGGCCGGCACGCCCGACGACGAATTCTATGACGCCAAGGTGAAGGTCTTGTCGGAGATGATCAAGCATCACGTCAAAGAGGAAGAGCAACCCGGCGGTCTGTTCGCGCAAGTGAAGAAGGCGGACATCGATCTCGACGCACTTGGAGCACGTATGGCCGAACGTAAGCAGGTGCTCAAGAAAGAGTTCCTGGAAAGCGGCATCCCTGCGCCGACGACGCGCTCCCTCAGCGGTGCCGCAGTCGAACACGGTGTGCCTCTGGAAGCTCCCGCGCACGCATAGATCCTGTCGCAACACAGAAAGGAGTTCGTTTCATGGCAATGGAACCGCTAACGAACGACAACGGCTCAACAGCGATCGCAATGGTCATTGGCGTGCTCGCCGTTCTGGTGATCGCACGGTTCGCCGTGAGCGCCTTCCACGCGACTGCACCTGACGCCATCATCCTCCTAATCGGTGAGCCACCGGCGCCAGCCGAGACCCCGCGCCAACCCCTGCGTCAGATCGCCAATGCCTAAGAAATTGGAGCGAGGGGACGCACCCCCTCGCTCCGGTCACTTCTGCTAGTTGCTGACCGACGATGCGCCCGTCGCACCGCGGATTGGCGCCAGCGATTTGAGCTGGGCCTCGGTCATCCCGGTCTTCAGCGGTTGATCCGATCTCGTGAACTGCAGGGTCGATGCCTTGACCGCTACCTGCTTCGAACCAACGCCCATCGTTCCGCCGACCGAAAGCAACGCGAACTGCGCATCGCCGACAGGCGATAGCAGCACGTCGTTGACCATGGCCACGGTCTTCCCGTCCGGACCGGCTACGGTCGCGCCAATAAGCCGCGAAAGGGTCTTCATTTTCGCGTCCTTAAAGCTCTCGCTCATGGCTTCGATGCGTGTCACAAACGCACCCCCAACGGATGCTTTGTCGAGTTGCGCTTCGGTCACGTTGGTGCGTGCGCGCAGCGTCCCGTTCTTCTCTCGAAAGATCGAAACTAGGCCCGGCTTCACCGGAATCTGCGCATTGTTGATGCCCAGGAAGCCGCCATCCGAGACGACGATCGCGTCGACGCGGTTGTCGTTGCCAAAAACCAGATCCGCAATCGAGCCGACACGCCCTTCCTTCGCGCTTTCGATCGGCGTCCCGATCAATTGCTTGCCGGAAATGGCCCCAGGCAGCGCGGTCGCTACGATCAGATCCTGCTGCGACTTTCGCGTCATTTCGTCGAAGGCGTGCGCTGTGGCCTGCCACGCGTCGTAAGCGCCTGTCTTTAGCGACTGCCAGGCCTCCGACATCGTATCCGCCGGCTGAGCGCTTTGCTGCGCCGGCTTTTCCTTGGGAACGGGTGCGGCAAACGCAGCACCCACCGGGACGAGCAAGGCGATCGCCGCTGCGGAAATCATCAATCGATTCATGGTTCTTCTCCAGTGCGAGAAACCTCGCGGGGGAGAAACGCCTCGTGTGGCGATTGCGTTCCGGCGGTGCGCGACCGTTACGCAGCCTGTTGCTTGGCAGGATGGAAGAAAAGCGCCTGGCCCACTGCCGCCATGACGGTCTCGGTTAGGAAAGGCTTGGTGATGAGGTAGGTCGGCTCCGGCCGCTCGCCGGTCAGCAGACGCTCGGGATACGCGGTAATAAAGATCACTGGGACGTCGAAGCTGCGCAGAATATCCGCAACCGCATCGACGCCGGAACTGCCGTCGGCCAGCCGCACATCGGCAAGGACCAATCCCGGCTTATGCATGAGCGCCTTGCGCACCGCGTCGTCGCGCGTCGCGGCAATGCCCACAACTTCGTGGCCGAGGTCCTTCACGATGGATTCTAGGTCGAGCGCGATGATGGGCTCGTCTTCGATGATCAGCACGCGAGAGGCAAGCTGAAGCTCGATTTCCTTCTGAGTCTTGACGATTTGCGCCTCGACCGCGGCTTCGGTCTTGTTCAAGATTCGCGCCGTCTCGGCGCGGCTGAAGCCTTCAAGCGAACTCAACAGCAACGCCTCGCGATTGGACGGCGACAAGGCCTGCAAACGCTCGTCGGGCGAGGTGGCGACATGCCCCTCGTCCGTGGCACGGTCGGTACCGTTTGTTGTCGCCCAGATGGCATGGAACACCCGGTAAAGCGCAATTCGGGCAGGCAGATCGGACTCGAAGGCCTCTGGCTTGGCCAGAATGGCCTCAAGTGCCGCCCGGACATAGGAATCCCCACCCGATTGGGAACCGGTGAGGGCGCGCGCATAGCGCCGGAGATAGGGGAGGTGGGGGGCAATCGCGGCAGAAAGGCTCATGAGGCGGTCTCTCCAGCTTTGGATTAGACGGAAACGCGCCAGCCAAAATAAAGTTCCCTAACGCGGAACCTTTGGTGGAAACCCGCGTTTTGAATACCAAGGCCGCCGCATAGTGCCTAAGTGCCTAAAATTTTGGCACCAAACCTGGTAGTGCTTGATGACGAATAAACTAGATAAGCCGCGCCGGGACCCTCTGCCTGCGGACGCGCCGCAGCCCGTCGGCCCGCTTGTCCGAAAGCCCAATTCCGATGGCGACCTATCCGGTGCGGTGAACGAGCAGGACGCGCGCGGAGCTAACGACGCGTCACCACCCCGGCGCCTCAAAGGAAAAACGGACGTACCCATGAAAAACCAGAGTACGGAACTTCGAGCGCGGCAAGATGTCATCGGGGCCGGCCTCAAACGCATCTTCGACGAGATCGTCGAAGAACCGGTGCCGCTGGAGTTCCTGGAGCTGCTGGATCAAATCGATCGCAAGCGTGAGGAGTAGCCGCGGTGATGGCGAGCCCCGATCCTCAAGAACGAAACGGCAGCGGCGCGGCCGTCGCGGATTGCGCCTTCCGCGCCGAAATGATCGCGTTGATCCCGTTCTTGCGTGCCTTCGCGCGTACATTGGCCGGTCATCGCGAAGACGCCGACGACCTGTGCCAAGAGACCTTGACCAAGGCTTGGCAAAGCCGTGGAACCTATCAACTGGGCACGAACTTGAAAGCGTGGCTTTTCATGATCTTGCGCAACCAGTTTTACTCCGACCGCCGCCGCTCTTGGCGGCAGCAGCCGTGGCACGACAGCGACGCAGAAAACGCGCTGGTAGCGCAAGACAATCAGGGCGCAAAGCTAGACCTCACCGATCTCTCTCGCGCGCTGCGCCTGCTTTCCGACGAGCAACGCGAGGTGTTGATCCTGGTCGGCGCGGGCGGCTTCTCGTACGACGAAGCCGCGTCGATCTGCGGTTGCGCTCTGGGCACGATCAAAAGCCGCTTGGCGCGTGCGCGCACCACACTCCAAGACCTTCTCTCGCAACAAACATCTCAGCTCGGACCCCGCGAAGATCGCGGTGACGCCGTCGATGAGATATTGGGAGAGCTGGACCGGTTATCTCCCAGAAGCCTCCAGGCCTGAAGGTGAGCGGCAAAGCGCCTGACGCCGGTGCGTGGCGCAAAGGTCTGGGTGTTCGGTTCCTGGCAATTGTTTGTCTAGCTCTCTTGCCTGTGTCGGCTTTGAACATCTGGCAGGGCGTCGAGCGCGTGCGCTTGGATCAACAAAATGCGCGCCAAACAATGCGGCAAAGCGCATTGGCGGCCGCAAGCGATGAACTGAACGCCTTCGTGGGTGCCGAGCAGCTATTGCTGGCGCTTGCCAAGCAGTACGATGTCCGGGCCGGCGGAAAGGGATGCCAACGCCGCCTTGAAGACTCCTTAAGGGGCTTCGCCTTGTTCGGCAACCTGGTAAGGGTTGCGGCCGACGGAACCGTGCTCTGCGCGGCGGTGCAGCCACCTTCAAACGTCGATGTGACGAAGTTCACATGGTGGAGCCAAGCATTGGTTCGGCGTGAGTTCTTTGTCAGCGGACCATTCCGCAGCGAAGCTCTGCGCAAGAACGTGTTCGCGGGCGTTCTCCCCCTCACGGACGCGGGCGGCGAATTCGACGGCACGCTCAACGTCGCGATTGATGTCCAATGGCTAACGTCCGTGCACGAGCGCCAGCTAAGGCTGCCACGCGGATCCGTCGTTGCGCTTCTCGACAAGGCGGGCGCTATCGTCGCGTCGAACGCGTCCAAGATCGCGCCCATCGTCTTCGCGGGCGGGGCCGCCCTTCCGAAGGGGAACGGTGGCATGATCTCCTCCACTGGGCCCGATGGTGAGCCTTGGTCGCTGTCGATCGCACCCGTTCTGCGTCACGAGTACTACGTCGGGTTTGCGATGCCGGATAGCGAGTTGACGCGTCTCTCCTATATGTCCGTTGCAGTCGACCTGTTGCTGCCGGTGCTGATGATCCTGCTTGCGTCGCTTGCAATCTGGCTGGCGACGAATCGATTGGTCATTCAATGGACCGACACGCTGGGCCGTATGGCGGTGGCCTATGGCAAGGGACACTATGCGATACGCCCACAAGCGCTCAATAAAGCACCACGCGAATTTCAAGTCCTGGGCGCAACACTTGAGGACATGGCCGCAGCCGTCCAAGCACGGGATCGCAGCCTCAAGGAGGCGCTGGCGCAAAAGGAACTGCTGGTCAAAGAGGTTCACCACCGCGTTAAGAACACGCTCCAGATCGTTATGAGCCTTCTGAACTTGCAGTCCAACCAACTGCGTGACCCCGATGCGCGGGGGGCCATCGACCAGGCGCGCGCAAGGATCAACTCGCTGGCGCTCACTTACCGCGCGATCTACGAGGTGGATCTCAATGGTGCCGTCGATCTGAAGCCGCTGCTGTCGGAAGCGATCGAGCAAGTGCAAAAACACTCCGATCAAGCACACGCGAACTTGACCGTTAGCGTGGATCTAGCCCGCTGCAAAGTGAGCGGCGACACGGCGGTTCCATTGATGCTGTTCGTCAACGAAGCGATGACGAGTGCGTACAGTCACAGAAGCCCGCAACGGAACGCCGTCGGTCATATCTCGGTATCGTTGCAGCCGGCCGCCGACGGGCGAATGAACCTTGTCATTGCGGACGACCGGAACGGTCTCGACCAACCCAACGCAGACACTGCTACCGGCGACCGGCTCATGCAGGCGCTAGCACAACAACTCTCGGGGGAAATGACGATCCGTAACGGCGACGCCGGCGGCACCGTCGTCGGGTTGAACTTCGCGGCAAACGCCGAGCCGCCGATCCCCTGACTTCGTCGTCAAGAAAAACAGCGATCGCGGGTTTGCCCGCGATCGCTGCAGTGCGTTCTGCCTGAATCAATCTTACCGCGTGACGATGCGCCAGCTTCCATTATCGTCCCTGCACGCCACGCTCACATCCTCGTACTGGCGGCCGTTGACGTAAACGATCTGGCTGAATTCACGGCACTCACGGCCATAGCCCGCCCGGCGGCCTTCCGACCGGCGCGTCGGCGTTACATAGCCATAGTTGCCATTGTGCGGGTTGCGCCACTCATAGCGCCGCCCGTATTCCGGCTGCTCGAATGCGTCGTAGTAGCTGCGGTTGTAATAGTAAGCGTCCGCCCGCTCGTTCCGGCAAGCATCCCTGGCGATCGCGTTGCCCGCGATGCCACCCAGAATAACGCCGCCGACCGTCGCCGCGGTGTTTCCGCTGCCCTTGCCGAACTGATTACCAATGACACCGCCGGCGACCGCGCCCACGACCGTCCCAACGGCAGCGTTGTCGTTGCAACCGTCATAGCGGCTGGAGTTCTGATAGCCTGGCCCTGGGCCCGGCCCCGGACCGTCGCTGTACATTCTGTCGCTTGCACAACCGGCCACGAGGACCGCGACCGCTGCGCCTAACATCAATCTCTTCAACATCGCTCAATCTCCTGGTGATGCCAAGCTAACGTCCGCGTACGGAAAAAGGTTCCCACCTAGAGGCCGCCGGCCAGAACCAAAACCAACACAACGATAGCCACCAGACCCAACCCTCCACTGGGGAAAAGCCCCCAATCGCGGCTATGCGACCAGGATGGTATGGCGCCAATAAAAAGAAGCACCAACACAATCAGCAGAATAGTTCCCAAACTCATGACGCCTTCCATCCCTTATTTTCAGCAAACGAAACGCGCACATGAGCCGGCGGTTCCGAGCTCTCGCCCTCCTTCCGGGCGGGAACCAATCTCGCGCAGCGGCGTTACCAAGACCAGCATTCACGCCGATGGGCACGAAGAACGGAGATTTCCAAACATGGCTTACGCAAAATCGCCTTCACGCAAGAAAGCCAAGAATGGCAACGATCTGGACGCCCGGGTCAGCGCTTTGAAGGGCGACTTCGACTCGTTGCAAAACAACGTTCGTGAGTTGTTGAACAGCCTCGGGCAAGAAGCTTCAACGGGATTTTCGAACGCAACCGAAGCCGCGGGCGACGCTGCGGAGCAAGTCGGAACTTGGAGTGAGGCCGGCGCCGAGTCGGTTCGTGGTGCGATCCGTACGCAGCCCCTCGCAGCCATCGCACTGTCGATGGGCGCCGGCGCCCTCATCGGCTCGTTGCTCCGTCGCTGAACTCCCCGGGCGATCATGCGCGACCAACATCTAGTGTCGCTATGATCGCCCGCGTAATTCTGGTTGTCATTGCCGTCACCCTGGTCGGCACGGGTGTCGCGTTCTGCGGCGTGGCTGTCTACCTACTACTGCTGCCGATCGCCGACGCGCCTGCAGCAGCCGCGCTGACGGCAATCATCCTCTTTCTCACGGTCGGTGCCGCCGCTGCAATCTATCTGGCAATCGTGCACTGGCGCTCGCCGACCCTGGCGCCGCTTCACGCGGCAGCGCCCGTTCAATCTCAAGACGCGCTGGTCTCGGCGCTCACGCAGTTGGCGAAGGAACATCCGCTGATGGCGGTCGCATGCGCTGCCGCTTTGGGCATGAGCGACGCGATGAAACGCAAAACGCGATAGCACGGCGAAATTTTCCCACAGCCGCACGGAACCCGCGTCTACGGCGCACGTTCTATCAAAGTTCGGCTGAAAAGGAGATTTACACATGCCTACGGAAACTGGTCATACGCGCGCGATACGAGCGTCAAGAGTAACGGGAACTTCCGTCTACAATAAGGAAGGATCGTCGATTGGGACGGTCGAGGACATCATCCTCGACAAGACATCGAACAAGATCATGTTCGCCGTCCTGGGCTTCGGCGGATTCTTAGGACTGGGTGAAAAGTATCACCCCGTTCCCTGGTCGCTTCTGAACTACGACGAGGACAAGGGCGGATACGTCGTACCGATGACGAAGGACATCCTGAAATCGGCACCGACCTACGACATCAGCGATCTCACCAAGCACGACGGTGAAATCCGCGACAAGTCCTACTCCTACTACAAGGTCGATCAAGACTGGTGACCTTCACATCTCGCGAAGCTCGCGACACAACATTTTGGAGAACGATATGACAACCACAGTGAATGGCTTGTTCGACGATCGTAACGACGCATCCGAAGCAGTACGCGACATCAAAGCTTTGGGCGTACCCAGCGAAGAGATCAGCATCGTCACCAACAGGGTGGAAGGCCAAAGCGCGCAACGCAGCGCCGGCGACCGCACTGTCGACAACAACATGGCCGAATCCGGCGTCGGCGACGGCGCGGTGATCGGCGGCGTGTTGGGCGGCGGCGCGGGTCTTCTCGCAGGCTTGGGCGCCATCGTCATCCCGGGCCTTGGCCCCCTGCTCGGCGTAGGCTGGCTGATTACGACGGCGGTAGGCGCCGCAGTCGGTGCGTCCGGTGGCGGATTGATCGGCGCGTTGGTCGGTGCCGGCGTCGACAACGACGACGCGCAAATCTACGTCGATCGCATCAAAAGCGGCGGCACGCTAGTTTCGGTGCGTGTGCCGGACGGCGACGTAGCAGCGGTCGAAACGATCATGTTGAAGTACAAGGGCATGGATCGTGACCGGATGGCGGCCCGCGACATGTCGGGCGCGCCCGTTGACCGCACTGTCGAAACGCGCACCACGCGCACGAGCACGATCTCGAACACGCCGGCCGAATAACATCTCTGGCTAAAAGTAATGGGGACGGAGATGATCCGTCCCCTTCTCTTCGACCATTTCCCGCATCGAGCGCACCAAGCGCGGTGTCGCATCGCCGGACGACCGGCTGCCAGTTCTCCTTCACATACGACCGCGCCCTGATGCCGTGCGTGACCGCACGGTAAGCACATCGCCAAGGCGGCGAAGCGCACCCGCGGCAAAGGGAGCGGCGATCGCGCGCGGCACCACAAACTACTACGCCAGCTACGTGACGCGGTATTGGGCCACACACACATGGTCAAGGTCGCTCAGATCGGCGCGCACATTTTCTATCGCTGAAGCACGAGCAACGTCGTCCCGGTCCCGAGTGCGACGTTGTTCACCGATACCTATACCGCGCGCTTCAACTCGTCGACGAATTTCACCGCCTCACGTCGCACGCGGTCGGCCAAGCGCGGATCGATGATGCTCTTAATCCGGCCAGCTTCGATCCCGCGCGCCGCCTTGGTCTTGAAGTCGAGAATTCGATTCTCGAGAAGACAGACTTGATAGGCGGCTCGCAGACCTAGCGCGGCACAAATGAGCGACTTAGTATTCGGCGTAACCTTATGATTTTTCGGGAGCGTGCGGATCGGATTCCGCCACGGGCGAGATACCAAGCTCGAGCAGCGCATTCGAAACCGCGCTCAGCCGATCTGGTTCGCCGCCCGTCATATTTTCACCCGCAGACTCCTGCAAGCGCACGGCGTCGTAGTGCCACTCGCGGAGAATGGCGACTTTCTCCTCGCGCGTCAGAGTTTCGTCACGCACCACGTCCCTTGGGTGGCTGTAGCTGACGCTGGGGTTAACCTTCTTCTTTTCGACGCTTTCGACGTCCGGCATGAGGTGCACTCCCGTTGCGCTTGCAGCGAATTCTTCCTGAAAAACAAACGCCCTGGCGGCACAAAAGTTCCAGAGTCAGTTCGAAGGCGCGTACCGCTTGATCAGGCGTCGTTGCCGCATGAACGCCGAGGCCAGTGCAAATACGCTGATCGGCCTGAAACCGCGTTCGCGCATAATGTCGGCCAGCGCGAACAACTCTCGTTGCTTTCGAAACACGCCGCGGAACGCCAATCCCAACGACAACCGCGAATCCCAGAACTGGATAGCTTCCGAGCCGGCGCCGTTGACTTCGATAATGACGAAGTGCCCGTCGCGCAGTCGTTGCAAAGAATCGAACTTCACGTCGTAGCGGCCATAGTGGAATTCCCCCATCGAGCGAGAGATACCGTCGACTATTCTATCTAGCGCCGGCGTCACAAGCGCGGTCGCATCTTCGTATCGACCGCCGACGCGGGCCGACGCGACGGTCGTCAATGCGACGCGCTCTCCACGGCTTGGTACACGCAACGCTTCTTGGGCGCTCATACACCGAACATAAACAGCCGACTTGCGTGCCATGCGTGGACTTCGCGCGATGAGGTCGGAGACAGACAATCGGCCGTCGCCGACCACGTGCGGTGAATGCCTGATCGTCATCGCTTCGACCCGGCCGCTCGCTTCACCGGGCCGGCGAACGTAGAGAATTCCTGCCTCGTGCGCGCCGCCGATCAATTCTTGAATAAGGAATTGCTCCGGCTTTGGAAACGCAGTCGCATAGGCATTTAGTTCCAGCGCATTGTCGATCCGCCGCACACCATACCCGCACCAACCGACATCGGGCTTTGCAATCAACGGATACGATAGATCCAATTGCCGGCGCACGGCCTCTGCGTCGCCACCGGCGGACACTGCTGCGGTCCGCGCGACACAACGGGCGAAAGTGGGATCTATGCGGCTGAGATACGCGAGCTTCGATTCGCCTACCAGTCCTCCGGTCTCGATCTGTGGATTCAGTGCTGACGGAAGCGTGAAACTGCGATACTTCAAGCCCAGCCATAGCCACTGCGCAACCAACGGCATGCAGAGTAGCCATTTCGGCAAACGATCGATCGGCGCGACCCGTTCGTATTCGTCCGCATTCGCTTCCGCGCAGGTCATGTTGGACGAAGCGGATTGCGGTCTCATGCGTGCTCACGTGGTGCAATTGCGGCGCAATGTGCATCGACGCGTACACCGAATCGATTGCGGTAGCGCTCGAAACACCGTTGACCGCACCAGAGCCGAAGGACCGCGCCCTCCGCGATCGCCGCAGAGCGGCGCTCGTCTTCGGCCACCAACGAATAGATGACTTCGCGATTCCATGACTGCGAGTGTTTCACGTCGAGGGTAGCGTGGAGCGCAAAGTACGTTCGGTAATACGCTGGCACGCCGAGACGCTTCAGCCCGATATCGACGAAGCGCACGCGCGAGGGTGCCGTCATCTCGATCGCGCCAAGCGCGCCAACCGACAGAAACGCATAGTGACGCGAACAGGCAAGCGCCAACATGACGTTGCCAATCGCAAGCGCTTCGGGAACGGTCGTTTCAATTTCCGGAACGATCTCAAAATGCTCGACTAGGCGCTCGAGCATGAGTCCATGCATCCCGGCCGGAGTACCGCGCCCCATTTCGTCCCAATAGTTTCGAGCCATCTCGAGCTTCGCACGTTGGGGCATCTTGATCTGCGTGAGCGCCACCAGATCGTCGAAGCCGGCTTCGCCCGCCGCCTCTTGCTGCAAAAACCACTTCATCTCCTCCAAGCTTGCGCGCGAGGCCAGCCACGGGAACAACGCATCCTCCTGCCCCGGACCGCTATCGCGCAACGCCTCGAACCAATCGACGAATTTTCCGGCGTCGGCCGGAACATCATGTATCAGCGGCCTAATTTTGCTCAGCGCCGCTTCAATGAATGCCGCCTCCTTCCGCAGAAAATGTTCCTCAGATTCACCGCTACGCGGCGGCCCGGCCGTCGGGGTTAGCCGCAAGCGATTGAAGCGCGCCAAATAAATTTGTGCACGCTCGAACGCTGGCCCCTCCAGAGCGGCACACTCGTTGTGCAACGCCATGTTCTGCTCCATCAAGCCCCCGCCGCAAACACGGTGAGCGCAACGACCGAGATCCGATCCACATGCGCATAGGCCGGCATCGTCAGCTCCTCACCGAACACGTCGGGATCGATCTCTTCATAAACAAAGCGATTGCCCGTGCTCATCAGATACGGTTCGATCGTTTCGAAGAACTGGTCGACCGCATCGACGACGGGGGACGCCGTATAGAGAATGAGGCGGCCGTTTGCGTTCAACCGCGCCACCCCTTCTTCGACAATCCGTTGCGACAGTTCGAACCCGCGCTCCCCACCATGTCTGTAAAGACGCCGAGCGGGGTCGCACAAGTAGGGCGGATTGGCGATGATGAGGTCCGCGCAACCCTCGACATCCGAAAGCACGTCGCTGCGAACGAATTGCGCCGTTCGTACGCCGTTCAATTCGGCGTTGACGCGCGCAAGGCTCAGCGCGTGCTCGTTCACATCGCTAAGCACCACGTCCGGCCGGCAAGCCGGGCGCGAGACGGCGAATATCCCGCCGGCTCCCGAGCCGCATCCGATGTCGATAATGCTACCAGGCATTTCCGCTTCACCGAGTTTCTGACCCAGAAGTCGGGCGAACCGGTAGGTGTCGGGTCCGAAAAACACGGCATCGTTGTCGTTCGTGGGATAGGCAGAGTGCACGAACAAGAGGTTGTCGAGCGTGGAGTATCGAACCAAGCTCCGCGCGAGATCGCCACTGGTCTCAATGGCCCCGACCGCTTCGAGCATCGTCAATATGTCCTCGGACACCAACCGGGTGCGAAACGGTCGACCCCAGCCGAAAATGTCGGTCAGCGACCTCGCGATCTGGTTTTCCGGTCGTGCGTTCACCAGGGCATGCGTCGCGGGCGTAGGCGCCCGAAAACTATATCCGGTCGACTTCAAGTGGCACCCGAGATCCACCAAAGCCTCATGCCGGGACAGTGCACGTAGTCTCATTGCCTGCGACCTCCGGGAGTACAACGCGCATGCGCAGCAAAAGTTCTGTCACGGCTGCGTGGTCGCAAAGAGAGAGGAACCAAAACGCGACTCGCGCGTTTGAAGTCTGACGGGGAACGGATCGGCGATGAGCCAAAAGCCACAAGAACGAAAAGCCGCTCCAGCTACGCCCCCCGAACCGGGAGAGGCGGGCTTTCCCCGCTCCGCCCGCATCTCATTGGTCATCCTTGCCGTCATCGCCTGCGGCGCCGCTGCCTGGGCCATGCAAGATTTTCTGATGCCCACCGCAACCGGTGTCGTGCTTGCGTTGGCATTGGCACCCATCGTCGCGGGTCTTGAGCGGCTGGGTTTGCCGACCATCGCGGCCTCGATCGTCGTCATAATAAGCATCGGCGCGATCATTGCGGGCACCGCGGTGGCGGTCGCACCGGGTCTATCCGAGTTAGTCAAAGATGCGCCGCAGATTGCGCGTACCATCGAGCGCAAGGCGCGCCCCGTAAAGGAGTGGCTGGGTGCCGTCCAGGCCGCCACAGACAAGCTTGACGAAATGAGTAAGATCCCGGGCGGCGATAGCGCCACACAAGCTGTTGTCCCGGCACAATCGTCCGGGGGCGCCGTGATGGAGTTGGCACCAAAGGTCATGGGGCAAGCACTTTACGCGTTCGTGTTGGCGCTCTTTCTGATCGCGGTGCGCGAGCCGTACCGCAAGCGGATCATACTTCTGCCGTCGGGACGCGAGCAGCGGCTGCGCGTTGCGCGGATCATGAATGAGTCCCTTTCGCAGGTGTCCCACTATCTCTTCATCATGACGATCATCAACGCAGGCGTTGCAGTTGCAGCTGCCCTGGCACTCACGGTGTTGGGCGTTCCCTATGCAGTGGTTTGGGGCGTGGCCTTCGGTATCGCGAGTTATGTTCCCTATGTCGGTCCCACGGTCACGATTGCGCTGTGCGCGCTGACACAATTGGTCGCCGCACCGTCGATCGGCGAAGCGTTGGTAGCGCCTGTGGCGCTGGTCGTCATAAATTTCGTAGAATCCACCTTCGTGACGCCATGGCTTGTGTCGCGCCGGATCGCGGTTAGTTCGCTCGGTGTATTTCTGACGGTCGCAGTGTTCGGCTGGCTGTCGGGACCATTTGCGGCCGTTGTCGCGGTCCCTGTCCTCATCTTGTTCTCCGCCGTAGCCCGGCACGTGCCGAGCCTTGAGCCTTTCGCTATCCTTCTACTCGCCGAAAACGAAACGAACCTCGATGGCAAGAAAACGGGGATGGAGAAACTATTCGCAGCCGAGCAGGCGCTCAGCGAGACCACTGTCGAGCGCGTGGTTTGGTGGCGTCGCTTTATCCCTGCCACCCGCAACGGCGCAGTCGACACCCCGGCAGTCGCCGACAACCAAGCCGTCTGAGCCTCGGCCACGCCTTCCCCCGAGGCCCCAGGATTTTTGTGTCTCGCCGGGAACCCAACCACCTATCCTGCGTTGTGAAGGGTGGCGGCAAAGTTGAGTCACTGATGAGAAACTCGCGTAGGGGCCTTAAGTGAGCGAAGATAAAAATCTATTAGGAAGCACCACCGACGGGACGCGGACAGTGCGCGGTGACCAAGAGCGGCGCCGGTACGGCCGCCTGCTTGAGGAAACGCAGTTGACGACGATCTTCAACTACATTGTCGATCAACCCACTCCCGACGAGTTCCTAGACCTGCTCAGACGCATCGACGCACGCTGTGCTCCCGCCTGACATCTCGCGACACTAACGATCCCATAAGAAACCCCGGCGATCTGGTCGCCGGGGTTCCACGCATGCACTTGCGACTAGCTAGTTACGATCGTCGTCGTCGCGCCAGTTGTCGCGGCGCCCTTCGCGCCAGTCGCGGCGGTTGCGATGGTTGTCGCCGTCACGACGCATTTGGTAATACGTCCGTCCGTGGTTCTGGCGGTACCAATCGCGCTCGCCATCGTTGCGCCAGCCGTGCCAGCGGCGATTGTTGTCGTAGTAGCCGTCGGAATATCCGAACACCACGTTGGCGAGCACGATGGAGAAGTCGTTTCCTCCGCCGCTCACGCGCCAATCTTGACGTCTTCCCTGCCACCAGCCGCGACGGTATTGGTCCCGGTCGCGTGCGCGGCGCATGTGGAAGTAGGAGTCGCGGTTGTTCTGGCGGTACCAGTTCCGCTCGTTGTTGCTACGCCAGCGGTGCCAACGGCGGTTGTTGTCGTAGTAGCCGTCGTAGTAACCCAACACGACGCCGCCCAACGAAACGGAGAAGTCGCCACGACGCCTGTCATTGCGCCAGTCGTTGCGGCTACCGGAAAGCCATCCGCGACGGTATTGATCGCGGTCGTCGTAACGGCCCATTTGATAGTACGTGTCGCGGCGGTTCTGACGGTACCAATCGCGCTCGCCGTCACGCCAATCGTGCCAGCGGCGATCATTGTCGTAATAGCCGTCGGAGTAGCCAAACACGACGCTGCCGAGCGAGACGGAGAAGTCGCCTTCACCTCTGTCGCTACGCCAATCTGAACGTTTGCGGTCAAGCCATCCCCGGCGAGCCTGGTCCCGATCGTCGTAACGGTCCATATCGTGATATGTTTGACCGTTGTTCCGGCGGTACCAATCGCGTTCGTTGTCATCACGCCAGTTGTGCCAACGCCGATCGTTGTCGTAGTAGCCGTCGGAGTATCCGAAGACCGCGTTGCCCAGGGTGACGGAGAACGTGCTCTCGCCCCTGTCCTGCGCAACGGCGGGGACTGCCATCGCGAATGTACCGGCTGCGAACAATGCGCCGGCGGCGACAAGCCTATGTGAGTATTTGTTCATATAAGTGTTTTCCTTCTTGTTAGGTTAGGAGGGAACGCCGCCATGCTGCATTGGTTGCGTGGGTCCGAGTTCCCGGCTGTCTTAAAACGCACGTGGCCCATCCATCGCGATAAACGCCGCAAAGGATGGGCCTCGCTGGTCTCGAGCGCTGTTGAACGCCGCGCGATCGGACTCTAGTTTGCCGGCGGAACAGGTTCCGTTTGCGGCATCGGTTCCGGTGCCGGCTGCGCCTCGGCCGGCGCCGTTTGCTCAGGCGTTGGCACCGTAGGCGCCGCGGGCGTTTCGATCGTCACATTCGTCTCTGAAGGCGGTCTGTCGAACACGCCGAAGGCAAACATTCCGATCACCCCGGCTGCAACAACGCCAACAACGAGAGCTATCAAGGCAATGCTACCGTCGTTGCCGCCGCTCGGCCGTTCAATAATAGTTGTCATGAAGCTTTCCTCCTTTGGGAATCTGCTAAGGAGACAACCCCGCCATTGCGAATTGGTTCCCGCGGGTTACGCGCGAACGCTCTCCGGCGAACGGGATTCGCCCATTGCCAACCCCAACTGTTCCGCCGCAAACCCCCAGTTGACCAAGCGTGCGAGGAAAGCGCGAACGAACTTCTCGCGGTCGTTCTGGTAATCGAGGTAGTATGCGTGCTCCCACAGGTCGCAGGTCAACAACGGGCGCAGGCCCAGAACGGTGGGCGTAAGCGCGTCGCCAGTCGTCATGATTTTTAGCCGTCCGGCCTCGACGACAAGCCAAATCCAGCCGCTGCCGAATTGAGCGCCAGCATTCTCCACGAACTTTCGTTCGAAGGCTTCGTAGGAGCCAAACGCGGCATCGATGCGGCTGCTCAACGGGCCGATGCTTCGAATCCCGCCTGTTGGGCTCATCGACTGCCAGAAAAAGTCGTGGTTCCAAATCTGGGCCGCATTGTCGAAAATGCTTGTCGCGTTCGGATCCCCCCAAGCCGTCTCGACAATGCGTTCAAGTGGCATACGCGACATCGCCGTGTCAGCCGTCAGTTTGTTTAACTTCTCGACATAGCCGCGATGATGTTTTTCATAATGCAACTCCATCGTCGTCGGCGATATCGTCGGCGATAGGGCAGACTTGTCGTAAGGCAGAGGCTTAAGGACAAACGTCATGAGCGCACCTTGCTTCCAGCTCCGAACTAACGTTCGCAGCCGGTTGAAGGTTCCAACACCTTCATTCGGCAGGCATCAAGTCGCCGGCGTGGGGGTGGGTCGACCGCAATGGGCGGGGCCCGGCTGACTGCGACCGCGACTAGGGCCAAGTCGTATTTCTGGGCCAACCTCGGCGCACTTCTGCGCTTGAGTGGCGGAGCCGGAGGCTTCCTAACCGCTGTTTCTGGCCGTTTCCTCGTGTGTCTGCGAATACACAATGCTGTGGAAAACAGCGGGTTCTGTTCGCTTTTTCATCTCTGACCGTCTCTGACTGCAGCACTGTGGTCGCGATAATTTGAGGGACGAGATGAGGGACGGGGAGCGCAAGAAGCATCCCGAGCATCAGCTTACACCGCTGAGCGTCAAGCGCCTTGGTCCTGGCCGCCACAGCGACGGCGGCGGGCTCTACGTGCTCGTGGACGACTCGTCGCGCCGCTGGGTCTTTCGCTACCAGCAGGACGGCCGGCGCCGTGACAAAGGCCTGGGATCAACCCGCGACGTCACCTTGAGCGAAGCGCGCGAGAAGGCGCGCAATCTGCGCAAGGTCGCGCGCGACGGTGGCGACCCGTTCGCTGTGCGCGAGTCACCAGAGTTTGAGAAGGCCGCCCGCGAGTTCTTCGAAGGTCGCAAGTCCTCATGGAAAAATGAGAAGCACAAGAAGCAGGTGCTCGCGACGCTAGAGGCTTACGCGTTCCCCTCGATCGGCCGAATGCGAGTCGATACCATCGGCCCGGACGAAGTCCTAAGCGTGCTTGAGCCGATATGGACCGCAAAGCCGGAGACCGCACGTCGCGTCCGCCAACGCATTGGTATCGTGCTCGATTGGAGCAAAGTAAGAGGGTGGAGAACGACACCCAGCCCGACGCGCGAGCTGGGCACCGCGCTGGCGAAGCAGAGCGACGCGCCGAAGCATCACACCGCTCTACCCTACACCGACGTGCCGGGCTTCATTCGCGACATGCACGCCACGGGCGCGATGGACGCCACGAAGGGCGCGCTCGAATGGCTGATCCTTTCAGCGACGCGCACGAACGAGACGCTGGGCGCGCGGCTCTCGGAGGTAAACGCAAAGGCCGCGACGTGGACGATCCCCGGCGAGCGAATGAAATCCGGCAAGCCGCACGTTGTCCCACTGTCGGCACGCGCGCTAGAAATCTTGGACGCACGCAACGCGGCACACAGCGGCAAGGGCGAATTCCTATTCGAGCACAGCCCCGGCAAGCCGCTGAGCAACATGGCGATGCTGACGTTGATGAAGCGCATGGAAGTCGGCGCCGTGCCGCACGGCTTCCGCTCATCCTTTCGCGATTGGGCCGCGGAGAAGACGAACGCGCCGCGCGAGGTGGCCGAAGCGTGCTTGGCGCACATCGTCGAGAGCAAGGCCGAGCGAGCCTACAAGCGCACCGACTTCCTCGCGAAGCGCAAGAAGCTCATGGACGACTGGGCGACGTGGTGCGCCGGCGGCGCCAAGGTCATCAAGCTCGCGGAGCGTGGACGATGACCCATAGGGGACGTGCGCCATTGACGATTCCGAAGCGTCGAGAACAGTTGCGGCGAAAGGCTGAGGCAGCATACGAGCGCGGCGATCGCAGGGGCGCGCTCCACTTTCTGGAGCAGGCCGTGGCTCTCAAACGCATTCCTCGGCAGACATCATCTGCGGACGGATCCCGCGTTGCTGACGCGCTGTTCTGGATGAAGGATTGTCCTGAGGAGAGCGTCCGCGGCGCGGCCCGCTATGCTCTCGCGCTAGATCACGTGCGGCGCATGTCCGCGACCCCAAAGAACAAGCGGCCGAAGGACCCAACCCGATCCCACGAAACGCGCATCAACGCTCTCGCGCAGAGCATCCGGCGCGCCCGGTTGAAGATGTTACAAAAGTGAGCAGTTCCGCTTTGTAACAGACGGACGCCGAAGGTCTGCACTACATCAGGACCCGTCCAGTTACACGGAGGACGGCAATGCAAGACCAGTTCGAGACTATCGCTGAGGTGTGCGCGGCCCTGAAACTGAGCCGTCCGCAAATCTACAGATTGATCCACCGCGGCGACCTCAAGGCCGTCAAAGTCGGCACCGCCACACGCATCCTCGTCGCCGACCGCGTGGCCTTCATGCGCTCGCTGCCGACGATGCCCAGCTACGCGACCAAGATGAAACCACTGGCCGCGTGATGCCCCCAAAACAACAAGGACCGCTGCTCCGGCAGAAGCAGCGGTCCAATTTGATTCATCATCACTTGGAGAGAAGCGATGACGGCAGTTCGCATAGACCAACTCGCACAGGCTGACAAGGGCCGTCGTCGGGTTGTACCTCGCGCGTCGGATGGCGCGCAGGATTTCGAGATCGGTCGGATTACAAAGTCGCGCGGCAAATTCTTTCGATTGGCGCTGAGCCAACATCGCGGCACGAACTACCTCGACCTTCGGCACTGGTTCGTCGATATCGATGGCACCGAGAAGCCGACGCGCGAAGGCGTGACGATCGGGATCGACAAGGTCGCCGACTTCGCCCAGCTCATGGACAACGCGATTAGCGAGGCGAGGGGGCGCGGGTGGCCTCTCGACTAGCACGCGCGCGACGTCCGCGCGATCCGGGTTGGGAGGCAGCGCACGCTCGATGGGCGGCGTTCCGTGAGGCAGTCGGCGAAGACGCTTGGCTCGCTTGGTTCGCCGACGCCGGGTTATCTGGCTCTGCCCTGATGGTGCCAAGCACGTTCGCGGTCGAAGAGATTCGCGCCCGATATGGCGCGCTGCTCGTCACGTGGTTTGGCCCAGGTCTTTCGGTCAAGTTCGGAAGGGCTCGCTGATGTCCGACTTCTGGAACAAGGTCGCCAATACAACGGCGCACCTATCGATGACGGAGGTTGGAGCATACCGTTTGCTACTCGACCACTACATCAACGTAGGCGGCAATTGCTTAGCAAGTGAAGAGCAATTGCTTCGTGTTTGCCGAGCTGTTGCTAAGCAAGAGCAGGTAGCCGCTAGAAGCGTTTTGCAACAATTCTTCGAGCACAGCGATGGTGTGTGGCGTCATAT
>JABFRX010000189.1 GCA_013140995.1 Alphaproteobacteria bacterium | reverse complement strand
GCTCGATCCGAAGAAGTAGCCGGCGTCCCAACCGGGCCGCAGCCGCGCGACCAGTTGCCAGTCGATCAGCGCGAACTCGCGCGCGTTGGCGTCGCGGAACACGAAGTTTTCCAGCCTTGCGTCATAGTGCGTAAGAATTTGCGGCGGCTTGGCGATCGCGTCGCCGATCCAATCCATGTTGCGCGCGATGCGCACAGCCGCAGAGTGTTCTTCGGGCGACAAAAACGCGCCCAAGCGTTGCAACGTCAGCGGCACGACTTGCGCGTAGTCGTCGGCGAGTTGCTTCAACACCGGCTGATGCGTATCGGGCAGCCACGGGTAGGCCGAGAAGTCCGCGCCCCAATGGCGCGCGCCGAGCTTCGCCAGCGCGTCGATGCAACTTTCGGCTTGGGCTTGCGTTGCGCCTGTCAGCTGGTCGGGCCAATGCCAGGTACACATGTCCTGCATCACCATTGCGTTGCGCGCCGTCGGTGCATCCCACGCGACGAAATAGATCGCGGGGATCGGGACCGTCACCTCCGCGGCCAGCGTTTGGTAGAACGCGGTCTCGCGCACGAACATTTCATAGCGCAGGCCGACATTGCGCATCGCCTGAAACGGCGTGTGCAATTTGACCACCACGCTCTTCGGTCCGGCCTCGCCGTCATAGCCGAGTTCGACGCGCGCAATCGCGCTCATCTGGCCGATGCCTTCACCGACCGGCGTGCCGTGCGCGCTGACAATGCGCTTGCCGCGAAACGCCGGATGATCGCCAACCGCCTGCTGCAGCCACGCGGGCGTCACCTCGTCCATCAGTTCGGGCAGATGCATCGTGCGGCCTCCAGCGGATAGCCGCAACGGTATGTTGGCCGGCACGCTCAGCGCAAGTGCGCGCGCTCGTTCAAACTGACGACGCTGCGTTGGCCTGCGCGGGCGCACACGAAGCGGTTGATGCTCGTATAGTCCGCCCCGAAGAAGATGCGCGGCGCCATACCCAACACGTGCGTCGCCCACATGTTGATCACGCCGCCGTGACAAAAGACGGCGACGCGGTGCCCTGCGTGCGCTGCAACAATCTCCTCCATCCCGTTCACCACCCGCGCTTGGAAAGCGATCATGTCCACGCCGTGGCCGCCCGTCGCCATCGACTGCCACAGCGCGAAGTTTTCGCGCTTCAACTCCTCGGTCGGGATGTAGGTGCCGGCCGCCTGGTCGAACTCAACGATGCCCGCGTGTTCGCGAATCGTATGACCCGCCTGCGCGGCGAACGGTTCAGCTGTTTGGACGGCGCGCCGCATCGTGCTGGACCACACCGCGTCAACGTTTTCGCCGCCGAGCGAACGCGCGACGCGCGCGGCTTGGTCGTGGCCAAGCGGGCTGAGGTGCGGATCGGCCGTCGCCTCGCTACGTTCCGGCCGTCCGTGGCGGATGAGGATGAGTTCCATGTAAGTTCCTGATGTCGAATGCCCTTCTCTATAGCGCAAATCCGGGCAATTATACCCTCGACGAAGCGGCACTGAAGGGGAGGCAACGGCCATGGGCGACGGCGGCATCGGTTCCACGCAGCAAGATGCGCGAGCCCGGGCGTTCGCGACGCCGTTGGCCGATTTGCACCCCGGCGACCCGGATCTGTTTCGCACCGACACGCATTGGCCCACCTTCGAGCGCCTGCGCGCCGAAGACCCAGTGCATTGGTGCCGCGACAGCGAGTTCGGTCCGTACTGGTCGGTGACGAAGTACCAAGACATCATGGCCGTCGACACGAACCATCATGTGTTCTCGTCCGACGCGGCACTTGGCGGTATCACCATTCGCGATGCGCGGCCCGATCTACGCCGCCCTAGCTTCATCGCCATGGACCCGCCGAAGCACGACGTGCAGCGCAAGGCCGTGAGCCCGATCGTCTCGCCCGGCAATCTGGCTCTGATGGAGCCCATCATCCGCGAGCGGGCGTCGAAGATTTTGGACGCGCTGCCGGTAGGCGAGACGTTCGATTGGGTCGATCGCGTATCGATCGAACTCACGACCCAAATGCTGGCGACGCTGTTCGACTTCCCGTTCGACGAGCGGCGCAAGCTCACGCACTGGTCGGACGTTGCGACCGCGTTGCCGATCAAGGGCGGACTGGTCGAGACGGAGGAGGAGCGCCAGGCGGAGTTGATGCAGTGCCTCGCCTACTTCACGCGGCTCTGGAACGAGCGCGTGAACGAGCCGCCGCGCGGCGACCTGATCTCGATGATGGCGCACAGCGACGCGACGCGAAACATGACGCCGGACGAGTACCTCGGAAATATCATCCTGCTCATCGTCGGCGGCAACGACACGACGCGCAATTCGATCTCCGGCGGCGTGCTGGCGCTCAATCAAAACCCGGGCGAGTACGACAAGCTGCGCGCCAACCCGGATCTGATCACCAACATGGTGCCGGAAATCATCCGCTGGCAGACGCCGCTGGCGCACATGCGGCGCACGGCGACGGCGGATATTGCGCTGGGCACGAAGATGATCAAAAAGGGCGACAAGGTCGTGATGTGGTACGTCTCGGGCAATCGCGACGGCGAAGTGATCGAAAACCCGAACGCCCTCATCATCGACCGCGAACGGCCGCGCCAGCATCTGTCGTTCGGTTTCGGCATCCACCGCTGCGTCGGCAACCGCCTGGCCGAATTGCAGCTGAAGATCGTGTGGGAAGAAATCATGAAGCGCTGGCGCTTCGTCGAAGTCGTGGGCGAGCCCAAGCGCGTCCGCTCAAGCTTCGTAAAAGGCTACGAAATATTGCCGGTGCGCCTCCACGCCTGAAGGTCACTTCCGGCCGAAGTGTGACCGATGCCCATTGAGCCTCCGCGTCCGAGGTGCCACGTGAAGGCGCGGCCTCAAGGCCTCAAGGGAGTTCACGACATGAAGCGCATCCTGCTCGCATCAGCCGTCTTCGCCGCTATGAGCGCGACGGCAAGCGCCGGTATCGACTTGATCGCAGACTTCGACGCTGCAACCGGTACGGTGAAAGTCACGAACATCGGCGATGCGGCGGCCAGCATCAGTGTCGTTACCATCGAATGCAGACGCCGCAAGCCCGCGCCGCCGCGCGGCGGGGGCGGCTGTCCCGATCCCGGGCCTGCGGGCGCCCCGTACGAAATGCCGGCGTATCCGAACAAGGCCGCCGTCAAAGTGCCGATGCTGGCGCCAGGCGCCTCGTACGCCCACGCGCTGGCATTCTTCCCGGCGCTCGTGTTCCCGCCCGGCGCCTATGCGTTCAAGATCAGAGCTGACAACGGCAATATTGTCCCAGAATCGAACGAGGCGAACAATAACAAGACC